>CAYFSA010000021.1:0-14855 GCA_964345605.1 uncultured Ectothiorhodospiraceae bacterium
TTAAGGCATCGATGATGGCTGCGTCCCGCCGACGGTTAATTGATCGACGCGCAGGGTAGGCTGACCGACGCCCACCGGCACACTTTGACCCTGCTTGCCGCAGGTGCCGATACCATCATCTAGGGATAGATCATTACCGATCAAACTGACCTGATTGAGTACCTCGGGACCACTGCCGATCAGCGTCGCGCCCTTGACCGGACGGGTGACCCGATGGTTTTCGATCAGATAGGCTTCGTCGGCGGTAAATACGAATTTGCCCGAGGTGATATCGACCTGGCCGCCACCGAAATTCACGGCATACAGACCCTTGTCAACCGAGGCCAGGATGGCTTCGGGGGTATGGGTGCCCGCCAGCATAAAGGTATTGGTCATGCGCGGCAGGGGCCGATGGGCGAAGGACTGGCGACGGCCGTTGCCAGTGGGGGCCATGCCCATTAAGCGGGCGTTCAGGCGATCCTGCAGATAACCTTTGAGTATGCCGTTGTCGATCAAAACCGTGCGGCCGGACGCGGTGCCTTCGTCGTCGATCTGCAGGGAGCCGCGCCGGTCCGGCAGGCTGCCGTCATCGACAACCGTCACGCCGGCGGCAGCGACCCGTTCACCGAGACGGCCAGCGAACGCCGAGGTGCCCTTGCGGTTGTAGTCGCCTTCCAGGCCGTGTCCCACAGCTTCATGCAGCAACACCCCTGGCCAGCCCGGACCCAGGATTACTGGCATGGTGCCCGCCGGCGCCGGTACAGCCTCCAGCTTGAGCACGGCTTTACGGGCCGCTTCGCGTGCATAGGCCAAGCCTCGCTCGGGCGCCGAGAAATAAGCATAGTCCACACGGCCGCCGCCCCCGGCACTGGCCCGTTCGCGCTGGCCATCAGCCTCGGCGATTACCGTTACCTGCAGTCGTACCAAGGGGCGGAAATCAGCAGTCAGCAAGCCCTCACTGGTCATGACCAAAATGATCTCGTAACCGCCGTTGAGGTTGGCCATCACCTGCGAGACCCGCGGGTCATAGCGCCGCGCCTCGGCATCCAGTGTCTGCAGTAACTCGAGCTTGGCGGCGGCGGTCACACTCCCTACGGGATCGACGGGGGGGTACAGTTTTTTGTCTGCTGGCCGGGCTGGCACGACAGGCACAGCGCTGCTGCCGCCCTGGCGGCCGATGGCCCGCGCCATGCGCGCCGCCTGTTGCAAACTCGGCGGTGCCAGTTGGTCGGTATAGGCAAAGCCGGTCTGCTCGCCACTTAAGGCCCGCACACCAATGCCTTGGCTGATGCCGAAATGGCCGTGTTTGACGATACCGTCTTCCAAGCCCCAGGATTCACTGCAGGCATATTGACAATACACGTCACCGCCATCCACGGTCCCCCCCAACATATTGCCCAGGGCCCGTTCAAGATCGTTCTCATCCAGGCCGGCCGGACTTAACAGCCGGTCGCGAGCGAGCGCCAGGGCATTCATGACAGGTTATGTCCACAGACGATGCGCCGATGCTGGATGGCCGGAAAGCGGCTGCGGGTGTTGGCCTGAAAATCGGCATCGAGCTCGGCCGCGACCACGCCATTGCCGCGCATGCGCCGCTCGAGCACGTTGCCCCAAGGGTCGACGATCAGACTGTCACCGTAGGTTTCCCGGCCATTGAGATGGAACCCCCCTTGGGCGGCAGCGATGATATACATCATGTTCTCAATGGCACGCGCCCGCAGCAGGCATTCCCAATGGGCCTTACCGGTTACCGCGGTAAACGCCGCCGGCAGGGCGATGAATTCGGCGCCCTGCTCGAGCAGGAGCCGAAATAGCTCGGGGAAGCGCAGGTCGTAACACACAGCCAAGCCCAGCCGGCCCCATGGGGTATCCAGCGTAACCCCGCTGTTGCCAGGCTCGATCGTGGCGGATTCCTCGTAGCGTTCGTTGCTTTGCGGAATGTTGACGTCGAACAAGTGAATCTTGTCATAGCGCGCGACCTGTTCGCCTTGCGGATTGAATACCAGGCAGGCGGCATGAATTTTGTCTGGTACCGTCGCCGCCAGCGGGACCGTCCCGCCGACCAGCCAGATGCCATGCGTGCGGGCCTGTTCGGCCAAAAAGGCCTGAATCGGGCCTTCGCCAGGCGCTTCACGCTGCTTGACCTTATCCTGCTCAGTTGCCCCCATCAAGGCGAAATTTTCCGGCAGGACCACCAGTTCCGCGCCGGCGTCGACCGCCGCCGTGATCAACCGTCCCGCTTCGAGCAAATTCCCTTGCACCTGCAGGCCGGAGGCCATTTGGATCGCCGCGACCTTGCTCATTGTTTCCCCTCCCGTCGTTTCAGAGTCGCCACTTAAATTACAGCTTATCAGACCAAGACCACATCGAATTGCTCCTGGGTATACAAGCCCTCGACTTGGAACTTGACCGGCACGCCCAACAATTCCTGGAGCTCCGCCAAGCTCGTCGATTCCTCGTCGAGCAAGAGGTCGACCACTTCTTGCGAGGCCAGCACCAGCAGCTCCCGGGCATCGAATTGCCGGGCCGCCCGCAGGATTTCCCGAAACATTTCATAGCAGACCGTCTCGGCGGTCTTGATATGCCCCCGGCCGCCGCAGGTCGGACAGGGCTCACACAAGGTATGCTCGAGGCTTTCGCGGGTGCGCTTGCGGGTCATCTCCACCAGCCCGAGTTGCGAGACATCGCAAATATGGCTTTTGGCATGATCGCGCTCCAGGGCTTTTTCCAGCGCCCGCATCACCTGGCGTTTGTGTTCCTCCTGGGTCATATCGATAAAATCGATGATGATAATCCCGCCGAGATTGCGCAGGCGCAGCTGTCGGGCGATGGCTTGAGCGGCTTCCAGATTGGTCTTGAAGATGGTTTCTTCGAGATTGCGATGGCCGACGAACCCGCCGGTATTGACATCGATAGTGGTCATGGCTTCGGTCTGATCAATGATCAGATAGCCCCCGGATTTGAGCTGAACTTTGCGCTCTAAGGCTTTTTGAATCTCGTCTTCGATGCCGTGCAGATCGAACAGGGGCCGCTCGCCGGTGTATTGTTCGATGCGTCCGGCCATTTCCGGAATGTATTGACTGGCAAACTCGCGGACCTGCTGCACCGTCTCGTGAGAATCCAAGGCCACGCGCTCCACCTCGACATCCACCAGGTCCCGCAGGGTCCGCAGCACCAACGGCAGATCGCTGTAAACCAGCGAGCCCGCCGGGACCATCGCTGCGGTTTCGCTGATGCCTTGCCAGAGCTTGAGCAGGAAGTCCAAATCCCGGCACAGGGCGTCGCGGCAGACACTCTCGGCAGCGGTGCGCACGATGCAGCCGTATTCGATGCCTTGTTCGCCAGCATGCTGCTGCATGATCTCTTTCAAGCGATGACGTTCGTTGTCGTCTTCAATGCGCGCCGATACGCCGATGTTATGCGCATTGGGCATGAGCACGAGATAGCGCGAGGGGACGGTGATATGGGTGGTCAGGCGGGCGCCTTTGGTGCCCAGCGGGTCCTTGATCACTTGAACTAAGACTTGCTGGCCTTCATGCAGCAGGCGGTCGATGGGCTCGTTGGGGCTGTGCTCGCTGTCGGGCTGCTCTTCCTGGGTAACACTGGCGACATCCGAGGCATGCAGAAAAGCGGTGCGCTCCAAACCGATATCGACGAATGCCGCTTCCATACCGGGTAATACACGACATACCCGGCCGCGGTAAATATTGCCGACCAGACCGCGGCGCCGCGCCCGTTCGACACACAGCTCCTGCAGCACGCCATTTTCGACAATGGCGGCCCGGGTCTCCTGGGGCGTGACATTGAACAGGATTTCAGCGGTCACGAGCCGTCACTCCTGCGCCGTGGCTGTCACAGGAAAGCCGGCCGCTGACCCATGGCGGAGATAATGCCCAGCACCGGCATGCCGAGGGTTTCCAGCAAGTCCGCGGTTTCGAACAAGGGCAGGCCCATCACCGCGGAATAGCTGCCGTCGATGCGCCGCACGAAGATCGCCCCCAGGCCCTGAATGGCATAGCCGCCGGCCTTGTCGGCCGGCTCGCCGGTTTCCCAGTAGGTTTCGATCTCAGCCCGCGACAGCTCGCGAAAACTCACCCGAGTTCGGGCGACTCGCATGGCCACTTGCTCACCACGTACTAAAGCCACGCCGGTAAAGACATGATGACTGCGCCCCGCGAGCCGTTCCAGCATCTCAACGGCTTGGCCACGATCAGCGGGCTTGCCCAGGATTTCGTCATCGACTACCACGGCCGTGTCCGCACCGAGCACGGGCAGGTCGGAATGGTCCTGCTCCCAGCCGAGCATGGCCTTGGCCTGGGCTAGGCGGCGCACGTAGCGTTCGGGATCTTCGTTGAGATTCGGCGTTTCGTCGACCGCTACGGCCAGGCTGCGAAACTGCAGGCCAAGCTGCTGCAGTAGCTCACTGCGCCGTGGTGATGCCGAGGCCAGCACTAACTGGGATGCGCTGTTATTGACCTGGGCTTGCGTCATATCGGCATCATTCATTTAGCTTCCACTTGCGATTGGCGATGGCTATTCAATATTGACTCATAATGACTGCAGCTTAATAGCCTGCACGGTGATACGGGTGATGCTGCAATATACTCCAAGCCCGATAAACCTGCTCGGCAAGGATAATTCGGACCAGGCCATGGGGCAGGGTCAGAGCCGACAATGACCATATATGTGTGGCCCGGGCTCGACAAACGTCCGTCAGGCCATCCGGGCCGCCAACCAGTAAGATTGGCTCGCATCCGTCCTGCAGCCAGGCCTGCAGGTGCTCGGCCAATTTCTGAGTCGACCATAGCTGGCCGCGCTCGTCCACAGCGATCAGCAAATGTTGTTCGGTCGTGCCGGCCAGCAGCCGTTGGCATTCGCTGGCCTTGGCCTTGTGCGGCTCGGCGCCCTTGCCGCGCGGGGCCAGGGCAATCTCTTCCAGTTGTAAGGCGCATTGGTGCGGCAGCCGCTTGGCATACTCGGCAAAACCGCTCTGCACCCAAGCCGGCAGGCGGGTGCCCACTGCGCGCAGGCGGATGCGCACCGGTTAGGGCGCGCTTGCGCTGGCCTCGGTCGCCATCTCCATGACCGACCAGAGTTTTTCCAGATTATAAAAATCCCGGGTTTGCGGCAGCATGACATGCACGACTGCTTCCCCGAGGTCAACCACGATCCAGTCGGCGGCCTGTTCGCCCTCCACCCCAAGCGGGGCAGTCCCGGCCCGCTTGGCTTGCTGGATCACCGCGTCGGCAAGGGATTTGACGTGGCGCTCCGACGTGCCCGTCACGATGACCATATAATCGGTCACCGAGGTTTTGCCGATAACATCGAGTATGACAATATTTTGACCCTTCATTTCCTCCAGGGCCGTCAGTACGACATCAGTTAATCGCTTCTGCATGCGTCTCCGTCATTTGGCCTTTTGGGTAGTCGGCCGGCTCGAATGAATTCGACCCGGCCGCTGCAAAAAAATCCGCTGCGACACGTGGCTAACTACGATACAAACGCTGTTCGCGAATATAGTTCCAGACTGCATCCGGCAGCAGGTAGCGGGCGCTCTCGCCGCGGCTTACCAATTCGCGAATCGCCGTGGCCGAAATATCGAGCTGGGTGACGGCCCAGATCAGCAGGCCGCCGGCCGGCCGCTCGCGCAAGGCATCCACATGACCGGCCTGGGACACGCAGACCCAGCGCCCCAATTGACCATCACGCGGCACCGGCGCGCCGGGGCGATAAGTTACCAGCAAATGCGCCAGATCGGTTAGTTCCTGCCAGCGATGCCAGCTCGACAGCCCATGAAAGGCATCCATCCCCATAATCAAGGCCAAAGGTTGCTCATCACCCAGGTCCCGGCGCAGGCTGCGCAGCGTATCCACACTGAACGACGGGCCATCGCGCAGCAGCTCGCGGTTGTCGACTTGCAGGCGCGGCTCGTCGGCCACCGCCAGTTCTGCCATGCGCAAACGATGCTCGGGGGAGGCGACAGGCTCACCCCGATGCGGCGGTATGCGGCAGGGGATCAAGCGGATCGCCGCTAGGTCGAGCTGCTCCAATAGCTCCAGTGCCGGGCGCAGATGGCCGAAGTGAATGGGATCGAACGTGCCGCCGAGGATGCCGATCATCCTAACCGCCACTACTTGCAGCGTAATCCGAGAAAATCATTAAGATCGAATCTGCCCGCTGCCTAATACAATGAATTTCTGGGTGGTCAAGCCATGCAGACCAACCGGTCCGCGGGCGTGCAGCTTATCCGTGCTGATCCCGATCTCGGCGCCTAGGCCATATTCGAAGCCGTCGGCGAATCGGGTCGAAGCATTGACCATCACCGAGCTCGAATCGACTTCGCGGAGAAATTGCCAGGCATGCCGATAATCCTCGGTGATGATCGCATCGGTATGCTGCGAGCCATAGTGATTAATATGTTCGATCGCGACATCCAGATTCGCCACGACCTTGACCGCCAGTATCGGAGCGAGGTATTCCGTCGACCAATCCGCTTCGCTGGCCGGGTTCGCCATCGGCAGAATCCGGCACGTTCGCTCGCAGCCCCGGATTGCCACGCCCGCCTCGAGCAGCTCCTGAGCAATTTCTGGCAGGCATTCATCAGCCACCACCTCGGCGACGAGCAGCGTTTCCATGGTGTTACAGGTGCCGAAACGCTGGGTCTTGGCATTGACGGCCACCCGCCGAGCTGTGGTCAAATCGGCCGCTACATCGATATAGACATGACAAACGCCGTCGAGATGCTTGATCACCGGGATGGACGACTCCCGGCTGATGCGTTCGATCAAGCCTTTGCCTCCCCGCGGTACGATGACATCGATCAGCTCGTTAAGCCGTAACAGTTCGCCCACCGCTTGTCGGTCGGTGGTTGCCAATACTTGCACGGCCGCTCGCGGCAGCCCCGCTTGCTTGAGACCAGTGGCGATGCATTCGGCAATCGCTAGGTTAGAATGGAGCGCTTCCGAGCCGCCGCGCAAAATAGCGGCGTTGCCCGATTTCAAGCAAAGACCCGCGGCATCGGCGGTCACGTTCGGGCGTGATTCATAGATGATGCCGATCACTCCCAGGGGGACCCGCATTTGACCGACTTGAATCCCCGAAGGGCGGGCAGCCAGGTTGGCGATTTCACCCACCGGATCGGCAAGGCTCGCGATTTGCCGCAGACCGGTGGCCATGGCTTCAATGCGCGCGGGCGTCAAACGCAGGCGATCAAGCAGGGCTGCGTCCAGGCCATTGGCCTCGCCCGCAGCGAGATCTTTGGCGTTGGCCGCTTGCAGCGTCTCGGCCTGCTGCTCGATGGCCTGGGCTGTCGCTTGCAATGCTTGATTCTTGCTCGCGGTGCTTGCCTTGGCCATAGCCCGCGATGCCTGCCGAGCCTGTTGCCCGATTTCGGTCATCGCCGCTGCAATGGAGGTTGTCGTATCGGGATTCGTGTCAGTCATGCTTGTTGTACTGTAGCGCTGTTCAGAAAAAATGACCCAGCCGTCGCGAATGCCTGCGGGCCGCCTCTTACCGGGGCCTGGCCGCATACCTGCAGGCCCAAGTGTAGCAACTCATCCCACGGATTGCCTGGGGCCTGGCCTTTGACGATACGGTCCAGGCGCGCACAGGCTTGCAGTAACTGGGGCCAACGCGCCGTATCACTGCGATGCCAGGCCTGCTGCAGCTGCTTGCGCCGCGGTTGGGGGGAGACCTTGGCGAGCCGCGCCTGGGCCGTCTCGCCCCGCTGGACGGCGACTGCAATGGCCGCCAGCTCACGGATTTCGCGTGTCAGCGCCCAATTGATCAGGGCCGGCTCGACTGCCTCGGCCCGCAAGCCTGCCAGGGTCTGCACCACTCGTTTGGCCTCGCCGAGCAAGGCGGCGCGGGTCAGATCGAACACATCATAGCGCGCATTGTCGGTCACCGCGGCGAGCACGGCTGCCGCATCCACTGGCCCGGCACCTTGGATCAGACGCAGTTTTTCGATTTCCTGCACAGCCGCAGGCAGATTACCGGTCACCCTCTCAGCCAACAGCTGCACTGCCTCCTGATCAGGCCGCAGGCCTTCGGCCTGCATGCGACTGCTGAGCCAGGCCGTGAGCGCCTGGCCTTCCAGCGGCCACACTTGGACCACCACGCCGGCCTTGTCAAGTGCGGTAAACCACCGTGCTTTAGTGGTGTCCGCCGGTAACCGCCCCGTTTGGATCAACAATATCACATCGGCCGGGGGCGTTGCCGCAAACGCAGCCAGTGCTTTCGCGCCCTCGTTTCCCGGTTTGGGCTCTGGCAGATGCAATTCCAGCAAGCGGCGTTCGGCAAAGAGTGACAAACTTTGGCTGGTGGCCAGCAATTGCTGCCAGTCAAACCCCGGTCCCACCAGAAACGTCTCGCGCTCGGTGAAGCCCCGCGTTTTGGCTTGGCGGCGCACCGCATCCATGGCCTCCAGCACTTGCTGGGGCTCGTTGCCGCTCACCAGGTAAATCGAGGCAAGGGCTTGTGCCTGCAGATGGGCGGCTAGTTGATTCGGTTTGATGCGCATAAAACTATGCCCTTGCAAGATCGGGCAACGCCCTCAGGCCGGCCAGCTGACCACGCGCGCACTCAGTTGCTGGAAGAGGCGTTCGGGAACGGCTCGGCCGCGCACCGAGATGCCTGCGTGATGCACACGGTCACGGTCGCCGCAGACAAGATAATGCCAATCCGCCAAGGGTCGCCCTTCGTGCAAACGGCGGTAGGCGCAAGTCGACGGCAGCCAGGCGAATACTTCGGGCTCGAAGGGCGTGAGCTGCACGCAGTCGGGCACCTTCTTATGACGGCGGGGATAATCGCTGCAGGTACATGAACGCAAATCAAGCAGCCTGCAAGCGACGTCGGTGTAGTACACCTCGCCGCTATCGGCATCTTCCAGCTTATGCAAGCAGCATCGCCCGCAGCCGTCACAGAGGGCCTCCCATTCCGACTGCGACAGTTTATGCAGCGATTTGTCCCGCCAAAAGCCGGGGCTGAGGCGAGGCTCGGGGGTCATGGCTGCTCCGTTGGTTGGGTTGTCACGGCTTTGTGCAAACGTGCCCGCAGCCCGCCAAAGGCCCGCGGCGCAATAAAATGCAGGGCGACTTTATTCGATGCGGTATCGCGCAAAATGACCAAGCCCTTCTCCGGGTACAGCCAGTAAACGCGCTGTTCACCGGCGGGCAGCGTGGTTGCCGGCGGGCCGAAGTGCTGCTTCAAGGTGGCCGCTTGCATGGCCGCCAAGGGAATAAAATTGATCTCGCGTACGGCTAACTTGAACGCTTGTTGCCGATCGGCCTCCCGCAGCTCAAGCTTGCGGGCCCCGCTGGGGACGGCTTGCTCGCTGACGGCCGCATTCGCCATGCGCTCGAGGGTGGCAGGATCGGCCGCCAACACGGTGATGATATGGGCTTCTAAAGCCCCCATGCGCAGGCGGCCGAAATAGGCCTCGAGGCTGCGCCGCCCGCTGGGCTCCTGGAAAATGGCTAACTGCGGCTGGTGTCCCCAGCGCGCAATGACATCCATCAGGGGTGTTTTGTCCAGCACGACATCAAAAACCCGCGACCGACCTTCCGCCAATAGCTCGATTCGCCAGGGCAGCAGATCATCGGTTGTGGGTTTGGGCCCCAGTAATTGCTGCCAGCTTAGCCCTAACACGACCAGCATTAAAACCAGGAAAAAAACCAGAAATCGTTTCATCGGATGGCTCTACCAGGGCTCAAGGATCGGCGGGTTAGGTCGCTATAAGATGGGTCGACGGTAAACAATCGACGGTCGCGATGCAACCGCTTGCCCAGGTTGCTATACTGAAATACCGACGTGGCTTTGTCGTGTCCAAATAATATGGTTACACTTTCGACCACACTTTCAACTTCGCCCAGCCAGCCGCAGGGCAATCCGGGGCTTGCCCCGAATGCAAAGCCGCAGCCGAGTATGGGCGGTGGCAAGACCGCTCCGTCTGGGACGCAGCCGAACCCCTCAGCCGCGGGAACCGTGCCGCCGTCGCCGCCGACCTCTGCGCAACCCTCGCAGCAACCGGATAAAGCGAGCGGGCCGGCCCAGCCCGACAAGCCTGCTGACAACGGACTCACTCAACAACAGGCGCACCAGGAAACACAAGCCGAACAAGAAATGGTGCGCAAGCTCGAGGCGCGGGACCGGGAAGTCCGTACTCACGAGCAAGCGCATGTCGCCGCGGCGGGCCAGTATGTCAGCGGCCCGGTCAAATACGACTTCCAACGCGGCCCCGATGGTCAGACTTACGCTATCGGCGGGCATGTCAACCTTGATATTTCACCGATCCCCGGGGACCCCGAAGCGACTCAGGAGAAGGCGCGTGTTTTATTGCGAGCCGCTTTGGCTCCCACTGAGCCTTCCGGCGCTGACCAGCAGATCGCCGCGCGGGCCCGGCAGATGATGATGCAGGCCCAGATCGAGGCCGCCCAGGAACGTCAAACCGAAGCCCGCGCCGGCAGCCCTGACCCTGCAGGGCGTGCAGCGGGTGAGAACAGCACAGCTGCCACGGGGAACACGGCCGCTGACCCGGCTGCCCAACCCACATCAGCAGCTCATACCGACGCGGCCCGGGTGCAGCGGCCCGAGGCGGGCGAGCTGGCGCAGCGCATCAAGGCGATGGTCGGTCCCCTGGCGAATCTGGCCCAACCGCCGGGCCGTATGCATGCCATTGTCTGAGCTGCACGCAAGTAAGCGTTTATCGTTAGTTACCCCTATCCAGCGGGAGCGATTGCCATGCAGGTCTGTGAATTGAACCTCACTGCGGATACCGCGCTGATCGTTGTCGATGTGCAGCATGATTTTCTGCCAGGTGGCGCCCTGGCCGTGCCGGCAGGGGATACCATCATCCCCGTGCTGAACCGTTACATTCAGCGTTGCCGCCAGACAGGCTGCCCCCTTTTCTTCACCCGCGACTGGCATCCCGCGGACCATTGCTCATTCCGCGATCAAGGCGGCACCTGGCCGGTGCATTGTGTCGCTGGTACGGCCGGCGCCGAATTGTCGCCGGAATTGAATCGGTTGCCCGAAGACCCTGTCATCTCCAAGGCCACTGAACGCGAGCGCGATGCCTATTCCGGCTTCGACGGCACCGAGCTGGGAGCAACCCTGCAGGGACTGGGTGTCAGGCAAGTCCTGGTCGGCGGCCTGGCGACCGATTACTGCGTCTTCCACACCGTCAAGGACAGCCTGGCCAACGGCTTTATGACCTATCTGCTGATCGATGCCTGCCGCGGCGTCAATCTGCAGCCCGGCGATGTCGATCGCGCCATCGCCGAGTTGACCGCCAGTGGTGCCCAGCTACTCCAGCTCGAGGCCCTGCAATGAGCATGTCGGTAAACAGCGCACTGGTCACTGACCTTTACCAGCTCACCATGATGCAGACCTATGTCGAGCAGGACATGCTGCAGCCGGCGGTATTCGAGTTTTTCGTGCGCCACCATCCGCGGCGTAATTTCCTGCTGGCCGCGGGTCTGGAGTCGGTGCTCGAGTATCTGGAAAACCTGCAATTTACCCCTGAAGCGTTGGAATACCTCGCCAGTACGGGGTTTTTCAGTCAGAATTTTTTGGATTACCTAGCCACCTTGCGCTTTACGGGTGATGTGCATGGCATGGCCGAGGGTACTCCCTGCTTCGCCAACGAGCCCATCATCCGCATTACTGCCCCGCTGCCGATGGCGCAGCTGGTCGAAAGCCGGATTATTAATCTGCTGCATTTCCAGACCCTGATCGCCTCCAAGGCGGCCCGCGTGCGCCTGGCCGCACCGTCCAAGCAGCTCATGGACTTCGGTCTGCGCCGTGCGCACGGCGCCGAAGCCGGCTTATTGGCCGCCCGCGCCGCCTATATCGCCGGGCTCGATGCCAGTGCGACCGTGCAGGCCGGCCAAGCATACGGCGTGCCGGTAGCCGGCACCATGGCGCATTCGTTCATCCAAGCCCATGCCGACGAATTGACGGCCTTCCGGCATTTCGTCCACAGCCATCCGCACAACACCATCCTGCTCATCGACACCTACGATGTCCTTGCCGGGGCAGCCAAGGTCGTCACGATTGCCAAAGAGGTCGCCGCCGAGGGTATTCACATCAAAGGGGTGCGCATCGACAGCGGTGATCTCGCCAAACATGCGCAGGAGGTGCGCGCCTTACTGGATGAGGCGGGTTTTGCGGATATCAAGATACTGGTAAGTGGCAGTCTGGACGAACATGGCATCGCCGAGCTCGAGCGGGTTAACGCCCCGATCGACGGTTACGGCGTCGGCACCCGTATGGACACCGCCGCCGACTCGCCCTATCTGGACTGCGCCTACAAGCTTCAGGAATACGCCGGGCAACCGCGGCGCAAGCGTTCCGAAGGCAAGGCGACCTGGCCCGGCAGCAAGCAAGTCTATCGGCAATTCGACTCGGCGGGGCAGCTGCAAGCCGACACCCTCACGCCAGCTAACGCCTCGCCAGCAACCGGTGAGCCATTGATCCAGCCCTTTATGGAAAACGGCCAGCGCCTGACCACTGCGCCGTCTGCCGCCGCCATTCGCCAGCAAGCCCTGGCGAATCTGCACACCCTACCGCCGCTATTGCGCCAACCTGAACACGTCCCAACCTCGCATCTGCTGGAAATCTCGGAGGCATTGCAGGCGCTGGCGCGGCAAGTCGATACGCAATTCAGTTAAGGACGGCGCTCAAAGCTGCTGGTCATCAACAGCAGCTCGCCGCGATCACCATTCTTCTCGCGGTAGACAACCCGCACCGGCAAATAGGCAATCTCATAGGAAAGCCAAAAGGTCGTAGCCCGCTTGCTATTGTGATGCTCACGTTTGACGATGAGCGCAAGAAACCGACCGGCGGGCGTCTCGACATATTCTTGGCCATGGCGATGCAACTGCCACTGGCGCTTTTTGCCATAGGCAATCACCGGATAGATCAGTGCCTTGCGGCCCTTGGCCACGTCCCGCATGACGGCGAGTTCCAGGGTCATGCGATCGAGCACCCCGGGCTCGATGGCGAAGGTATCCTGGTCGCCGCGATGATCGGAAAATGCCCGCTTCTTTGACCAATCGAAGCGGATTTCCTCGGCCCGTATTCGCCCACCACCTTCATGACGATACTCGAAACGTAGCGGTTTGAACTGACCCTGTTCGAGCTGGCTGATTGCCAATTCTTTGATGTGATCGTTGCGAATCAAGGCGAGAATCCCCTTGGCACGGCTATCACGCCGATAGACCACCCGGCCATCGGCGGTACGCACCAGCTTGACCTCGGCCTCGCCCACTTTGAAACCGTTCAAACGCAATTCATACAACGCCGTGAACGGCGTCATACCGGGCTCACGTTTTGTCTCCGGCGCTGCGAGGACACCGTTTGCCAAAATAATTAATCCCAGCCCGATACCAACTTGCAGCAAGTTAGATAAGGATTGCCAATAGTGTTGCCGAAACCGCCTCATCTCAACCTCTCCTGCTTATGTTGGTTATCTTGGCCTGGGCCAAACGCCTATCCACAGAGATTTCATGGTCGCAATCGCTTCGTTGCCAGATACATCGTTGCAAGATACAAGGCCAATACAGCAGCGACTCATCATGACCGTTCATCCGGGCCATTTCCCATAAAAATATGTTACCTCCACCAGCAGAGCTGGAAAAAAACAGTTTTCAAGCACTGCCAGAAGCTGGCAAAAATTGACCCATCGAACGAGTCAAAAAACCCTGTAATCAGCAAATCTATTCATTGCTGTAGGAGTTCCTGTACCCTTCCGGTCTTGCACCTGTCAGCGCAGGTGTTTCAGTACCCTGGTCGCCTGACACAGCCCATTGGGTGCTCAACAGATCATAGATTTCAAGGTAACGGAAAAAGAGGCAATGAGTCGATTCGAAGGTCTACCGCAGTTTCGCCATAACGATCCGGAAAAGTTCGGCGTCTTACTCGTGAACTTGGGCACGCCGAGTGCGCCTACCAAGATTGCCCTAAAGCGCTATCTGCGGCAATTCCTCTGGGATCCCCGCGTCGTCGAAGTACCCCGCCTGGTATGGTGGCTGCTGCTGCATGGGATCATTCTCAACACCCGCCCAGCCCGGTCCGCGCAGGCCTATGCCAATATCTGGACCGAGGGTGGCTCGCCCTTGCTGGTTATCAGTCAACGCCAGCGGGCCGCATTGCAACAAGCCCTCAGCGAAACCCTGTCCGGCCCGGTGGCGGTTTCCTTAGGCATGCGGTATGGCCAGCCTGCCATTACCCGCGGTCTGCGCGAACTCTGGCAACAGGGCGCGCGGCGTATTCTGATATTGCCGCTGTACCCGCAATACGCCGGCAGCACAGTCGGCTCGACTTTCGATGCCGTGGCCGACACCCTGAAGCAATGGCGCTGGCTGCCCGAACTACGGTTCGTCACCCATTATCATGATCAGCCCGCCTACATCGAGGCCATGGCAGCACATATCGAGGCCCATTGGCACGAGCGCGCCGAGACTGACCGGCTGCTGTTTTCGTTTCATGGCGTGCCCAAGCGCTATTTGCTGGAAGGCGATCCCTACCATTGCCAATGCCATGCCACCGCCCGTTTAATCGCCGAGCGCCTGGGCCTGGCCGAGACTGACTGGCAAGTGACGTTCCAATCGCGCTTCGGGCGGGAGGAATGGCTCAAACCCTATACCGACGAAACCCTCAAGGCCCTGCCCGGCCAAGGCGTCAAGCGCATCGCCGTGGTCTGTCCCGGGTTTGCGTCCGATTGTCTGGAGACCCTGGAAGAGATCGACATGGTCAACCGGGAGCTGTTCCTTGAGGCCGGCGGCGAGGCATTCAGCTATATTCCGGCCTTAAATGCCAGCGACCGGCATATCAAAGCCCTTACCCAGCTCGTGCAGCTGCATGGCCAAGGCTGG
>CAYFSA010000021.1:14955-31382 GCA_964345605.1 uncultured Ectothiorhodospiraceae bacterium
GTTTTAACCGACCCAGTAGGCACGCCGAATTTGTAGGGTCGGTTTTAACCGACCCGGTAGGCATGCCGAATTTGTAGGGTCGGTTTTAACCGACCCAGCGGCACCCGCTTAAACATCCAACAGCAGCCGTGCGGGTTCTTCCAGCGCTGCTTTGACCGTTACCAGAAACTGCACGGCGTCGCGCCCGTCCACCAAACGATGGTCATAGGATAAGGCCAGATACATCATCGGCCGGATAGCCACCTCACCGTTCACCGCCACCGGCCGCTCCTGGATGCGGTGCATCCCGAGGATGCCGCATTGCGGTGGGTTGATGATCGGCGTCGACAACAGCGAGCCGAACACGCCGCCATTGGTAATGGTAAAGGTGCCGTCGGCCAGCTCGTCAATACTGAGCTGGCCGGTCTCGGCGCGGTCGGCGAAATCGCTGATTTGCTGCTCGATCGCGGCCATACTCAGGCGGTCCGTGTCACGCAGGACGGGTACTACCAGCCCGCGCGAGGACGACACGGCGATGCCGATATCGTAATAGTCATGATAGAGAATCGCTTCGTCGTCCAAAGCGGCATTCAGAATCGGGAAGCGCTCGAGGGCCGCGGTCACCGCCTTGGCGAAGAAGGCCATCATCCCCAAGCGCACGCCGTGGCGGGCCTCGAAGCGCTCCCGATGGGCCTGGCGCAATTGCTGGACGGCGCTCATGTCGACCTCGTTGAAGGTCGTCAGCATGGCCGTTTGCTGGGTGACCTCCACTAGCCGTTCGGCGACGCGCGACCGTAACGGCGTCAGCGGTACCCGCCGGGGCGTGCGCGCCCCAGTGGCTTCGGCGGTTGCCGCAGCGCTTGTAGCGGCGGCTGCAGGCGCTGCGGCCGCCGCCTCAGTGGCTGCCGGCTCGGCTGGCGCCGTTTTCTCGGCCTGAGTTCGCTGCTGTAGATAGGCTTCTACATCCGCACGCTGCAGACGGCCGCCCTTGGCCGCGCTCGGAATCTGTGCCGGGTCGAGATCATACTCGGCCAGCAGGCGCCGGGCACTCGGGCTGACCGGACGGTGCTGGCCGGCCGCCGGGCTGGACTCGGACTCGGCAGCTGCCGGCGGTGCGGCTGCCGGCGCCGAGGCCTCGGCCGGGGCCGATTCTGCCGCCGGCATTTCAGCCTTGATCGCCGCATCTGTCTCGCTGGGCGCGGCCGCCGCTTCTGTCACCGTGCCCACAACCTCACCCGCCGTTACCACCGTCCCCTGCTCGGCACGGATTTCCGCAAGCTGGCCATCGGCAGGTGCCGGTACCTCCAGCACCACCTTGTCGGTTTCCAAATCAACCAGGTTCTCGCCCTGGCGCACCGTATCCCCCGGCTGCTTATGCCATTCGGCTATGGTCGCCTCGGTGACCGACTCGGGGAGCGGGGGGATTGTCACTTCGTATGGCATACCGAATCCGCGGATTGAGGAGTATTCAGTGCCGAGCTAGCGCGGTAGATCGGTAGTTCCCATCAACCATTCATCCACTGCCCGGGCGCATTGCCGGCCCTCGCGGATCGCCCAGACCACCAGGGACTGGCCGCGGCGCATATCGCCGGCGGTAAACAGGCCCTCGACATTGGTGTAATAGGCCGTCTCACCTTCCGTTTTCGCCGCGACATTGCCGCGGGCGTCATAAGCCAGGCCGGCCGTTTCCTTGAGTCTGTTCAGCATGCCCGCATGCACCGGATGCACAAAGCCCATGGCGAGCAGAACCAAATCGGCGGGCAGCTCGCCCGCCGAGCCGGGTACCTCGGTCATTTGCCAGCGGCCGTCGGCATCCTTGTCCCAGCGTACCAGGACATACTGCAGGGCCTTGACCCGGCCGTGACCATCGTCGACAAAGCCCTTGGTCGCGACGTTCCACATCCGCTGCGCGCCCTCTTCTTGGGAAGTCGAGGTGCGCAGTTTATGCGGCCAGTCCGGCCAGGTCAGGCCCTTGTCTTCCTTCTCCGGCGGCTGGTCCAGAATCTCGATCTGCGTGATCGACTTGGCGCCATGGCGATTGGAGGTGCCGATGCAATCCGAGCCGGTATCGCCGCCGCCAATCACGATGACATGCTTGTCATAGGCGCTGATGAACTCGTCCTCAGGCACATAACCACCCTGCACCCGTTTGCTGTTGCGGGACAGGAAGTCCATGGCGAAATGGACCCCCTCGAGCTCGCGTCCGGGTACGGGCAGATCCCGCGGGGCTTCGGCGCCGCCGGCCAGCACTACGGCATCGTAGTCACTGCGTAGCTTGTCGATCGGGATATCCGCGCCGACATGGGCATTGGTATGGAATTGCACACCTTCGGTGCGCATCTGTGCCATGCGCTGGTCAATTAGATGTTTATCGAGCTTGAAATCGGGAATGCCATAGCGCAGTAGGCCGCCGATGCGATCGCTTTTCTCGAATACCGACACGGCATGCCCGGCCCGGGCGAGCTGCTGGGCGCAGGCCAGGCCCGCCGGCCCCGAGCCGATCACGGCAATGCGTTTGCCGGTGCGATGCTCGGGAACTTGCGGCTTGACCCAGCCTTCCTGCCAGGCCTTATCAGCAATCGCGCATTCGATGGCCTTGATAGTCACCGGTGCATCATCGATATTCAGGGTGCATGAGGTCTCACAGGGTGCCGGACATATCCGCCCGGTAAACTCGGGAAAATTATTGGTCGAATGCAGCACCTCGATGGCCGCTTCCCAATCGCCCTGATAGACCAGATCATTCCAGTCCGGAATGAGGTTATTCACCGGACAGCCCTGATGACAGAACGGAATGCCGCAGTCCATGCAGCGCGCGCCCTGCTCACTCAATTGCTGGTCGGTGAGTGGAATAATGAATTCGTGATAATGCACCACCCGCTCGTCAATCGGCTGATAACGCCAGTCGCGGCGGTCGTGTTCCATGAATCCAGTTGGCTTACCCATGTTCGACAATCCCCTTTAACGGCTTGTTGACCCGCGGTGGCCGGCTGCGGTTGGCCTGCATCTCTTCCAATGCCCGCCGGTAATCCAACGGCATCACCTTGACGAAATGCTGCAGGGCGTTGGGCCAGTCGCACAGAATGCGTGCTGCAACCGTCGAGCCCGTGTAATGCTGATGGCGGGCGATCAGTTGCCGCAGCCGCGTGGCGTCATAGCGGGTCATGTCATGGCTGACATCCACCCAGCCGTGGGCCTCCAGATCGCCGCCCTGATGGTCGTAGGCATCTAGGGCGTCTTCCTCGGCAGCGATCGGCTCGAGCTCGACCATGGCCTGATTGCAATGCTCGGCAAAGCGGCCTTGCTCGTCAAAGACATAGGCGACACCGCCGGACATGCCCGCAGCGAAATTGCGCCCGGCCGGCCCTAAGATCACCACCACACCGCCGGTCATGTATTCGCAGCCATGATCGCCGACGCCCTCGACCACGGCCGTTACCCCGGAGTTGCGCACACAGAAGCGCTCGCCGGCCACCCCGCGGAAGAAGCATTCGCCGCTGATACCACCGTACAGGACCGTGTTGCCGACAATGATGTTCGCCTCGGCCTGGGCGATCGCCGAGCGGGCCGGCGGATAGATAATGATACGCCCGCCCGACAGGCCCTTGCCGACATAGTCATTGCCTTCGCCCTCGAGCTCTAGGGTCACGCCCGCCGCCAGCCAGGCGCCCACGGACTGCCCGGCGGTGCCATGTGCCTTGATGTAGATGGTGTCATCCGGCAGTCCGGCAAAACCGTAGCGCTCGGCCACCCGGCCCGACAGCATGGCGCCGAAGGTGCGGTGATAATTGCGGATATCCAGCTCGATGCGCACTGGCTCGCCCCGTTCGAGCGCTGGCTGGGCCTGGCGAATCAGCTCGTGATCGAGGGCATGCGCCAGGCCATGATCCTGGGTCTCGCAATTGTAGGTCGCCACCTCGGGACCGGCCTCGACCCGATTGAGAATGCGCGAGTAATCCAGCCCCTTGGCCTTCCAGTGGTCAATGGCATGGCGCATTTCCAGCCGATCGGTGCGGCCGATCATCTCGTTCATGGTGCGGAAACCGAGCTTGGCCATCAATTGCCGCACTTCCTCGGCGACGAAGAAGAAATAATTGATCACATGCTCGGGCTTGCCGGTGAAACGCTTGCGTAACTCCGGATCCTGGGTGGCCACGCCGACCGGGCAGGTGTTGAGATGGCATTTGCGCATCATGATGCAGCCTTCGACGATCAGCGGCGCCGTGGAAAAGCCAAACTCGTCGGCCCCCAGCAGGGCCCCGACCACGACATCCCGGCCCGTGCGCATACCGCCGTCGACCTGCACCGCGATCCGCCCGCGCAGCTGATTGAGCAGCAGGGTCTGATAGGTCTCGGCCAGGCCGATCTCCCAGGAACTGCCGGCATGCTTGATCGAGGTCAGGGGGCTCGCGCCGGTGCCGCCGTCATAGCCGGCAATGGTGACATGATCGGCATGGGCTTTGGACACCCCGGCGGCGACCGTGCCCACGCCGATTTCCGAGACCAGCTTCACCGAAATCCGGGCGCGCGGATTGACGTTCTTAAGGTCATGGATGAGCTGGGCCAGGTCCTCGATGGAATAAATATCGTGGTGCGGTGGCGGCGAGATCAGCCCAACTCCCGGGGTGGAGTGGCGGACCCGCGCGATCTGCACATTGACCTTATGGCCGGGCAGCTGCCCACCTTCACCCGGCTTGGCACCCTGAGCGATCTTGATCTGGATGTCATCGGCATTGACCAGGTACTCGGTGGTCACGCCGAAGCGTCCCGAGGCCACCTGTTTGATGGCCGAGCGCTCCGGATTCATGGCGCCGTCGTCCAGGGGCAGGAAGCGTTCCGGTTCCTCGCCGCCCTCGCCGGTATTTGACTTGCCGCCGAGGGCGTTCATCGCCTTAGCCAAGGTGGAATGGGCCTCGTAACTGATCGAGCCGAAGGACATGGCCCCGGTCGCGAAACGCTTGACGATCGCCGAGGCTGGCTCGACTTCCTCCAGCGGCAGCGGCTGTTCGGCAAAACGGAATTCCATCAGCCCGCGCAGGGTCAGCAGGCGCTCGTTCTGCTCATTGACTGCCTGGGCATATTCACTGTAATTCTGCCAATTATTGCCGCGCGCGGCATGCTGCAGCTTGGCGATGGTATCCGGGGTCCAGACATGGTCCTCGCCGCGCAGGCGGAAGGCGTAATCGCCGCCGACATCCAGATGCTTGCGCAGGATCTGGGCCTTGCCATAGGCCTGAGAATGCCAGCGCACCGCTTCCTCGGCGACCTCGGCCAGGCCGATGCCGTCGATCCAGCTTTGCGTGCCGGTGAAATAATGATCGAGGAAGGACTGGTCCAGGCCCACGGCATCGAAAATCTGCGCGCCGCAATACGACTGAAAAGTGGAAATCCCCATTTTCGACATAACCTTCTTCAGGCCCTTGCCGACCGCCTTGATGTAGCGCGTCAGGGCCTCGTCGATGGCCAGTTTTTCCGGCAGCTTGGGCAGCATGGCCTGAATGGTGTCGAAGGCCAGATAGGGATTGATCGCCTCGGCACCATAGCCGGCCAGAGTGGCGAAGTGATGCACTTCCAGTGCCGCGCCGGTCTCCACCACCAAGCCCGAGCTGGTGCGCAGGCCGCGCTTGATCAGATGATGATGCACCGCCGAGGTCGCCAGCAGGGCCGGAATCGGGATGAAATCGCGATTGGCGTCGCGGTCTGAGAGAATCAGGATGTTATAGCCCGCCAGCACAGCTTCTTCCGCCGCCTGGCAAAGCTGGGTCAGCGCCGGCTGCATGCCGGCGGCCCCTGCGGTAGCCGGATAAACCATCGGTAGATTGGTGGTCCGGAATGCCCCGCTGGAATTGTCCTCGATATGCCGGACCCGCTCCAGATCCTGATTGCTCAGCACCGGCTGATTGACCTCCAGGCGCCAGTGCTGGCCGGCTTCGTTCAGGCCGAGTAGATTGGGCCGCGGGCCGATCAGCGATACCAGCGACATCACCAGTTCCTCGCGGATCGGGTCGATGGGTGGGTTGGTCACCTGGGCGAAGTTCTGCTTGAAATAGGTCGACAGATGCTTGGGCCGCCCGGACAGCACCGACAGCGGGTTGTCGGCGCCCATCGAGCCGATGGCCTCTTGCCCCGATACCACCATGGGGGTGAGCAGGAATTTCAGGTCTTCCTGGGTATAGCCGAAGGTCTGCTGGGCATCGAGCAGGGTATCGGCATCGGGCGCCATGGGGGCAACATCGGTGGGCAGTTCGTCGAGATGCAGCTGCGTCCTGGCCAGCCAGTCCCGATACGGCTGCTGAGTCGCCAGGCTCGCTTTCAACTCGTCATCGTCGATAATGCGTCCTGCTTCGAGATCGATCAGGAACATCCGCCCGGGCTGCAGGCGCCATTTCTTGACGATGCGCTCCTCGGCGATGTCCAGTACGCCCATCTCCGAGCCCATGATGACCATGTCATCATGGGTGATCAGATAGCGGGCCGGGCGCAGGCCGTTGCGGTCCAGGGTCGCGCCGATCTGCCGGCCGTCGGTGAAGGCCACCGCCGCTGGGCCGTCCCAGGGCTCCATCAGGGCCGCGTGGTACTCATAGAAGGCCTGGCGTTCGGCATCCATCAGATGATTGCCCGACCAGGCCTCGGGAATCAGGATCATCATGGCATGGGCCAGGGAATAGCCGCCCATGACCAAGAGCTCCAGGGCATTATCGAAACAGGCCGAATCCGATTGGCCTTCCGGGATCAGCGGCCAGATCCGGTCGAGATCGTCGCCCAGTACCTCCGAGCGCATGGTATGCCGGCGCGCCGCCATCCAGTTGACATTACCGCGCAGGGTATTGATCTCGCCGTTATGGCAGATCATCCGGAACGGCTGGGCCAGGTCCCAGGTGGGGAAGGTGTTGGTGGAAAAGCGCTGATGCACCAGGGCCAGGGCCGAGGTGAAGCGCTCATCGGCCAGGTCGCGGTAATAGCTGCCTACCTGCGCGGCCAGCAGCATACCCTTGTAGTTCAGGATCCGCGACGACATCGACACGACGTAATAGGCATTCTTATCGTGCCCGGCCTCGCGGATCTCGTTATCCATCTGCTTGCGGATCACGAACAGCTTGCGCTCGAAGCTGTCCTGATCCGGGCAATTGTCACCCCGGCTGACGAACACCTGCCGAATCACCGGCTCGGTGGGCCGCACGCTCTCGCCTAGATCGCTGTTGTCGACCGGCACATCGCGCCAGCCGAGCACTTGCTGGCCGCCTTCCTGCAGGCGCTGTTCGACGATATGCTGAATGCGCTCGCGGGCTGCACTATCGCTGGGGAGAAACAGCATACCGATGCCGTACATCCCGACCGGCGGCAGCGCAAAGTCCACTACGGCGCGGAAAAAGTCATCGGGGATTTGCACCAGGATGCCGGCGCCATCACCCGCTTTCGGATCGGCACCGACCGCGCCGCGATGGGTCAGGCGCTCAAGAATCTCCAGGCCCTGCCGGACGATGGCATGGCTTTTTTGATTCTTGATATGACAGACAAATCCGACGCCACAGGCGTCGTGCTCATGGGCAGGGTCATAGGCACCCTGCGTTGGTGGTAAGGCACGCAGGCTCATCAATGTCCTCGTCTAAAATAGTCCGGTATTCGGGTTCGGGAGGGTATCCACCTCGCTCATCAGCCGCCATGGCAGCCAGTAATAGCTTGAAACCCGGAGAATCGGCCAGCGTGAGGGGACAGTGGTCCATCACACCAGCACCTACATAGCGCCGCAGGTTATCGAATTGCATGCCCAGTGACAAATTTTTCCCTATGCATGAAGCGAACCCGGCCCTGGTCAAACGCTCAGCTGTGGCCGGGCGTGGCGCAAAAGTGCTGCCTGTCAATGGCTAACACCACTTAAGCGGTGTTAGCCACATAATACGTAGGCGCACTAATCCGCCTCAGGCTCAATCCCTAAAGCACGCAATTGCGCGGCGAGTTTGGCAGCACGTTGTTTTTCCTGTTCGGCACGTTGAGCCGCCTGTTCGGCGTGTTGCTTCTCCTGCTCGGCTCGCTGATCTGCTTGTTCCCGCGCTTCGGCCAAGGTCAGAACCCAACCCTGCACATCGTACCAACGCAGCCATTTATTGTAGAAACCGTCAAATTCCCCTTCCCAGGTACCGATCCCTAAGCCGATCTCCGGCAGCCACAGCCGTTCTTGCGCGACCGGCAGCCGCTGATAACAGCCCCCCGTCCAGCGATAGGCCATGAAGACTTTGTCTTTGCGGTCATACAGTAAATAATAGGGAACCTGCAAAATCTGCTCATAGACTACCCACTTCGGTGGTGGCCCGGCCTTGTCCCAAGGCATCCGGCCTAAATCGTCGTCTTGCGTGCCGGGCGAGAGCAGTTCGACGACACAGAACGGCACGACTTGCTCCTGCCAAATCACATAGCTGTAGCGCAGGTCACCATTGAAATAGAAACGGCTGTGATCGACCACGGCGAACCAATCGGGCCGCTTGTACCAGAGGGTATGGTAAGGGTCATAATAGAGATTAATATCCGTGCCGATAAAGATTCGGTCCCGCTCGCAGACAGGCGGCTTAAACGTCTCGCGCAGCAGCTGGGGCTGGTAATGATGGAATTCATCGGGCAAACCGGGCTCCTCCGGGTCTTCGCTCGGCAGGTCGTACATTGTCGGCAGCGATTCCTTCGGCGGCATGGAGGCTGGCGCGAAGCGCTTATTTTCAAGCTTCTCGGCGAGTGCCATGGGGCGTACCTCATTTTTAGCGGCAATAGCATTTGACAAGACGAGCAACCGATTCGCTGCGTGGGCGACCCGCTTAGGCGCCCCGGCTTTCAGCACAGCATAACATGATGAATATATTACCGGCGTCAGCCGCCAAACTGGGCGAGTTCGGTATTTAAACAGAGGCATGACGGTAACTCAGCCGCAACCGTTTACCTTTCGCGCCTAATTGATTAGCCTTGCGTTTTTAACGCCTTGCGCGTAACGAGCTGGGAGTGATTTGGGCATGTGTGGCATCGCTGGCATTTTCGATACACGCGGCGTTCGGGAGATCGATCCCGCGCGTCTGGAACGGATGAACGCGGTCCAGTTTCATCGGGGGCCGGATGCCGGCGGTCTGTTCCACGAGGCCGGTATCGGCCTGGCCCATCGACGCCTAGCCATCATCGACTTGGCCAGTGGGCAACAGCCCCTGTATAACGAGGATCACTCGGTCGTCGTCGTCTACAATGGCGAGATCTATAATTTCCACGAGCTGACGGCCACATTGACTGCCGCTGGTCATCGGTTTCGTACCCATTGCGATACGGAAGTGCTGGTCCATGCCTGGGAGGAATGGGGGCCGGACTGCGTCAAACGACTGCGCGGCATGTTTGCCTTCGCTATTTGGGATCACAATAAGCAGACTTTGTTCCTGGCGCGGGATCGGCTCGGGATCAAGCCCTTGCACTATACGCTGCTTGCTGATGGTCAGCTCTTGTTCGGCTCCGAGCTCAAAGCCCTGCTGACCGAGCCGCAGGTTAAGCGCGAGCTCGATCCCCGCGCGGTAGAAGACTATTTCGCCTACGGCTATATTCCAGATCCGCGTACCATTTTCGCTGACACGTGTAAGCTCCCGCCGGGCCATACCTTGACCATCAGGCGGGGGCAAACCCGCCTGGAACCGCACTGTTACTGGGATGTCGCTTTCGCCGACCAGCCCATCACACCGGCGGATATCCATACCGAGCTGATCGACCGGCTCGATGAAGCAGTGCGGATTCGCCTGATTGCTGAAGTCCCCCTGGGTGCATTCCTGTCCGGTGGCGTCGATTCCAGTGCAGTCGTTGCCATGATGGCCCGGCACGGCAATGAGCCGGTCAATACCTGTTCCATTGCCTTTGGTGATCCGGCATTCGATGAGGCTCAATATGCCCAGCAAGTCGCCAATCGCTATGCCACCCGCCATCGGATCGATACCGTCTCGCCCAACACCTTTGATCTCATCGACCCGCTCGCTGCGCTGTATGACGAGCCTTATGCTGACAGCTCGGCTATGCCTACCTATCGCGTCTGCGAGCTGGCCCGCCAGCAGGTGACTGTGGCCCTGTCCGGCGATGGCGGCGATGAAAACTTCGCCGGTTACCGCCGCTATCGTTGGCACCTGCTCGAAGAGAGCCTGCGTTCACGGCTGCCGCGCGGCCTGCGCCGGCCGCTGTTCGGTATGCTGGGGCGCTGGTATCCCAAGCTCGACTGGGCGCCGAAAGTCGTGCGCGGCAAATCGACCTTCCAGGCCCTGGCCCGCGATGCCGTGGAAGGCTATTTCCATAATTTCTCGATTCTGCCGGACAAGACTCGCTTCAGCCTCTACAGCGACGCCTTTACCCGTCAGCTCGCCGGTTATCATGCCATCGAGGTATTCAACGCACACGCCCGCAATGCCCCCGACGATACGCTGTCGCTGGCCCAGTACCTGGATCTGAAAACCTATCTGCCGGGCGACATCCTCACCAAGGTCGACCGTGCCAGCATGGCCCATTCACTGGAGGTGCGTGTCCCCATCCTCGATCACGAATTCGTCGAGTGGGCAGCCAGCCTGCCGTCCAATCTGAAGCTGCGCGGCGGCCAGGGCAAGCAAGTCTTCAAAAAGGCCCTGGAACCGCATTTGCCCCATGATATTTTATATCGGCGCAAAATGGGCTTTGCCGTGCCGTTGGCGAGTTGGTTTCGTGGCCCCTTGCGCCAGCGGGTACGCGATGCCCTGCTCGGTGACACGTTGGCCGCCACCGGCCTGTTTCGTCAGGATCGCATCCAAACCCTGGTCGATCAGCATCAATCCGGCCAGCGGGATTTCAGCGCCGCAATCTGGTCCTTTTTGATGTTTGAGGCCTTCTTACGCCAAACCGAACAGCCCTCGAGCACCTGAACGGAATTCAAACGACTGTGCGTATCCTCCATATTCTCGACCATTCCATCCCGCTGCATAGCGGCTACACCTTTCGCACGTATGCCATCCTGACCCAGCAACGGCGGTTAGGTTGGCAGACATTTCATGTGACCAGCGCCAAGCACAGTGCACCCATTGACCAAGAGGCACTGGAAGAAACGATCGATGGCCTGCATTTTTACCGCACGCCCGCGCCACCTTTCCCCTGGAATAAGGCTCCGTTGCTGGATCAATGGGGCATCGTGCGCGGTTTGCGCCACCGGCTCAAAGCCATCGTCGAGCGCGTCAAGCCGGATATCCTGCATGCTCACTCGCCGTTGCTCAACGCCCTAGCCGGCTTAGGGATCGCCCGTCGATACGGGCTGCCGCTGATTTATGAAGTGCGTGCATTTTGGGAGGATGCGGCGGTCGATCATGGCACGACGACCGAGGGCAGTTTGCGTTATCGAGCGACTCACGCATTAGACACCTGGGTTTTGCGCCGTGCCGATGCGGTGACTTGCATCTGTGAGGGACTGCGTAACGACATGCTGGCGCGCGGCATTGCCGGCGAAAAAATTACCGTCATTCCCAATGCCGTGGACAGCACCCGCTTCCCCTTTGGCCGCCTCGGCGACCCGGAGTTGCGGGCCGAGCTGGGTCTGAATGCCGAAATCATTGTCGGCTTTATCGGCTCTTTCTATGCCTACGAAGGCCTGGATTTACTTATTCAAGCATTGCCATTGCTGAACACCGCCGGCGTCTCGGCTCAACTATTGTTGGTTGGCGGCGGCCCCCAAGACGCTAATCTGAAACAGCTTGCACAGGCACTTGGGCTGGACGCTCAAGTGCGTTTCCCCGGCCGTGTGCCGCATGACCAGGTCCAGCGCTACTACGATCTGGTCGATATTTTCGTCTACCCGCGCCGCTCCATGCGCTTAACTGAACTCGTCACCCCCTTAAAGCCTTTGGAAGCCATGGCTCAGGGCAAACTGGTGGTTGCCTCGGCAGTCGGCGGTCACCGCGAGCTGATTCGTGAAAGCCAGACCGGTGAACTTTTTCCTCCTGACGATGTTCAAGGACTTACCAAGGCGATTCTGCGTTTGCTCGATGATCGGCCCCATTGGTCTGAACGCCAGCGCCAGGGTCGGCAATTCGTCGAGTCCGAACGTAACTGGGCAAGCAGCGTCGCGCGCTACGAGCCAGTTTACAAACGACTCGCTCCCGGTGCTTGAGCCTAAATTGGTGCGCATTTACCCAAGCGTTTGCGCCGCCTATAATTCATTCATTCTTATTCGGCATTGCCTAGATGCCAGTGCCACTGCTCGCGAGATAACCCATGCGTATACACCAGGAAGCCCTGACCTTCGACGACGTCTTGCTGCTCCCCGCCTATTCTCAAACTTTGCCCAATGAAGTGGATTTGAGCACGCGTTTGACCCGCGCGATCGAGCTCAAAACGCCCTTGCTCTCGGCCGCCATGGATACCGTTACCGAAGCTCGCTTGGCTATCGCCATGGCCCAGGAGGGCGGCATCGGCATCGTGCACAAAAATATGCCGCCGTCCCAGCAGGCCGACAATGTCCGCCGGGTCAAAAAATATGAAAGCGGGGTCATCAAAGAACCTACCACCGTACCGCCCGATGTCAGTATTAGCGACGTCCTGGAAATTACCCGCGCCCACGGTATTTCCGGCGTACCGGTGGTCGACAATGAAACCAATCTGGTCGGCATTGTCACCAGCCGCGATCTGCGCTTTGAAACGCGGTTGGAATCACCCGTCTCAGCAGTCATGACCCCTAAGGAGCGGCTGGTTACTGTCCCTGAGGGCGCCAATCCGGATGAGGTGCTGGCCCTGATGCACGACCATCGCATCGAGAAGGTGCTGGTGGTTAACGAGGCCTTCAAACTACGCGGCATGATTACCGTCAAGGATATCCAGAAATCCAGCGATTATCCCAATGCCTGCAAGGACGAATACGGCCGCTTGCGGGTCGGTGCTGCGGTCGGCACGGCCGGCGACACCGATGAACGGATCGCCGCGCTGGTCGAGGCTGGTGCCGATGTGATTGTCGTCGACACAGCCCACGGCCACTCCCGCGGCGTGATCGATCGGGTCCGCTGGGTCAAACAGCATTATCCCGAGGTGCAGGTCATCGGCGGCAATATCGCCACGACCGAGGCGGCCCGCGATCTAGTCGAGGCCGGCGCGGATGCCGTCAAGGTTGGTATCGGTCCCGGCTCGATCTGCACCACCCGCATCGTCGCCGGTGTGGGTGTGCCACAGGTCACTGCCATCGACAATGTCTATCATGCCCTCAAAGACACCGATATTCCCTTGATCGCCGACGGCGGGATTCGCTTCTCCGGCGATCTGACCAAAGCCATCGTCGCCGGCGCCCATGCGGTGATGGTCGGCAGCCTGTTCGCCGGCACCGAGGAGGCCCCCGGTGAAGTCGAGCTCTATCAGGGCCGTTCCTACAAATCCTATCGCGGCATGGGCTCGCTCAGCGCCATGCAGCAGGGTGGCAAGGACCGCTATTTCCAGACGGCCGAAACCGCCGACAAGCTAATCCCGGAAGGCATCGAGGGCCGCGTGCCCTACAAAGGTCCCATCGGCAACATTATTCACCAGCTGCTCGGCGGGCTGCGCTCCGGGATGGGCTACACCGGCTGCCGGGACATCGAGGAAATGCGTACTAAACCGGAATTCGTCCGTATCACCGGCGCAGGCATTCGCGAAAGCCATGTCCACGATGTCTCGATCACCAAGGAAGCCCCGAACTATCGGGTCGACTAGGCAGGGGGAGCTGCACGACTTATGAGCGTCAAGCCGCCGGGTGCCATCCATGCCGAGCGTATCCTGATTATCGACTTCGGCTCGCAATACACCCAGCTCATTGCCCGGCGTATTCGCGAGGCTGATGTCTACAGCGAAATCTTGCCCTTCGATGCTGAGCCTGCAGAAATCCAGGCCTTCGCGCCCAAGGGGATTATCCTCTCGGGCGGCCCGGCCTCGGTAACCGGCGCAGCCCCGCCGCGCGCGCCGGCGATCGTGTTCGAGTTGGGCGTGCCGATCCTCGGGATTTGCTACGGCATGCAGACAATGGCCGCCCAGCTCGGCGGCGAGGTCGAGCTCGCCCGTGAGCGCGAGTACGGTTTTGCCCGGGTGCGGGTCGTCAGCGATGCGCCGCTGCTGCGCGATATCAGCGATCATGCCGAGACCGATGGCAGCACCAGCCTGAATGTCTGGATGTCGCATGGTGACCATGTCACCACACTACCTCCGGGTTTTGCAGCCATTGCCGCGACCGCTAATGCACCGCTTGCCGGCATGGCCGATGAAGCCCGCCGATGCTACGGCTTGCAATTCCACCCTGAGGTAACCCATACCCCGCAGGGCCAGCGCATCCTCACCCGCTTCGTCCAGGACATTTGCGGCTGCGAGCCGGTGTGGACCGCCAGCAATATCATTGCCGAGCATGTCGAGCGCATGCGTACCCAAGTCGGCCCGGACCGGGTCGTGCTAGGCTTATCCGGCGGGGTCGATTCCGCCGTAGTGGCTGCCCTTCTGCATGCCGCCATCGGCGACCAGCTCACCTGCCTGTTCGTCGACAACGGACTGCTGCGCCAGAACGAAGGCGAAGAGGTCATGCGTACCTTCGCCCGGCATATGGGCGTGGATGTACGCCTGATCGATGCCCGCGAGCGCTTTTTGAGCGCCTTGGCCGGTATTAGCGATCCAGAAGCCAAACGCAAGCGCATCGGCAATCTGTTCATCGAGGTCTTCGAGGAGGAAGCCGGGCAGCTGGCAGGAGTGCGCTGGCTGGCGCAAGGCACTATCTATCCGGACGTGGTCGAATCTGCCGGCGCCCGCACCGGCAAGGCCAAGGTGATCAAATCCCATCACAATGTCGGCGGCCTGCCCGCGCGTATGAACCTCGCTCTGATCGAGCCATTGCGCGATCTGTTCAAGGACGAGGTGCGGCAAATCGGCATCGCCTTGGGGCTGCCGGCCGAAATGGTACAGCGCCATCCCTTTCCCGGCCCGGGCCTGGGCGTGCGCATCCTCGGTGAGGTCCGTCCCGCTTATGCCGAACTCCTGCGCCGCGCCGACGCCATTTTTATCGAGACCCTGCGCGCCGAAGGCTGGTATGACCGCGTCTCGCAAGCCTTTGCCGTATTCCTGCCGGTCCGTTCGGTGGGCGTGATGGGCGACAGCCGGCAATACGATTATGTGGTCGCCCTGCGCGCCGTGGAAACGGTGGATTTCATGACCGCCCGCTGGGCCGAGTTGCCCTATGCCTTACTCGATCATGTCTCGCGGCGAATTATCAACGAAATCCCGGGGATCTCGCGGGTCACCTATGATATTTCCGGTAAGCCCCCGGCCACCATTGAATGGGAATGACCCGTGGGGGTCGCCAATCGCCGCGGGCCGCGAGATCCTGCCGCCGCCGATGACTTCTGGATGCGCCATGCCCTCGGCTTGGCCGAGCTCGCAGCCAAGCGTGATGAAGTGCCGGTCGGTGCCGTGCTGGTCCGGCGCCGCAAGCTGATCGCCGAGGGCTACAACCGCCCACTCAAAGACCACGACCCTACCGCTCACGCCGAAATCATCGCCATTCGGGCTGCCGCCGCCCGCCTGAATAATTACCGTCTGCCCGAGGCAACGCTGTACGTCACCTTAGAGCCCTGCCCCATGTGCGTCGGCGCAATCATCCACGCCCGCCTCCAGCGCCTGGTATTCGCAGCCCACGATCCGCGCACCGGCGCGGTCGAGAGTGTTTTCGAGCTGCTGCAGGCCAGCGCGCATAATCATTTCGTGGCAGTCACCGCCGGCGTCCTGGCGGCCGATAGTCGTCGGCTATTGCAGGATTTTTTCCGGCAGCGCCGGGCACCACAGCGATAGGGCCAAGTCCAATATGGACACACTGCTGCAGGCTCATGGTGGGCCTGAAACGAGGCTATTCGATGACCGGCCAGCGTCTACCAGGGCCCTCGAGGCAATGTTCGCAAGCTGCCGGGTAATCTGCAGTTGCATTATGCCGCCGAAAATGATAACCCTATTGAATTAATGGTTCTTGACGAGACTCACCTGAACAGTTATCAGGCAGACTTAACCGACTGGAGGTGGTAACCGACAGTCAGATTCAATTGAAAGAGGTGCAAAGATGTCGGAGCGTCGCGTATTTTGCGTGCAACCAACCGCTGGCCAGCCAAGCACCGCCAGTGAAGGGGATTACGAGACTGAGGCAGGCCGCTATGATGCTTTTGCGACCCGGGAAGCCGCGAGCGGTCATTATAGGGTGAGCAACCAGGGTCAATCGTCAGCTGACGCAGGCCCCGTTAAACAGCAATTTAATCGCTTGTTCGCGCAGTCCGATGCGCCGCCGGCCAAAAATGATGCGCCTGATCTGGCGGAGACAAGGGCGTTCGATCATGCCGTGCGCGGGCTTGGCCGTATGGGATCGGATCAATATCAGCGCCTGCCGCACAACCGTACGGTTACGATTGATCTGGCGCGCGGCGAGCGCATGGAACTGTGGCTGG
>CAYFSA010000022.1:0-31101 GCA_964345605.1 uncultured Ectothiorhodospiraceae bacterium
GTTCGTTACAATCGCGCGCTTTTGGTCCGCTGGGGCCGAATCGCATAGGACTCAAACCAGGAGGAAATCAATGTTTTCCATTCAAATGAATATCGCGGAGTTCGATCCCGAGCTGTGGCAAGCAATTGCCGGCGAAGCCCAACGCGAAGAGGAACATATCGAGCTGATCGCGTCCGAGAATTACACCAGTCCACGGGTGCTCGAGGCGCAAGGGTCGGTACTGACTAATAAATACGCCGAAGGCTATCCCGGTAAGCGCTACTACGGCGGCTGCGAATATGTCGATATCGCCGAGCGCCTGGCCATTGATCGCGCCAAGCAACTGTTCGGCGCCGATTATGCCAATGTGCAGCCGCATTCGGGCTCGCAGGCGAATGCCGCGGTCTATCTGGCGCTGCTCCAGCCCTATGACTGTATCCTGGGAATGAGTCTGGCCGATGGCGGCCATTTGACCCATGGCGCCAAGGTCAATATTTCCGGCAAATTGTTCAATGCCGTCCAATATGGGGTGCGACCCGAAGACGGTCTGCTCGACTACGATCAAATCGAGGCCCAGGCGCTCGAACATCGGCCGAAGATGATTATCGCCGGCTTCTCCGCTTATTCGCGAGTACTGGATTGGGCCCGGTTCCGGGCTATCGCAGATAAGGTGGGTGCCTATTTGGTTGCCGATATTGCTCATGTCGCCGGTCTGGTCGCCGCGGGCGTCTATCCCAATCCGCTGCCCTATGCCGATGTCGTGACCTCGACCACCCATAAGAGCCTGCGCGGCCCCCGCGGCGGGATCATTCTGGCCAAAGCCAATCCCGACCTCGAGAAGAAACTCAATTCGCTGGTCTTCCCCGGCACGCAGGGCGGTCCCCTGATGCATGTCATCGCCGGTAAGGCGGTGGCCTTCAAGGAAGCCATGGAACCGGAATTCCGGGCCTACCAGGAGCAAGTTGTCGCTAATGCCCGGGCGATGGCCGCCGCCATTCAAGAGCGCGGTTACAAGATCGTCTCCAATGGCACCGATAACCATCTGCTGCTGATCGATCTGGTCGACAAGGGCTTGACGGGCAAGGCCGCTGACCAGGCTCTGGGGCAGGCGAATATTACGGTCAATAAAAATGCCGTGCCCAATGATCCGCAATCGCCGTTCGTCACCAGCGGCATTCGTATCGGCTCACCCGCTATGACCACGCGCGGCTTTAAGGAGACCGAAGCGCGGCAAGTCGGTAACTGGATTTGCGATATCCTCGACGAAATCAATAACCCGGCGGTTATCGAGCGCGTCAAAGGGGAAGTGCTGGACTTGTGTCGACAGTTTCCCGTGTATGGCCATGGCGAATAGCCCGACTCAGCGAAATACCCTGAGCTGCCGTGCATTGCCCGTTTTGTAATCACCCGGAGACGCGGGTCATCGATTCGCGTCTGGCCGGCGACGGCGAACAAGTCAGGCGGCGGCGCGAATGCTTGCACTGCAGTGATCGGTTTACGACCTACGAAACCGCCGAGCTGAGCCTGCCGCGGGTGGTCAAGCGCAGTGGGCGGCGTGAACCATTCACTGAAGACAAGCTGCGCACCGGTGTGCTGCGCGCCCTGGAACGGCGGCCAGTGCCGACCGATGCGGTGGAAGCGGCTTTGAACAAAATCGAGAAGCGCTTGCTCAATCGCGGCGAACGCGAGGTGAGTTCGCGCTTGATCGGCGAGTGGGCCATGGAGAGTCTGCGCGAGTTGGATCAGGTCGCCTACATCCGGTTCGCCTCGGTCTATCTCAGTTTCGCAGACCTGAATGCTTTTCGGGATTTGATCGATCACTTGGATAAGGAGCTGACCCCGGAAATGCGGCGTCAGCAAATTTCGTTGCTCGACAATCAACGTAATGACCCGTAAGACAGCGCATGAATTCATGGCGCGCGCCCTGCAATTGGCGGCGTGGGGCCGTTATCTTACCCACCCGAATCCCAATGTCGGTTGCGTGATCGAACGAGCTGGTCGGATTGTCGGCGAGGGTTATCATCATCGTGCCGGCGAACCGCATGCCGAGGTGCTGGCCTTGGCAGAGGCGGGTTCGGCGGCTTGCGGAGCGACTGCTTATGTCACCTTGGAGCCATGCTGCCATCATGGCCGCACGCCCCCCTGTGCAGCGGCTTTGGTGACCGCTGGGGTCAGCCGGGTGGTGGTGGCTATTACCGATCCCAACCCCCAGATCGCCGGTCGCGGGCTTGCTTTGCTGCGTGCTGCCGGCATCGATGTCGAGACCGGTGTGCTGGCTGACCAGGCGGCGGCGCTGAACAGTGGCTTTTTGTTGCGCATGCGGCAGGGGCGGCCCTGGGTCCGGGTGAAACTGGCCATGAGCCTGGACGGCCGGACCGCGCTGACCTCGGGTGAGAGTCAGTGGATTACCGGCGAGGCAGCGCGGCGGGATGTGCAATTCTGGCGAGCGCGCGCCGCTGCGATTATGACCGGCAGCGGCACCCTGTTGACTGATGATCCGTCCTTGAATATGCGCCTGACGGCGGCGGAATTGGGCATAGCCGGCGAGCCCCGCCAGCCTTTGCGGGTGCTCCTCGATCCGGCCTTGCAAACACCGCCCTCGGCGCGTTGCCTGAGTCTGCCGGGAGCATGCCTGATCATGACGGCGGCGCCGCGAATGGACGTGGCGAACAGTGAGCTCGCGCGGGTCGCTGCCGACATTCAGCGGGTCAGCGGTGATGAGCATGCCCTGGATCTCGAGGCGGTGTTAACGTCCCTGGCCAGCCGCGAAATCAACGAGGTGCAGGTCGAGGCTGGCCCGACTCTGGCCGGGGCGTTAGTGCAAGCCGGCTTAGTCGATGAGCTGCTGTTATATGTCAGCGGTTGCGTGCTCGGCGACACCGCGCAAGGCCTACTGCGCCTGCCGGCGCTCGACTCGATGGCGGCTCGCCCGGCCATCCGTATTGAGGAAATCCGGGCCATCGGCGAGGATTTCCGCATCCGCGCCCGGCCGGCGTCAACGGCATCGGCCGACTACCCATTACCCCAAGGCTGACACAGACACTCGATGTTCACCGGCATCATTCAGGCAATCGGCCGGGTCCGGCAATTGCAACCGCAAGCCGGCGACCATCGGCTGAGCATCGCGGCGCCCGACTTGGATTTCGCCAATGTCCAAGTGGGGGACAGTATTGCGGTCAGCGGTGTTTGTTTGACCGCCGTGGCCTTGGTAGCCGACGGCTTTACGGCCGATGTCTCCAACGAGACGCTCACGCGCACCGCATTTCGGCAGTTACGCCCCGGCAGTCGGGTGAATCTGGAGAAATCCCTGACTCTGGCAAGCCCCTTAGGCGGGCATCTGGTCGCCGGGCATGTCGATGGCGTTGGCGAACTCGTCACTTGCGAAGCCGCGGCCCGTTCCTGGCAGCTCTGGGTTCGCGCCCCTGCGCCGATCGCCCGTTATATTGCCGCCAAGGGCTCGATCGCCATCGACGGCGTCAGTTTGACCGTCAACGAAGTCCGGGGGGCCGAGTTCAGCGTCAATATCGTGCCGCATACTTGGTCGGCGACGACTTTGTCGGCCTTGCAGGTAGGCAGCCCCGTCAATCTGGAAGTGGATATTATCGCCCGCTACTTGGAGCGCTTGCTGCAAGGCGAGCACGCCGGCGCGGACAATGCCGGCGAGGCCGATGGTATCAGCTTGGCTTGGCTGGCTGAGCACGGTTTTTTCAAATCTTGAGCAAAGGATTATCCATGGCCTTCAATGCCGTCGACGACATTCTCGCCGATTTGCGCGCCGGGCGTATGGTGATTATTGTCGATGACGAGGCCCGCGAGAACGAGGGCGATCTGCTGATGATCGCCTCGCTGGTGCGCCCGGAAGATATCAATTTCATGGCGAGTCGCGGCCGGGGACTGATCTGTCTGACCCTGACCCGCGAACGCTGCAAGCAGCTCAAGCTGCCGTTGATGGTCGATCGGACCGGCGATACGCATGGGACCAATTTCACCGTGTCCATCGAAGCCGCCGAAGGGGTGACGACCGGTATTTCCGCCTATGACCGCGCCCACACGATCCGCACCGCGGTGGCGCCCAATGCCGGCCCGGATGATATTGTCCAGCCCGGGCATATATTTCCGCTGATGGCCCGGCCCGGCGGGGTGCTGACCCGGGCCGGGCATACCGAAGCCGGCTGCGATTTGGCCCGGTTGGCCGGATTCGAGCCGGCCGCGGCGATTGTCGAGATCCTCAACGAGGACGGCAGCATGGCGCGGCGGCCTGAGCTCGAGCAATTCGCGGCCACCCACGGCCTGAAAATCGGTACCATCGAGGACTTGATCCGCTACCGGGTGCAGCATGAACGCACGATCGAGCATGTCGCCGCTACGGCGGTGACAACGGCCTATGGCGAGTTTACCTTGCATGCCTACCAGGATGGTGTCGATTGCGCCATTCACCTAGCGTTATGTCATGGGCCGATCAGCGCAAGCGAGCCAGCTTTGGTCCGGGTACATATCGAGGATAGCCTCTGCGATTTGCTGGCCCTGCAAACGGCAAGCTGTGGTTGGCCCTTAGCGGATGCCTTGCAGCGTATCCAGGCGCAGCCGCCGGGGGTGGCTATCATCCTGCGCCGACCCCAGTCTCCGCAAGGCCTGTTGCGGCGCATTCGGCGCATGCAATACGGTAACGAGCCGCAGCGTGACGAGGCCGATGAGGTCAATGATTTGCGTACCTACGGTATTGGCGCTCAGATCCTGGCTGACCTCGGCGTGCGTCGTATGCGTTTGATGAGTGCCCCGAAGCGCTTTCACGGCTTAGGGGGATTTGGTCTGGAAGTCGAGGATTATGTCGCCGGTGCCTAACCAATGGGTCGAATTCATTCGACCCATTGGTTAGCTTCGCTTGAACGCCGTCCTGCCCAATAGCCTGTTAACGAGATGATTGAGAACTCATGAAAGACATCAGCACCATCAACGGCCATTATGATTGCGCCGACGCTCATTTCGGTATTGCGGTTACCCGTTTCAATGCCTTTATCACCGAGCATTTATTGGCAGGGGCGACGGACACCCTGCAGCGCCATGGCGTTAGCCCGGAGCAGATTGAGATCGTCCGCGTGCCGGGTTCGTATGAGCTGCCGCTTATCGTGCAGCGCATGTGCAATACCGGCCGCTATGATGCCATTCTTGCGCTCGGTTGCGTCATCCGCGGCGGCACACCCCATTTCGAATATGTGGCCAGCGAAACCAGTAAGGGCTTGGCGTCAGTCATGCTTGATCAGGAAATTCCCGTGGCCTTTGGGGTGCTGACCACTGACAGCATCGAGCAGGCCATCGAGCGTGCCGGCACCAAGGCCGGTAATAAGGGCAGCGATGCCGCCTTGAGCGCCCTGGAAATGGTCAGTCTTATGCGCCAATTGGGCCCGCTCGCTTGACCCGGAAACCGCCTCAATCATTCGCCGCCGCCCGCCGTATGGGCCGACAACTCGCCCTGCAGGGGCTATACCAATGGCATATAACCGGGTATTCCGCTGAGACCATTTGGCAGCAGTTCCAAGAAGAGGAGGCCGAGGCCGAGCAGCCAGGTGCCGAATATTTTCGTGAGCTACTGACAGGCGTGATCGACTCGGTCAAGATATTGGATTCGACCTTGTCGCAGTATACCAGTCGACGTATGGCACTGGTTGATCCTGTCGAAGCCTCGGTGCTGCGTTTGGCGGCGTTTGAATTAATGCAGCGCCCGGAAGTGCCTTATCGAGTGGTTATTAATGAGGCGTTGGACCTCGAGCATGCCTTTGGTGCGGCGGATGCGCATAAATTTGTCAATGGGGTGCTCGATAGGCTGGCGAAACAGTTTCGTGCCGACGAGATCGCCGCCCAGCAAACCCCCGACAGCTCGGCCGAATAAGCCCGCATGCGCTCAGTCCGACGACTGCCGGGGTTGACCTGGCCGGCGCGATTTGCCTGGTGGCTTGCCGTCGGCCTGGGCAGCGGCCTGGCGCCGAAGGCACCGGGGACGGTCGGCAGCATTGCGGCTTTGCCGTTGTATGGGTTGCTCAGCCTGCTGCCCCTCTGGTTGTATGGGCTTGTGGTGCTGGCCGCCTTTGTCTTGGGTGTCGCGTTATGTGATTGGGCCAGTCATCGCATGGGCAGCCACGACCCCCCGGCCATCGTCTTCGACGAATGGGTTGGAGTGGGGGTCAGTTTGTTCGCTGTGCCGGCCGGTTGGGTCTGGCTGGTGCTCGGATTGGTCTTATTCCGCATTTTCGATATCGTCAAACCCTGGCCGGTGAGCTGGGCGGATCGGCAAGTCGGCGGGGGGCTGGGCATCATGCTGGATGACTTGCTGGCTGGTCTGTATGCTTGGGTACTGGTGCAAGTCCTGGCGTCTGTGTGGCCGTGATTTGCCGCGAGTGTAACCGGGGTGGTTGGCAATGGCCCTGGTTTTATTAGCCTATTGTTTTATTAGCCTATTGAACGATTCCAACGCGATTGATCCCTTATGAAAGTGCGTACTCGCTTTGCCCCGAGCCCGACGGGGTACCTGCATATCGGCGGTGCCCGCACCGCGCTGTTTTCCTGGCTGTTCGCCCGCAAGCATGGCGGCGAATTCGTCCTGCGCATCGAAGATACCGACCTCGAGCGCTCGACCGATGAATCGGTCAACGCCATCTTCGAGGGATTGAGCTGGCTGGGCCTGGACTACGATCTCGGTCCGTTTTTTCAGACCCATCGTTTCGAGCGCTACCGCGAAGTGATTCAGCAGCTCCTGGATGCCGGCCACGCCTATTATTGCTATTGCAGCAAGGCAGAGCTCGAGCAAATGCGTGAGGCACAAATGGCGCGCAAGGAGAAGCCGCGCTATGACGGCCGCTGCCGCCGCCGGCAGACGCCGCAGCCGGACGTCGACCCGGTCATCCGCTTCCGTAATCCGGAAGAGGGCGCAGTAGTCGTGGAGGACAAGATTCGTGGCAAGGTCATCTTCAGCAATAACGAATTGGATGATCTGATTATCGCCCGTTCGGATGGCTCGCCGACCTATAACTTGACCGTGGTTGTCGATGACATCGATATGCAGATCACCCATGTCATTCGCGGCGACGATCATCTGAATAATACTCCCAGGCAAATCAATATCATGCAGGCCATGGGCGTGGAGCCGCCGGCTTATGCCCATGTGCCCATGATCCTGGGCGCCGACGGCAAACGCCTGTCTAAACGTCACGGCGCGGTCAGTGTCCTGCAGTATCGGGAGCAGGGCTATTTGCCCGCGGCACTGCTGAATTATCTCATGCGCCTGGGTTGGTCCCATGGTGATCAGGAGGTCTTCAGCATGGGTGAGATGATGGAGTATTTCGATATTGGCGATGTCAACAAGGCCGCCTCGACTTTCAATCCGGACAAGTTAATGTGGCTGAATCAACATTACCTGAAAACGTCCGAGCCGAACGAGGTCGCGCGGCATTTGAGCTGGCACATGGGTAATCTCGGTATCGATCCGGCCCAAGACCCCGCCCTGGTCGAAGTGGTGATCGCCCAGCGAGAGCGCAGCAAAACCCTGTTGGAAATGGCGCAGATGAGCCGGTTCTTCTATGAAGACTTTGCCGACTACGACGCCAAGGCCGCCAGCAAAAACCTTAAGCCTGAGGCAGTAACTCCCCTGACTCGCCTGCGTGAATCGCTGGCCGCCTTGCAGGATTGGCGTGCGGAACCGATTCATGCTGTGGTCCAGAGCACCGCCGAGGCCCTCGAATTGAAAATGGGTAAGGTCGCCCAGCCGCTGCGTGTGGCGGTAAGCGGCGGGACTGTGTCGCCACCCATCGACGTGACGTTGGCCCTGCTCGGGCATGAGCGCACGCTGGCGCGGATCGATCGGGCACTGGCATATATCGAGGTGCAAAGCTGAGTGCGCTGGGAAAAACCGGCGAGGTCGGCGCCTGGGGGCGAGCAAGCCGGTTATCATCATTTTATCAGTGCTGGCCAGTTTGGTGCCGAGAACCTCGGCAACCATGAATACCAATTCTTGCATAAACTCTTGCATAAACCTTGGCAGGAGCGTTTGACATGCCCGAGCGGTTCGCGTATTATTTGCATCTTCTTTACGGGGCTATAGCTCAGCTGGGAGAGCGCTTGCATGGCATGCAAGAGGTCGGCGGTTCGATCCCGCCTAGCTCCACCAAGCACTAACGCATTTGACGTTGGTTGCGATTCACGACAACTAGCCAACAAGCCGGTTTCCGTCCCGTTCGTCTAGAGGCCTAGGACACCGCCCTTTCACGGCGGCGACAGGGGTTCGACTCCCCTACGGGACGCCATCTCGCCACTGCCCGCACCAAACTGCAGTTTCCCGTTTTCTCTGGCTTATCTATTTCGGCTCGAGTCTATAGCGAGACTTGCTATGCTAACCCAGCTTGATTTGCCTCGATTCATGGGGCTGTGGTATGAAATTGCCTGTATTGCCTACTTTACCCAGCGCAAATGCATCTGTAATACCCTGGCCGAGTATCGGCTGCGCGATGACGGCGATATCAATGTAACTCATAGCTGCCAGTGTCGCGGCGGGGAAAGCGTGCAGGCCAAGGGGCTGGCCCGGGTCATGGATTGGCACTCCAATGCTAAATGGCAAGTCAGCTTTGTCAGCCTGTTCGGAACCTATTTGTTCTGGGATGATTATTGGGTCCTCGGCGTTGGCGATGACTACGAATATGCCCTCATCGGAATGCCGAGCCGCCGCCGGGGTTGGCTGCTAGCTCGTCAAGCGCAAATCGAGGATGCGACCGTCGACCAATGGCTGCAGGGATTTGCTGCATTCGGCTATGATATCCAAGCCTTCAAGCGGACCGTCCAGCGACATTCCCCCAACGAAGCTGCCTCGTCCTAACTCGCGGTCTGCAGCCCTTCCCAAAATTCGTTTGATCGCTTATGTTTACTACTGGGTCAACAAGTCATAGTGGGCTGACAGTATGAGTGATTCTGCCGAGCGGCGGACCGCGCCGCGGGTGCCGCGTATGGAGCGCCTGTTCATCCGCACAATCGACGATACCACCGACCCGCCAATACTGGGCACGGTTGTGCATTGCATCAGCGAGGATCTGTCCAGCGGCGGCATGCGGCTGCGCATCGACCAAGCCTTTGAGCCGGGCGTCAAGCTGCAGCTCTGGATAAAACTATACGGTCGGGCGGGGACTTACTTGCTGGAGGGCGTTGTGCGTTGGCAGCAGCATGATTCGGCCCAGGGCAAGCGTCAGATCGGTATTGAATTGGCCCGGCGGGATGCTGAATTGGAAGAGATGTGGCAGGGCTGGGAAGAAGTGGTCGCCGAGATCGCGGATTAGCGATAGTGGTGTTCAACCTAATCTGCCTGTTCGGCAAGCTGGCGGTTGACGAAAAACAAAGGCTGGATTTCGGTGAGTTTTTGCTTCAGGGTTAGGGTGACGATGGTGGCCAGTGAAAAGAACGTGGTAATGGCGTTGAGATTGGCATCGGCTCTGGAGGCGAAGCGAATGCGCGCGACCAGATCGCAATTGACTTGTTGCAGCTGGTAATACAGCGCTTCCAAGCCGTCCAACGCAAAATCTGCCGATTCACCTTCTTGCAGATTGAAGTATTGTTTGAGCAAATAGGTACTGGCTACCCGATAAATGGTTTCATCAACGCTGGAAAAGGGTAAATGGAAATGCGCCATGGGTTTGAATTCGCATAGAATCGGGCAGTCGCTATTGGCCATGATCAGCCCCAAGAGCGAATTCAAGCCGGATTGGGCGTCACAGGATTTGGAATAGACGCGCTCAGCGGTGATGACCCGTACATGCGTATGGGTATAAGAGACCATGTCCTGGAAGGTGGTGGTGACCGCTGCGATATCTACCGCAGCCGGACAATGCGTAACCTTTGCAGGGTCCAGTGGACAGCAGGCGCATTGATGGAACGCCAGCTGCGTCCAGAGCGGCAGGCTGTCCGCCTCATACCGGCGCCGCTTCGCCTGGGCGTCGGTCTCGACTGTGAACCGGATCGGTTCAGCCTGCTCGAAGGCGAATTCATAGATATACTCAGTCAAGCCCTGCCCCACGGCCTAGTCAGATTCGCCCCTTATGAACGCCACCCTTGCCGAGCGGCGTTCCAGTCCCATTGGCCAGACGTTAGCTCAGCGGGTGCGCGCCCAAGGTGCCGAACAGGTTGCGCATGTATTCCTGGCGGCCGGTTTCCTGCAGCGCCCCGCGCGCCCGCTGCAGGCGCTCAGCGATGCGCAGCCGCTCGACCTCGTCAGCATGCGTTTCCTTTTGCATAAAGGCGGTCAGATTCTCCACGAACCGATGCCAAAGTCTCAGGTCTCGGCTTTGTTGGGCCCGCAACCGCCCGCGATACCACTTTGAACGCAGCAGGGCATCCAGGGTAAATAACTCGCGGATTGCCGGATCGTTGATATCCTTACCTTGGTAATGACCATACGCCATAATATGGATCAGCGCCTGCAGCGGCGGGGCCGCCTCGGCTACGCTGCCATCCTTGATATACTGTAGCGCAACCCGCTGCTGGGTGCCAACGATATTGGCCACGCCATCGGCAAATACCGCCATATCCTGTTGCTCGGGTTTGAGCAGGGCCTCGTCGAAGACCAGGTTGGGGCTGTCGAAGACCCGCCCGCAAAAGCCATGGACGAATTTTTCAGTAATCCGATAGCCCAGCCGACTGGCCTGGACCCGCTGGCCCTGCCAGTCGAAATCGTCCAGCCGCTCCAGCATGCCGTCGGCGATCAGACGTCCGGGTTCGCGATAGGTGCGCGGCAGCCGGGCCCAAATTTCCGGTACCAGCAGGCTGATATCGTGATCCATGCGCCCGTACGGGCCGACATAGCCGGCGGCGCTGGAAAATACCGGATAGCCCGTCAGAATCAAGCCGACCAGGGCGTTGTTCAAGTCAGCGGTCGAACGCAGGGCGTTAAACGGTCCCTTGGTCAAGGCCCCTTCGGAGCCTGCCCCAGTCGTCGACGGGGATTTGCCGGTGACGCTGGCGATCAAATCCATGAACAGCTCGGGCAGCTCCTGATAGTGGATCGGATTGTAGACGCATAACGGACTATGGCCGTCTTCCGGCGGGTTGTTGCGCCGGCCCATCAGGATGGCGTCGACTGGCCAGACGACCGGTTCTGCCGCGGCGAGCCGACGATGTAAGCGGGTGCCCATTTCCGCAACATAATAGCGAAAAGGCTCGGCGTGATCGTCGCGCTGCTGCAGATAACGCGGGTTCTTGCTTGGTTTACCATGCACCAGCCGCGGCTCGGACGAAGCCACGCAATAGCGATCCTTGTTGTCGCGGGCTTGTTGCAAATGCTCGCGCATCGGTGGGGTGAAAGACTCGAAATGCATGATGTCCTCGATCAGCGCGTTCACCTGGTCGGGCTCGAGCGGCTGGAAGTTCGAGGCGAACAGATCATCACCTGCCATATCGGTTTCGGTGCGCTTGTCATGACCGCGCATGATGGCATCGTCGGGCCGCTGGAAAAGGTAGCGTTCGCAATTGGTGGTGAGCTTGAGGGCGTTGCGATGGCCGCTTTGCAAATCCTGGCGGATTTGATCCCGCGGCACGATAGCCGAGGCGGTAATATCGTCTTCCATTTGGAGTTTGGCGGCCGGGATGAAATCCTGGCGCAGCTTGAATACCCGCCAGGCGCCGTCGGCATCGAAACCGACCCGCAGATACCCCATTTGCAATTTGCGGCCACGGAATTTCAATTCATGGCCCGGTTTGCCATTGACGATGTCCACGCTGAAATAGCGGCGCCAGTCATCGCCCCAGCTCACGTCATAAAAACGCTTGATCAAAAACACCAGGGCGCGGATATGATCCGGGATGGTGGCCAGCCAGGCATTGTATTGCGGGGTGTAGTGCCGACTGGAAGGCGTGAGCAGGCGGATGACCGAGCCGACACTGCGCAATGGGCTGAGAATGGGTCGCGCCAGTCGCTCGGGGGCTTCCTCGGGGCGCAGCTCGGGCAGCAGGGCGTCGGAGTAATCGCGCTCGAACAGGGCCTGGACCTGGTCCAGATCCGTTTCTAGATCGTGAACATACAGCGGCCCATAAATCATCGTGTCCTGGATTGGTTTGGCGATTTCCGATTTGCCGCCGCCCGAGACCGTGCAAGGCTTATGGCAAAACGTCCCTTCGGCTTCGGTGCCGACCAGCCGCCAGCTCGGTGCCGTCGGATGACGCTCCATGCGCACGCGATAGCCCGATGGGTGCATATATATCTTGTCGGGCTGCAGGCGAATCTGGCGGCGCGTGCCATGTTGCTCCCAGCTCACGCTCTGCTCGGGCAGGCTGATGCAAACATCCTCGGGAACATAGACTAAATCGGGAAAATTGGCGTCGATCGCGTGGCCTTCCGGCTGCGGCAGCAGCCGATCCGGATAGCGCTGCAGGACCGCGTCGAGCTGCCAGTCGAGATTGCGGGTGCGCGGATCGACGCCGAAATCTTCGCCATGGTTGTAGGATACGAACACCAAAGCACCGCCGGCGTGCTCTTCCTCCGCCCGACCATAAAGGTTTGCGGCATAGCTGATCTGGGTCTTGATCTCCTTCTTGCTATAACCGAAGTAATTGTCGGCGATCAGGGTCACGATCACGCCATCACCGTCACGGGCCGTAATTTTGAACGGCTGGCCGTCGTTGTAGGATTCTTCCGGGTCATGCCAGCACATGCCGTCCTGACGCTGCCGATCGGTAGCGCGATCCCAGTGCGGCAGACCAAGCTCGCGCTTGGACAGCTTGGTCAGATGAGGGGCAAGAATAATGCAGCCGGTATGGCCGGTCCAATGATCGACATCCAGGCCGGCATCGTTCTCGGCCAGGGTGGGGTCGCCGGCATTGCCGAAAATACGCTCCACGAAATCCAAATTGCTGACCAGACTGCCCGGGGCGAAAAACCGGACTTCCATGGTCTTCTGCGGGGCGACGCCGGGAATTTCCGGGCAGACGATGGGCCGCAGCAGCATCGACACGAACAGGCCGGGGGCGCTCGGTTGCTGCGCGGTATAGGGTAAATGGGCCAGGACTTCCGGCGGCTTAAGGGCCGCGCGCAGCAAATTTGCGAACACCGGGGCCGGCACGGCCTTCTTTTCACCGGGGATGGGCAGGCCGCCCTCGGCGATATGAAAAGAGCCCTGGGTAGTGCGCCGATCGTTGCGCGGGTTATGGCAAACCCCGTTGGGCAGGCGATAACTGGCGACATACTCGTTACGGAATACGTCGGCCCCTGCCGGTAAGGACAGATGTTTGGCAAGGCCGTGGCGATCCAATATAAAGGTATCGCTCGGCAAGCGTGGGGCGCGGGTATCCGGATAGGGCGCCAGGAAGCCATCGAGAAAGTGCTGAATGCGGCTGTCGGCCGGCGGCAAATGATCGGCCAGCAAACGCGTTTTTTCTTTATAGGTTTCGACCAGATTGCGCGCGATATCGAGGACATGCTCATTGGTGCCCTCGCAGGGGATGGCTTGCCCTAAGGCAGCCAGCTTGAGTTGTATATGGGTATGGAGGTTGTTGTCGCCAGCGCTCATGTCGAATAATTCGGTCATGGCTTCAGTCCCGCGTTGATCGTTGGCCATCATTTTGCCCCATGCTGGTGCATGCCGTGCCAGGATGCCTTATGATCCCGCGACTCGTTTGTGCCGCGCATGATGTTAGGAAAGTGCACGGCGTGCAAGCATGCAGCCATTTGAGCCTGTGAAGGCGAATTTGCCATTACAAGCCGAAAAGGGGTGCACGCAATACCAATGCCATCCTTGGTGTAATCGGTGTAAAACCCTATTGGCTCTCGTCAAGCCTAGTTAAAACAGGGAGTTGCATGCTGACTGCCAGCTATGATCGCCAGCCCGCAACGCCTCGATGGGTATGATTTTGTCCATTTTTTGTGCACTGCGCAAGTCCAGGGCAAGAAGATGGTGCAGGAGTGAGTCAAGGCATCCAGATATTCCGTAGGGGCGGAAAGACCAGTTGATGGGGGCTGTGTTATGCCCGCAGGCGTTCGGCATACGCAAAAACGCTGTTATCTTTCTGTCGACCGCGCAGTATCCCTTTGGCGATTCGTTTCGCCCGCACCTGCGGCGACCAGCCCCAATGATTGGGGTGCGTAAGCAGGCAGATGCGCGGGTATTGGCCGAGGGCGGCAAGCGGATGCACGCCATAACGAAAGCCATGATTGATTTCCCATTGCGTATCAGCAATGTAGCAATCAATCTCGCTCAAGAAAACGGGATCATAAGCTTCTAGATCGATATCAAGGCGGGCATATAGCTCGGGACAATGGCTTAGCAAAACATCGTTGGTGATGCCCAGCAGACGGTTGCGGGGGGCACCATGGGAAGCAATCGTTTTGCATTCGGCCCCAGACATTCGACGGAACTGAGCAATCTCGTCAATCAGTAGGTCTGCACATTGCTCAAGGATATCCGGTGTTATATCGGCAGCCTCGCGCAAGTGATGGTTTGTGGCGAAGGTTGCAAGTGTTTCATAGTGCAGGGCGGCTTCATGTCCCTGCTGGCAAACCTTCTCTAAGTCAGTGACTTGGGCGGTCGACCAGCGAAAATAATAAGTCGAGGACACATTAAACTGGTGCTCGACCGTGAGCATTCCCTGTAATCCTGGGGAAAGATGGTCAACATCATGACGAAGAATCAAGACTTTTTCATGATGTTGATGAAACAACTTCCAGGCCGCATGGACGCCACAGACGCTATAGCCAAGCTCAATCGCTTTGCCGAGTATGGCCGTATACTCGGCAAGTCTTGATTGAAAGGCATATTGATACGGAATAACGAGCCTGTCAATTAAGTTTGACACATCGTAATCATCGTAATGGGACGAGATAGGCTGAGTTTTTCCATGATGCGGCTAACAATATGATTAATCACAAGTGGCAAAAAACACTGGTAGCGAAATGCTGGAAAGGCAATCGTATGTCCCGACAATTCGCGCAGATCACGGGGATGCCAATTGAACCACCCACTTTCTGACCAGTTCCCGGTCATATCGGTCAAACCCCAAATCACAATTTTCCCTTGGTCGCTTGTCAGTCGCTTAATCTTGGCCAGCACAGCCTGAAATGCCAGGCGATCGTCGGTATTGAGCGGGGAAAATCCTCTAGCTAGTACCAGATCGAAGGGGCCGGCATCGTTAGTCTGATGGTCCAATATATTGCCGGCAAGGGTGTTTTGAACGCCGCTTGCGACCGCTTTGGCAATAGCAATATCGGATATATCATTGAGCGTCACATGGTAGCCGGCCTTCTGTAACACCAGGCTGTATTCCCCGGTCCCGCCGCCGAGGTCAAGGACTGAGCCATTTGCCGAAACCTTAGACCATTGATGAATGTATTTGAATTGGCGCAAGAAATGCGGTGACGGACGCAAGCATTGGGCCGAGTATTTGGCGTCATACATAGCCTTTTTATCTGCTGCTGAATCATGTTTTGGTAATGCGCTGTTGATACTCATCTTGAGAGCCTATTGAAAACACCACCATCAGCAAGCTTGTGTGATACGTTTTGCAACCCCATTATAAAGGCTTGAATCGCCTGATGGCGACTGACCCAAGAAGAAACCTGAGCGGCCCGATGCATGTTTTGGCGGCAATACCGATGCTGGACAGTGATTTCATTGGCCCAGGCGCCGATAAAATGTTGCATAATTCGCCATCATCGCATCCAGGCCGAATTTTTCTGCGGCATGGGCACGGGCTCGCTGCCCCATGGCGTAGCACTGCTCGGGTTGGGTCAGGAGCTCGACAATGGCTGTGCCAAGAGCCTGCGGGTCTTGCGAGGGCACCAGACGACCGGTCTCGCCATCGACGACCAGCTCAATGTTGCCGCCGACGGCGCGCGCGACCACCGGCAGGCCGCTGGCCATAGCTTCGATAATGGCATTGCTCATGCCCTCGAGCAGACTGGGCAGAACAAACAGGTCGGCAGCCCCCAGAAACCGAGGCACTTGGTCGCTATTGCCGAGCAGTTGCACCCGCTCGGCCAAACCAAGCGTATCCCGAAGTGCCATTAACCGAGCTTGTTCTTCGCCCTCACCGAGCCAGAGAAAATAGGCGTTTGCCGGCAGTTGCGCCTTGACGTTCGCCAGGCCTTGCAGCAGGCCGGCGTGATCCTTGATCGGCACCAAGCTGGCCACAGTAATCACTAGCAGGGCATCTGCGGGCAGCCCCAATTCCTGGCGCAGGACCGGGCGATTGCTGCCGGGCTGGAAACGATCGAGATTGACGCCGTTGTAGAGAATGCTAAAACGCCTAGGATCGATGCCGGCATCGTGCCCATAACGCTGGGCGCTATCTTGGCAAACCGCCATTAAATGAGGCGTGAAACGGGCCAGCACACGCGAGGCAACCCGCCGTCGCCAGGGCGGGCGGGCTGCGCTGGTGAAGCCGTGAAAACTCCACACCAAGGCGCCGCGGCGCCCCGTCAGCCAATAGGCAATCAGGGTGTCCAGCCAGGCATTCCAATTGCGGCAATGAATGACGTGTGGTCGCCATTGCTTGAGCACTCGGGCCAAGCGAAACCATAGCCCGGTATCATGCTTGCCGCGATCCAATACCCACAGGGGCACGTCTTTGGGTAAGCGATCGGCTAGCTCGCCGCGCTCGGCGAGGCAACAAATCCCTTGGGTAAACTCGGCCCGCGGTAAGCCGTGCGCGAGGTTCAGTACACCGGTTTCCAACCCACCGCGCCGCATGCCGTGAATGACATGCAGCACGCGGCTGGGGCTGGCGGGCGTGGCTTGAGTCATGCCTTAGGCGGCGGCTACGGCCAAGTGCCGCATGCCGGCCTCGCCATGCCAGTAGCCGTTGCAGGTCGGCCCCGGCATTATGGGTTCGAGGCGGGCAAAGCCGGTGGCCGGGTCGAGGGCGTCCCGCCGACATTGATCGAACATATCGATGACGTCCAGGGTGTGTTCGGCTTGTGGGCTGAGGCGCAAGACATCAACAGCCAGGTCGCGGATGGTCGGCAGCTCGGTAATCAAATTGCACACACAGGCGGAGAGCACTTGTACGCCGTTCAGAGTAAGAAATTCCGTAGCCTCTTGAGTGGCAATGGTCAGGCCATCGGGATGCTCGATGCAGCAACCACGGCAATCATCCTTGGGCAGATCATGGGCGCGGGCAGTGAAGCAGCGGGCCGAATAGGACAATGGCAGTCGTCCGTAGGCGAACACTTCGGTCGCCACGCCTGCCGGCCGATGCTCCTGCATATCGGCTAAGGTGTGGTGGGATAATTCCACCGGCAATACCCAACGCCTCAAACCCAGTTTGGCCAGGCGCTGCAAGCTGCGCTCATTGTAAATGTTCACACTCGGACCGGCGACAAAGGGCCGGCCCTGCAGCATCTGCATGGCACCGATGTCATTGGCTTCTACCTGATATTCGTCGTTGTCGCAGATGCGCCGCAGGCGCTGCAATTCGGATTCGGCCTCGAGCAGGGTTAAGGTCGACAGCACCACTTCCTTGCCAGCCGCGGTTAGCTGGGCGGCGAGCGCCAGCCAATCTTCCAGGCGCATTTCCGTGCGTTTGGGGCAGACGGTTTCGCCCAAGTAGACGATCTCCACCGGCGCCTTGGCGATGTCCTTATAAAAGGCTTGGACACGGGGTTTGGGCCAGTAATAGGGAATCGGCCCGAGGGCCAGTTTGAGCTCAGTTTGCATGGTATGCTTAAGGGTCAATTGTTATTGCCAGGGACGATGATACGGGCCGAGCGTGGTTTGGGTGCCTTCCGAGACTTTGCCAAGCTGGCGCAGCCACTGCGGTTCGGGGGTGAATGCCGCACCGGATTGGTTTAGGCGGTCCAGAGCTTGGCGCCAAACTTGGGTGACCTGGGCGACATAGGCCGGGCTGCGTTGGCGGCCCTCGATCTTGATGGCCTTGATGCCGGCGTCTCGCAACGCCGGCAGCAGCTCCAGGGTGTTCAAGCTGGTTGGCTCCTCGATGGCGTGATAGACCCGTTCACCGACTTGATAATTCCCCTTGCAGATCGTCGGATAGCCGGCCCGCTCGCCTTTGCCATGGCGTTGAATCAGCACGCCACCGAGGCGGGTTTCCAACGCGTCGCCGATTTCCTGCCATTCCACGTGACTGGCCGGTGAACAAGCGCCGTAAGTATTCGGCGAGCGCCCACTGGCATAGGAGGACAACAGGCAGCGCCCCTCGACCATGACACACAGACTGCCGAAACCGAACACTTCCAGGTCGACCGGGCTGTGCGCGGCGATCTGCTCGACTTGGCTGATCGCCAGCACTCGCGGTAAAACCGCGCGGTGGATGCCGAATTGGTCATGATAGAACTGCAGTGCAGCATAACTAGTCGCCGAAGCTTGTACCGATAGGTGCAACGGTAAGTCGGGGTGCTGCTCGCTGGCATAGTCGAGCACTGCTATGTCAGCGCCGATCAGGGCGTTCACCCCGAGTGCGGCAGCCTCGTCTATCGCTGCCTGCCAACGCGGCCAGCCCCGTGGTTGGGGAAAGGTGTTCAGGGCCAAAAATACCTTAACCCCGCGCTGTTGGGCATAGCGGATGCCCTCGGTGAGTTTGTTTTTGCCGAAGTTCAGACCGGCGAAATGGCGGGCATTGGTTTCGTCGCGAAACCCGACATAAACCGCATCGGCGCCGTTGTCCACGGCCGCTTTCAACGCCGGCAGATTACCTGCTGGACAGACCAGTTGCATGGTTTTCATTACCTCACACTGCTACCGCCATCGCGGCGGTCGATTGTCGCCCTTGCGCCGAACCCCGTCGCCTGAGTTCGCGCTCGATAGCATTGATGGCATCCCAACGACTGCTACACCAAGCCGGTGCCAGCAAATAGTCGGCCGGCGCGGTGCCGGAAACCCGATGATAAACGATTTCGGCCGGGGTCTGTTCGATCAGATCGGCAGCGGTGGCCGCATAGGCTGCCAGTGACCAGGGCTGGTAGTCGCCGCGTTGCCAGTGCTGGGCCAAGCGCGTGCCTTTGACTACATGCAGCGGATGGAGCTTCAGGCCGTCGACGCCGGTGTCCAGCACCCTGAATAAGCTCGTTTGGACTGCATTGGCATCCTCGCCCGGCAGGCCGATAATCAAATGCGCACACACCGGCACGCCGTGGGCCCGGGCCTGCCGAGCGACCCGTTGATACTCGGCGAAACCATGGCCTCGATTGAGCCGCGCTAAGGTGGCCGTATGTGCCGATTGCAAGCCGAGTTCCAGCCAAATCGTCTGGCCTTCGGCTTGCAGCTCGGCCAATAGCCCAATTACTTCGGGCGGGACGCAATCCGGTCGGGTCGATACGGCCAAACCGATCACATCCGGAACCGCCAAGGCTTCGCGGTACAGCCGGGCCAGCTCGTGCACATCGGCGTAGGTATTGGTATAGGCTTGAAAATACGCGAGATACTTCGGGGCCCGCGCACGCTGGCCGATTTGTGCCTGCCCGGCCTGCAATTGTTCAGTCACGCTGACCTGCCGATCGGTACCCGGCGTGAAGGCGGCATTATTGCAAAAGCTGCAGCCCCCGCGGGCCTTGCTGCCATCCCGATTAGGGCAGGTAAAACCGGCGTCGACCGGCAGCTTGAATACCGGCGTCCCGTATTGGCGCTTCAAAGTGCTGCCCAGGCTGTTAATTAAATCCGCCAGGGTCATGTCAGTCCGAGGAATGGGCCATTATCGTCAAAATGTCTAAGGGCCAAAATGTCTGAGGGCTAACAAGCCGCCATCAATGATCGTTTAGTATTGCTTCTGCCGCGTTTCCAAGGTGCTGCGGGGAACCGCCGATGAGGCGGGTTACGCCCCCGGCCGGAGCGCACCATGGACCGCAAATGTATAGAAGGCGCGTTACCTCCGTCAATGCAAACGGTTGCCCCACGGCGCCGAGTGGGTCATCATCCGGGCTAAACCATTGCGAGCCGTAGCGATTCAGGAGTATCCCGTTGCCATCAATATTGAAAGCCTTCTGTCTGCCTAGACCTTTACCCTTGCTTGCCGGTGTTGTCCTGCTGCTGGTCAATGGCATGCCGCAGGCGCTAAGCGCCAAGACAGTCGAGCGTGTCGGTCACGCCTTTGACCTTAAATCCGGTGAGCATCTCTATGATGAGCGCCAGGTCAGAATTTACCGTGATGGTAAACTGCATAAAGTTCGGGTGCACTATCAAAAACCGAACGGCGAAACTTTCGCGACCAAGGTACTGGATTACAGCAAATATGCCTTGATGCCGGACATGACTCTGTTCGACAAGCGTACCGGGCATACCGAGATCGTCGCTTTGGTGAACCAGGAATGCCATGTTACGTTCCGGCGCCAGTTCGATAGCACCACTGAGTCGGCTGCAATCGCCATCCCCGCTGCCGAAGTCGGCATTGTCGATGGTGGCTTTGAATTGTTTATTCAGCGCCATTGGGATCGTCTGCTCGCCGGTGAAACCCTGAAGCCGGAATTTTTGGTACCGGTGCGCCAGGCGTTCGTTGATTTTCGGGTGCGACTGGTCGAGACCCGCCGCCATAACGGGCGCAAGCTCCGGGTATTCCGCCTCGAACCTGGCAACATGCTGGTGCGGCTGATCACTTCCGGTATTCAAGTCACCGTAAACGACGCAACCGGGGCCTTGCTGAGCTACGAGGGTATCTCCAATATCCGGGGCATGGACGGGGATAATTACCTTGTCCGCCAGTCTTACGAGTAACAGGCCCGGCCGATCCCATGAGCCTGACAGCCTGGCCACGGCCCATTCTGCTTGCCTGCCCAGGCTGGCAAGTGACCAGGCCTGGTCAACATTATTATTGATGAGTGCCGCAGACGACATTGGACATGAGCTATGACTGATAACCTCGCCACCGAAAACCTGCTGCCCGTCTTTCCCTTGCGCGGCATTGTGCTGTTTCCGTATGTCCTGGCACCGTTTTCCGCCGGGCGGCCGTCCTCCATCGCGGCCCTGGAAGCGGCTGTTGCGACAGAGGGCAAGGAGATCCTGGTGATCACCCAGCGTGACCCCGAAGTCAATCAGCCCGCCATGGCCAATCTTTATGATGTCGGCACCCGGGCTGTGATCAAACGCATGGCGCGCTCGCAAGAAACGGTGGAAGTGCTGCTGCAGGGTGTGGAGCGGGTCCGGCTGCTGAATTTGACGGAAAACGATGCGCATTTATTAGCTCAGGTCGAACCGCTGCCCTTACCGGAGCCCGATGACGACGCCATCACCGACGCCCTCAAGCGTGAGTTGATCGACCTTGGCCATGAGCTGAAAACCCTGGTGCGCATGCCCTCGGGCTTCGACCTCGACGATGTCGTGCGCAAAGTGCCGACACCCATGCATTTGACCTTTATGCTGGCCTCGTTCATCGATCTCGATCAGGACGAAGCGCAGGCATTTTTGGAAACTACCAGCGCGACCGAGGCCATGCGTCATCTGCATGCCATCATGACGCATGAACTCAATGTGCTGCGGTTACGTAAGGAAATCGCCGGCCAGGCCGAGAATCAGATGTCGGATCAGCAGCGCCAACACATGCTGCGTCAGCAGCTGCGGGCCATTCAGCAGGAGCTCGGCGAGCTTGGCTCGGAACAGGACGACATCAACGAGCTCGAGGCGCAGCTCGAGCAGGCAGGATTGCCTCAGCAGGCCCGCGCCGAGGCCGATAAGACCCTGCGCCGTCTCAAGCAAATGCCGCTGGCGGCGCCGGATCATCAGGTGCTGCGCACTTATCTGGAAATCCTGCTGGACTTGCCCTGGCAGGCTGAAACCGAGGACCATCTCGACCTGCATCATGCCCGCGAGGTGCTGGATACCGATCATTACGGGCTCGGCGAGATCAAGGAGCGTATCCTCGAACATTTGGCCGTGCTCAAGCTCAATCCCGAGGCCAAGTCCCCGATATTGTGCTTCGTTGGGCCGCCGGGGGTCGGCAAGACCTCGCTGGGCCAATCCATCGCCCGCGCCCTCGGCCGCAAATTCGAGCGCTTCAGCTTAGGTGGCATGCATGACGAGGCCGAGCTGCGCGGCCACCGGCGGACCTATGTCGGTGCCATGCCCGGGCGCATCATTCAGGCCATGCGCCGGGTGGCGGTGCGCAATCCCCTCATCATGCTCGACGAGGTGGACAAGCTGGGCCGCGATTTTCGTGGTGACCCGGCCTCGGCCTTGTTGGAAATTCTGGACCCGGCCCAGAATTTCGAGTTTCGGGATAATTATCTGGACCTGCCGTTCGATCTGTCGCATACCTTTTTCATCCTGACGGCCAATACACTCGACTCTATTCCGGGGCCGCTGCTGGATCGCCTCGAAACCATTCGCCTGGCCGGCTATACCCTGGAAGAGAAAATGGAAATCGCGATCCGCTACCTGTTTACCCGGCAGCGCGAGCAGGCCGGTCTGGGCGAAAATCAATTACAGGTGCCGGACCCTACCCTGCGTCAGATTATCGAGCGCTATACGCGTGAGGCCGGCGTCCGCGAGCTCGAACGCATGCTCGGGCGCATCGCCCGTAAGGTCGCCCTGAAAGTTGCCTTGAGCGAAACTGAAGCGGTCGAGGTCGAAACCGGCATGCTGCCGGACATGCTCGGTGCCGAGCGCTATTTGCCGGAAGAAGCGCGGCGTAAATTGCCCCCAGGGGTGGCTGCCGGCCTGGCCTGGACGGAAACCGGCGGCGATGTGCTGTATATCGAGGCCATTCATCTGCCGGGCCGGGAAGAACTGACCCTGACCGGCCAGCTCGGTAAGATCATGCAGGAATCCGCGCGCGCGGCCCTGAGCTATATCCAATCCCGCAGCTCAGAGCTGGAGCTGCAGGGCAGTACCGAAGGCGGCCTGCATATTCACGTCCCGGCCGGTGCCACCCCCAAGGACGGTCCTTCTGCGGGCGTGACCATGGCGACTGCGATTGCTTCTTTGTTCTTGGGACGGCCTACCCGCCAAGACACGGCCATGACCGGAGAAATCACCTTGAGCGGGTTGGTGTTGCCGGTCGGCGGCATTAAGGAAAAACTCCTGGCCGCCCGGCGGGCCGGGATTCATCGCATCATTCTGCCGCAGCAAAACGAAAAGGATTTGCGCGATCTGCCTGAGGATGCCCGCAAAGAGCTCAGCATCATTTTCGCTGAGTGCATCGACGATGTGTTGACTGCTGCGCTTGAGGAGCCGAGAGAATAAGCCGGGTTAGGCACAGGCTATGATGCCCTGGCGTGACTTTTTCGAATGTATGCTTGAAACAGGAGGATTTTATGGCTCAAACCATTCTCATTACCGGCGTCAATCGCGGTATCGGCCTGGCAATGGCCCGACAATGGCACGGCCGCGGCGATACAGTTATCGGGGTCTGTCGGCGGGCGTCGAGTGCCTTGACCGCGCTTGGCATCGAGGTCATCGACGGCATTGATATAACCCGCGATGACGCCATGGACCATCTGCGCGAGGCGCTCGGCGGTCGGCGTTTGGATATGGTCTTCAATAACGCCGGGATCATGCGCGACGAAAACCTGGACAATTTCAACTTTGCCACCATGCGTGAACAATTCGAGGCCAATACACTCGGTCCGCTGCGGGTCACCCACGCCTTGCTCGATCATCTTGAGCGGGGCAGTAAAGTTGGGCTGATGACCTCGCGCATGGGCTCCATCGATGACAACGACTCCGGCGGCCGTTATGGCTACCGCATGAGCAAGGCTGCCTTGAACGCTGCCGGCAAGTCCCTGGCTGTCGATCTCAAACCGCGCGGTATTGCCGTGGCGATTCTGCACCCCGGTTTCGTGCGGACCGAGATGACCGGGAACCGCGGCAATCTCAATCCGGATGAATCCGCTGCAAACCTGATCCAACGGATGGATGCGCTGAATCTGGATAACACCGGCACCTTCTGGCACGCCGAGGGTTCGGTATTGCCTTGGTAGGAGGGGGCAGCGGCGCGTTAGGTAAGGTGCCGGCTTAGACCGGCACCTCCAGCTGCGGACAGCCGCTTACTTCGTCAGCAGTGGGGCAATCACTAGGCTGACGATGGCCATGACATTGATCAGGATGTTCATGGACGGGCCCGACGTATCCTTGAATGGATCGCCCACGGTATCGCCAACCACGGCGGCCTTATGGGTCTCCGAGCCTTTCCCGCCGAGATGACCCTTTTCGATGTACTTCTTGGCGTTATCCCAGGCGCCGCCGGCATTGGCCATCATCAGGGCCAGCAGGACGCAGCCTAGCAGGCCGCCGCCAAGCATACCACCGAGGGCCTTGGCACCGAGACCGAAGCCGACCACGACCGGCGCGGCAACGGCCAGGACACCGGGGATAATCATCTTTTGCAGCGCCGCATCGGTGGCGATCTTGACACAGCGATCGGTCTCCGGTTTGGCCGTGCCTTCCAGCAAGCCCGGAATTTCCGCGAACTGGCGGCGGATTTCTTTGATCATGTCGAAGGCGGCGTCGCCGACCGCCGTCATGGTCAGGGCCGAGACCAGGAAGGGGAAAATCCCGCCCAGGAACAAGCCCACGAGTACATCTGGATCGCCTAAATGCAGGATGAACACGCCGCCTTCGTAGTGATGGCTGACGGTCTGCACATAGGCTGTGATGATGGCCAGGGCGGCGAGGGCGGCAGCACTGATGGCGAAGCCCTTGCCGATGGCTGCCGTGGTGTTGCCGAGTTCGTCCAGGGCGTCGGTGATGTCCCGGGTGTCCTTGCCGAGCTCAGCCATTTCGGCGATGCCGCCGGCATTGTCGGCTACCGGGCCATAGGCATCGATGGCCATGGTGATGCCGACGGTGGCCAGCATGCCGACCGCGGCGATGCCCACCCCGTACAGACCAACCAGGCTGCTGGAGATCAGGATAATCGCGGCGATGGTCAGCAACGGAATGACTACGGATTTCATGCCCAAAGCCAGGCCGCCGATCATGATCGTAGCCGGCCCTGTCTCGCCGGTGCCGGCCAGGCGCTCGACCGGTTTGCCGCCGGTATAATATTCAGTCGACAGACCGACGATAATGCCGCCCAAGGCACCGAACAGCACCGCCAGCCAGACCTTGAATTCTACCCCGAGTGCCAGGATGACCAGCAGGGCAGCGGCGATGAACAGCAAGCTCGCGCCGATCGTGCCGAAACGCAGCGCCCGTTCCGGTTCCTGCGAGGAAAACTGGCGCACGACCAGGATGCCGGCAATGGAGCACAGCAAGCCGACCGAGGCCAGCCCCAGGGGCAGGAACATTAAGGTGGCCTGATCGCCCAGTTCGGCGATGACTTCCGGGGCCATAGTGGCGGCCATGGCGATGGTGGCGATCATGGCACCACAATACGACTCAAAGATATCCGAGCCCATGCCGGCTACATCGCCAACATTGTCACCGACATTATCCGCGATCACACCCGGATTACGAGGGTCGTCTTCCGGGATACCGGCTTCAATCTTGCCGACCAGGTCCGCGCCGACATCGGCACTCTTGGTAAATATGCCGCCGCCGACACGCGAGAACAAGGCCACGGTCGAGGCACCCATGCCGAAGCCGTGGATATGGTGGGCGGTATGCGGATCGCCGCCGAAAATCAGGTACAGGATCCCCAGGCCCAGCAGGCCCAAGGCCGCGACGGCCATGCCCATGATGGCGCCGCCGTAAAACGATACGGTCAGAGCCGCCGCGGCACCCTGGGTGTGGGCGGCCGTGGTCGTGCGGTAATTGGCCTTGGTGGCCGAATACATGCCGATAAAGCCGGCGACGGCCGAGGCAGTGGCGCCGAGTACGTAGGCCAGCGCCGTTTGCCAGCCCAGCCCCCACCACAGGCCGGCGATCAGGATGACGGCAACTAATACCAGAATCCGATATTCGCGGCGCAGAAACACCATAGCGCCGCGATGGATTTCTTCGCCGAGCTCCACCACCCGAGCGTCGCCGGAGGGGTAACTCAGCACGTTACGATAGATGAGCAATGCCGCAAACAGGCCAACCAGGCCCATGATCGGCGGCAACCAGGAAATGACCATATTCATTGGTTCTCGATACTCCCATGGCCCGAAAACAAAATATACCCGATGGTCGTACGCCATCGGCCCCCAACTGTGACATCATGTCCGACCAGTCCCTGCCAATACAAGTCCCAGGCGCAGGTCGGCGGATGTCGCTTGGCGCCAGCCGGCTGCATTGTCGGCGATCCTGGCCCGTTAGGCAACGCGCGCCGCGGCTACCTGCAAAGGGGCTTGAAGATTTGGCATAGTAATGCTTGAGGGGTCGCAACCATAGGGGTCTGCCATGACCGCAACGCCCAATTCACAAGTTATCTTGTTCGCTGATATATGCGGCAGCACCCGTTTGTACGAAACCCTGGGGAATACCCGTGGGCAGCAGCTCGTGGATAGCTGTCTGGCGGCTATGGCGACGGTGGTCACCGCCAATCAAGGCCAAGTGGTCAAGACTATCGGCGACGAAGTCATGGCGGCTTTCAAGGATGTCCAAACCGCCGCCAAGGCGGCTTTGGCAATCAGTGAGCGCATCGAGCGCATGCCGTATACGGTGGCGGATGCGCCGCCTGATCTAGCCGTGCGCACCGGTTTCCACTGCGGTGAAGTCCTGTGGGACAAAGGCGATGTCTTTGGCGATGCGGTGAATGTCGCCGCGCGCCTCGCCGGCCTGGCCAAGGCCCAGCAGATTCTGACCAGTGGCCAGAGTGTCGCACACTTGAAAACCATCGCTGGCTGCACCCTGCGCTTTTTGGATCGCACCGTGGTCAAGGGACGCAGCGAGCAAGTCGAGCTGTATGAGCTCGTTCGTCAGACCGATGAAATGACCCGTATGGCGAGTGGGGCGTTTGCGGCGCAACCGGCGATGACCAAACGCTTGCGCCTGAGTTATCACGGCAAGCAGCGGTGGCTGGCACTGGCGGCGCCGCCGTTCACTTTGGGGCGGGGCGAGCAGGTCGATCTGGTCGTGACCAGCGAATTGGCCTCCCGCTCACATGCGCAAATCGAGACACGCGGCAACGGATTTTGCTTGATCGACCATAGCACCAATGGTAGTTACATCCTCACAGGGGGCAATGTCCAGTTCGTGCGGCGTGAAGCGGTAATGTTGCAGGACCGTGGCTTTCTGTTACTCGGCACCGCGCCAGCCGAAGCCGATGAGGATGAGCAGATTGGTTATGCGGTGGAGCAGGTGCAGTCTTAAAATGTTAGAGTCGGTTGCAACCCGCCTCCCTGGCCTGTGCTGGCCTTGGCGAGGCGGCTAACTTCTCCTAAGTCGAGCCGTAGGCTCGGGTCCAGCTGGAGGGTCGGTTTTAATCGCCCTGAGTCACTCGTTGGATACCCCCCCTATTCCTGCTGGCGCAAAATCTCCCAGGTGAATGGCCGCAGCAGGCCACGACTTGTGAGCATACCTGCCAGGCCAATGAACAGTGTAGCGCCGAGCCAGCCCAGGCCATGCAGCGCCAGGTTGGGCTGATAGGGGATATCCAAAACGTACATTGCCAAGCCCCACCCAATGATCAGCGCCGTACCGCTGCCGAGCAGGCCTGCCAAGGCACCGAGAGTCGCCGACTCGCTGGCCCAGGCGCTGTGCAGCAAGCGCCGTTGGGCACCCAGAACCCGCATTAAAGCGGCTTCCTGCAGGCGGCGTTCACGGGTGGCTTGGGACGCGGCCAGTAAGATCACCAGGCCCGCTGCCAAGGTGAACAAAAACACATATTCCACCGCCAGACTTGCCTGCGCGAGAATCCGCCGCACCTGGGCGAGGATGGCGCGCACATCGATGATCGTCACGGCCGGAAACTGGTCGGCCAAGGCACGCAACAGTGATGCTTGCTCGGCAGGGATATGGATACTGGTTATCCAGTTCTGGGGATACTCGGCGAGCAAGGCCGGTGGTGCGACAACGAAAAAATTCACATTGAAAGAATCCCAATTGACTTTTCGCAAGCTGGTAACGGTGGCGGTGACCTGCTGGCCGGCTACCCGGAAGGTGAGGGTATCACCAAGCACAATGCCGAACGACTCAGCAATGTTTTGGGATACCGAGAATTGTTGAGCATTGGCTGGCTCCGGGCCCCAGAATTGGCCGGCGATAACGCGATTGCTAGCTTGTGGCTTGCTCGCATAGGATAGGTTGAATTCGCGCTCCAGCAAGCGGCGCGGCCGGCCCGGGGGCACGTCATTCGGGCGCAGTGGCTGACCGTTCTTGGCCAACAAACGCCCCCGAATCATTGGCGAAAACGGCCGCTCAGCGATACCGTGCTCGGCCAACAGGGAACGCAGCGCAGCGCGTTCATCAGACTGGATATTGATCAAATAATGGTTGGGTGTGCCGGGTGGCAAGCTGGTTTGCCAGGCTGCGAGCAGATCAACGCGCACGACGGCCAACAACAAGATGGCCATGATGCCAATGCCAAAGGCGACCACTTGGAGATGGGTCAGTTGGCGTTGCCGCGCCAGCGCCATCAGGCCGAACCGCCAGCCGCTGACATGACCGGCCCGCAGCTGCCCCACCGCTAGCACCAGCAGCCAAGTCAGGCCCCAAAGTACGGCAATCAGCCCGGCACTGCCGCCGAGAATCCAAGCCGCCAATACCGCGTCGCCGGCCTGCCAAAACAACAACAGGCTCAAAGCAAGTAAGGCGCTGATCAGTACCAGTCCAGCTGCCATGTTGGGCGGGCCGAGCTCGCGGCGCAGCACGCGCAGCGGTGGGATATTGCGTTGCTGTAATAACGGCGGCAGGGCGAAGCCCGCCAAGGCTAACGCCGCTGTGGCCAGGCCCGTGAACGCTGGTATTATGCTGGCCAGCGGCAGGGTCAATTGCAGCCAGTCCGCCAAGACTAGCCCCAGGCCGAATTGCGCCAGCCAGCCCAAGACGACGCCTACCAAGCCGGCAAGCAGCCCCAGCCAACCGAGTCGCAGTAAATACACCAGCAGCACCTGGCGGCGGCTCGCCCCGAGGCAGCGCAATAAGGCCATGGTATCTGCCTGGCTGCTGGCAAAGCGATTTGCCAGCAACGCCACGGCCGCCCCGGCGAGTAAAACCGCGCTGAGCGCCGCCAATCCTAAAAAGCGCTCGGCGCGCTCCAGGGCGGCTCCCAGAGCCGGTCGATTGCTGCTGCGGTCGACCAAGTTCTCGCCTGGCTGCAGTTGTGGACGCAGACGCTTGCTCAGCCTCGTGATCGCTGTGGATTCACCGATCATGGCCAGGCGATAATCGACCCGACTGACCGGCGTGAGCAGGCCGGTGGCTTCCAGGTCAGCTTGGCGCATCAGGATACGCGGGGCCAGTCCCAAGGAGATGCCGCTGCCGGCGGGCTCCTGGGTGATCAGCCGACCGATGCGAAAGGTTTTTTCCCCGAGGGTCAGGTGGTCGCTGACCTTTAGGTCCAAACGGGTTAAGACCCGCGGGGCCACCCAGATCTCCCCAGCAGCCGGCACCTCTCGGGTCGTTTTATCCGGACGGTCGAGGGCAGCCGCTACGCTGAGCTCGCCACGCAATGGATAGCCGGGCGTGACCGCCTTAACCCGTACCAACAACGTTTGCTGGTTAGCCAACACGACGCTGCTGAAGGCGAGGGTTTGGTTCGTCTTGACCTCACTGTCCTGGATGGTTTGCAACAGGGTAGGGCGGATCGGTTCGGCGGTGCTCAGGACCAGATCGGCGCCGAGTAGCTCATTGGCTTGGGCAGTCATGGCCCGATTGATGCGGTCGGTGAAAAAGCCCACCGCAGTCACGGCAGCCACAGCAATGATCAGAGCCAGAGCGATCAGGCGTAAATCGCGCCGTTGCCAATCGCGTGGCAGCCAGCGCCAGGCGGTCCGCAGGGCCCAGCTCATGGGGTCACCAGCTGGCCGTGATCGAGTTGCAGGCGTCTGCTACAACGGCCGGCCAGGCCTGGGTCATGGGTGACAAGCACCAGGGCCGTCCCATGCGCTTCGCGTTGCGCCAACAACAAGTCAATAACACGCTCGCCCGTGGCTTGATCCAGATTGCCGGTGGGTTCATCGGCAAACAATATGGCCGGTCGTGTAACGAAGGCACGGGCAATGGCGACCCGCTGCTGTTCTCCTCCGGATAGCTGGCTACGCTCATGGTGCAAGCGGTGGGCGAGGCCGACCTGGGTCAAGGCGTCCTCGGCATGGTTACGGGCATGGTGGCGCTTGCCGGCGAGCTCTAGCGGCAGCATGACGTTTTCCAAGGCAGTCAAACCGGCCATGAGTTGAAATGATTGAAACACAAACCCGACTCGGCCGGCGCGCAAGGCGGCGCGGTCATCCTCATCCAGGCTTGTGAGCGTCTGCCCCAAAAGCTGTACCGTGCCTGTTGTAGGCATATCCAATCCTGCCAACAAGCTCAGCAGGGTCGATTTGCCCGAGCCGGATGCGCCGACAACGGCAATGGATTCGCCCGGAGTAATGCGCAGATCGACGGTTTGTAGAATCTTGATCGGCCCCTGTGGCCCGGCAATGGATTTGGTTACACTAACCGCCTCTACCACTGTCTCCGCGGTAACTTGACTCATGTTGCGATTGATCTCGATGTTATGGTTACTGATCGGCTTGTTGCTAACCCTGAATGCTGGCTATGCGGCTGAGCGTTCCCCTTCACTATTGGTGCTGGGCGACAGCTTGAGTGTGGCCTATGGTTTCGCCCTAGAGCAGGGCTGGGTCAAGCGTTTGCGGACCCGCTTAGATGACGCTGGTTATTCCTTTGACGTCGTCAACGCCAGCATCAGCGGCGAAACGACCCGCGGCGCGCTCGCACGCCTGGCCGACCTGCTGGAACAACACAAACCCGCAATCGTTATTTTGGAGCTCGGCGGCAATGACGGCTTGCGCGGGCTGCCGCTTGCAGCCATGCGCAGCAACTTCAAACGCTTGATCGAGCAATCTCAGCTAGCAGGTGCCCAGGTATTGCTGTTGGGGATGCGTTTGCCACCGAATTACGGCAAGGCCTACACCGAGAAGTTCCACGCGGTCTACACCGAGCTGGCTGAAGAACATGAAGTGGCCTTGGTGCCTTTTTTTCTAGCTGGCGTTGCCCGCCAAGCCGAGCTTATGCAGCCTGACGGTATTCATCCGACTGCCGCCGCGCAACAGCAATTATTGGCCAATGTCTGGCCCATTTTACAGCCCATGCTCAAGGAGCAGGCTGTCGAGTCGGGTGGGTAACTAGCCGTAGCGCT
>CAYFSA010000023.1:0-29233 GCA_964345605.1 uncultured Ectothiorhodospiraceae bacterium
GTTCCAGAAGGTATTCGTCTTTCCCTGCGGCAGAGTCCCCTCCACCGTTTCGAGCACAAGGTGATAATGCTTTTCACGCTCGGCGCCCAAGCGCAACAAGGTCTTGGTGGCGAGACGTGCGATGTGAGACCTGCCCCAGACTCTCGCTTTCGCAAGGTCGCGGGGGTCGAGCCGATCAGCACTGCAGCTTCGCCAATTTTTACTAGTTTGCATTCAATAATGCTAGATTACGGCAGATTGGCTAGGATTTAAAGCATCAGTTACGACCCCCGCATGCCGTATTTATCCAACAGCGAATACAAGGTCGGCCGTTTTACGCCCAGATATTCGGAGGCTTGTGAGACATTATCGCCGGCCAGGCTCATGGCCTGACTGATAAGGCGACGCTCGGTGCGCTCCCGGGCGCGCCGCAGGTTGAGATCGAGTACGTCGTTATCGGCCGGATCGAGATTGAGATCCTGGGCGGTAATTTGAGAGCCATCGGCCATGATCGTGGCATTTTTTACCCGATTTTCCAGCTCACGAACATTGCCCGGCCAGGCATAGGTTTCGAGCGCTTGCAGGGCTTCCTGCGTGAAGCCCTTGATACGGCCCTTGTGCAGCTGGGCGAAACGCTCCAGAAACGCCCGCGCCAGCAAGATGGCATCGCCCTCGCGCTCGCGTAAAGGCGGCAGGGTCAAACTGATCTCACTGATGCGGTAGTAAAGGTCTTCACGGAACTGGTCATGGGCAATCAGGTGGGCAAGGTCCTGATGGGTCGCACAGATAATGCGCACATCAACTGGAATTTCTTGGCGTCCGCCGATGCGCTCGACCACGCGCTCCTGCAAAAAGCGCAAGAGCTTGGCCTGCAGCGCGAACGATAAATCTCCGATTTCATCCAGGAACAAGGTACCGCCATGGGCATGCTCGATCTTGCCGATAGTTTGTTTCACCGCGCCGGTAAAAGCGCCTTTCTCGTAGCCGAACAATTCGCTTTCCAGCAATTCACCGGGGATGGCGGCACAATTGATGGCAACGAAACGTTGCTTGGCCCGGGCGCTCAACGAATGCAGGGCCTTGGCAACGAGTTCTTTGCCGGTACCGCTTTCCCCCAGCACTAGCACGGTCGCCTCAGCCGCGGCCAAGCGTTCGATCTTGCGGCAGAGCTGCAGCATGTTTTCACTGCGGGCGATGATACCTGCCAGCGGCGAACTGTCCCGGATATAGGCCAAACGCCGATTCTCGGCCTCTAATTCGGACAGCTGAAAGGCGCGGGCGACGATCAAACGCAGTTCATCGATATCGATCGGCTTTTGGTAATAATCGTAGGCACCTAAGCCGACTGCCTTGACGGCATTGTCATGATCATCGTTACCCGTAACCACGATGATCTTGGTATGGGGCAGCAGAGTCAGAATCGCCTCGAGCGCGGCCAGCCCTTCACTGGCATTGGCTGAATCAGGCGGCAAGCCTAGATCGAGGGCAATAACGGCGGGCTCTTCCCGGCGAGCGGCGGCGATCGCCGCTTCCCGCTCACCGGCGACAACGACGCGATAATCATGCAATGCCCATTTGAGCTGCTTTTGTAGACCCTGATCATCCTCGACGACAAGCAGGGTCTGCTGTGGTTCATTCCTGGCTGCCATCAAGCCACCTGTGTCTCACGTTTGTTGACGGGCGCATCATGATACCGTGGCAATTGCAGACGTAAACAAGTACCACGTCCCGGGGTGCTTGCCACTGCAATTTTACCGCCATGGGCTTCGGCAAATTCACGGGCTTCATACGCCCCGATACCCATGCCGCTATTGCCTTTGGTGGTAACGAAGGGGCGAAACAACTGCTGCCGGACGAACTCAGGGCTCATGCCGCAGCCCGTATCGCAGATATCAAGCAAGATGAGTTCATGTTGCAAATCAAGGTCAATTGCAACCTTAACCTGACCCTCTGCCGCTGTCGCTTCCTGAGCATTGGCTAGCAGATGAGTCAGAATTTGTATAAATTGCTCCCGGTCGGCCAGGACTTGCAGCGTTTGGCTAGGCAGGGCCGGCTCAAGATACGGCCTTGGCCGGCGATTTTGACACAAGTCGATGGCCGCCGTGACGCTCTGCACGATGTCGATAATGGACTTATTGCCGCCACCCTGACCTTGACGCAATTGGGCAAGCATACGGTTTAGGCGAGCAGTGGCATGCTCGACGGTCGCAAAGGTATCTGCAATAAATTCTGGATTATCCTTGTGCTGATCGGCATTATCGGTAATCAAGGCCAACTGGCCCGCAACATTTTTCAAATCATGCACGACAAACGCCGACAAGCGATGAAAACTGGCAAACTGCTGTGATTCCATTAACTGCTTGGTCGCGCGATACAGGGCGATATGACTGGCGACCTGCCAGCTGAGGGTTTTCAACAAGTCGAACTCTTCCCAGTTGAGTCGCCGTGGCGCCCGTGCCTCCGCCAATATGGCAATACCGAGCAGCGACTCATTTTGCATCAAGGGTACCACTAGCCAGGCACGTTCGAGGCCGCACAGCCAATTGGGCAATGCTACCTGCCTTTTGACATCCGCCTCCGGACTGCGCTGCTCGCTCAGATCGATGATCCAGTGTTCTTGTTCCAATAAACGACGCAGGTCGTTTTCGATTGTAACCGGCGGCAATTGTGGATCGGCCAAGCCCAGCGTATCGACAAGCTCATAATAGCCGGCTCGATTGCCAAGCAGCAAATACCCTCCAACGCTGTCAACACCTTCAGTCAGGGCCAAAATAGCACGACGGTAGATATCATCGGCATGCGTTTGGCTACCGAGTGTGCGCGACAGCTTAAGCCATTCCTCGCGATAATCGAAACGGCGACTATAAAAGTGCTTGGCCAGAAAAACCCGTAGCCGTCCGCGCAACTGGCCCGAGAAAATAATGACTGCCAGCATCAAGAACGCGGCAAACAAAAATACGACTTGAAAAAGTCCACCCCAGCTACCGCCGAAAGTGCGCAGATAATAGCCAGCTGCAGCCATGGCCAACAGATACAAACCGGTTGCGGTAAGGGTAGCAGTATGAAAAACGACTTGCCGGGATATATGGACTTCGGGGGCCCAAGCATTATTGCGGGCGCTGCCCAATGCCAACAGCGGGATCAGCAAACACTCGGTAAAACCGCGGGCTGCCCATAATACACTATCCAAGCGCTGGAATAATAACCCTTCGGCGTAAAGGAAAAAGTCATAGCCAAACAGGCCGGCCAAGGCAATCAGTAAATATTTGACGCCCCAGCGTGCGTTTTCACTGGAGTTACAAAAAATTTGCTCAATCAACAATAACCCGGCAATGGCGATTATCAATAAGCCACCAATCATGAATTGCCCGGCCATTCCTGCTGAAACAAATCCCTGCAGCACCCCATAAAAGCCGCCAATACTGAGGCCGGCTGCTGATATCCCTAAATGCCAATAACGCAGCCAGGACGATTGCTTCGTGGTTTCCCCCAAGGTAAGCCTGAGCAAATGGGCCAGAAATATCAGCCAGACAATACCACGGCCAAGCTCCAGCAATTGCAGCCCGACCATGGTGCTGGTGATGCCGGCCGCTACCAGGGCAGCCACAGCAGCCCACAAGCCCGTCACGGCCGTCGCCAAGAAAAGCCAGACGCCCAGCGCCCGCTGACGAAAACCTATTGCCATCATGATAGTCAGTAAGGCGAAGCCTAACGCGGCACTGCCATAGCTGAGGGCTGCGATGTTCATAGGGAAAGATTCAAGCATAGCTGCCCGGGGCACAAAGGAGGCGGCAAGTCATCGGGCCCCCTTACCCCAGAGGATAACCTCAGCAGTCTGCAACAAAATCAGCAAGTCGAGGAAGAGACTGCCATTTTTGATATAGTAAAGATCGTATTGTAGCTTTTGGATGGTGTCTTCTACCGAAGAGCCATAAGGATAATTTAATTGAGCCCAACCGGTGATGCCCGGCCTGACCCGATGACGGTCATCATAGTAAGGAATATTACGGCGAAAATCCTGAACGAACTGAGGCCGTTCGGGGCGCGGCCCGACCAGACTCATCTCCCCCCGCAACACATTGAATACTTGAGGAATCTCATCGATTCGAAATTTGCGGATGACACCACCGGTCCGCGTGACCCGGGGATCTTTCTCCGCCGCCCAACGCGCCCCGCCGATGGCTTCCGCGTTGACATACATGCTGCGAAATTTAAATAGCTCGTATTCCCGATTATAGCGCCCGACCCGGGTCTGTTTATAGAGTATGGGCGCCTTCAGACCCTCTTCTAATTTAATGGCTATCACGGTAGCCAACATAAAGGGGGTGCCCAGCAGCAGTAATACCAGACTACCGGCGATATCTAAACCGCGATGCAAGAACCGGTCGCCCCCCTTAAGCTTGAAGCCGTCGGCAAACACGAACCAGCTCGGCTGCACCAAGTCAATGCGAATCGTACCGGTTTCGCGCTCGAAGAAGGTGATAATATCCACGACGTCGATACCGCTCATGCGGCAGTCGAGCAACTCTTCGACCAAAAAGCCTTTGCGCCGATCATCCATAGCCACCACGATTTCGTCTAGGTGGTGGTCTTGCATAAATTGCCAGAGAGAAGTATCGATCTCGATTGTGCGAGACGCCTCCACCACTGGACGATCGCCGCGTGTGCGCGCGAAACCGTAAATATCGAAGCCAAAAGACGATGATGGATTGTTCTGCAACTCTTCGATCAAAGCCGCTTGGCGCCCCGCCCCCAGCACAAGCACCCGCCGTTTGATGGCACGCTGGTCGACAAACTGCGTGAACACCATACGAATAGCCGTAATGCTAACCAAGGCGATCACAACCGCAATAATCAGTACGGCGCGGCCGAGTGACAGCAGATAAGGCAGGAAGAAATAGAGCAAGCCCAGCACCAACGCGGCACCGAGCAGACTGACGACCAGGCGCAGCAGTAAAGCGGTGGTTCCGCCGCGGGCACCCGGCTGGTACAGACCGACACCCACCATGCTGGTCATAACAACCGCAGCAAAGACGAATGCCCTGGGCAGTAACCCCTCGAATTCAGTCAAGTCGCCGGTAAAGCGAATCCAAGTGGCCCCATAAACGGCCAGCAGCAGGATGACAAATTCAATGAAACCAAGCAGCAAAAACGGTAAGCGAATATAGTGTCGGAACAAGCGAAAAGTGGTCACTCGATCGCCTCCTTAAGGCTAGACCAGATATTTTTATGCGCTCAAGAGTTGGTTCTTCGGACCCTATGTGGCACAGCTTTCTCATTTAAGCAAATAGTCTGGCTCTAGGGTTACAGCCTGCACGCTTGCCTGAGCGATAGGAAAGAATGCATGGCCTACCAATGGGTTAGCGAATATCCAGGAGAAATACTGCAAACCGAGGCCAGTTTGCCCGCATGTTGCTGCTTTGACATCAGGTTGCTAACATGCCGATATCACGCTGGGTCGTTCGATAATCGACCCTGTAGACGTTATCTTAGACGTTATCTTAATTGAGACCCGGTTAATGCTAGAAGCCTACTATCGATTAGGGGCCGAGCCGTTCCGCCTCACTCCCGATCATCATTTTAGTTTTCCCCATCCAAGTTACAGCAAAGCCAAGGCGTATATGGAATATGCCGTCTATCGAGCAGAAGGCTTCGTCATGGTAACGGGGGCGCCCGGCAGCGGCAAGACCACCTTGGTTCAGGATTTGTTTGGCGGCTTGGACAGACAGAATTTGCTTGCCGTCAAGATTGTGACCACGCAACTGGATGATATGGGGCTGCTTCGACTCTTGGCCCATGAATTCGGGATCGATTCGCAGCAAGACAAAGCGAGCTTGCTCAGTGCCATTCAACAGTTACTGGCCAGGCAATATCATAACCAACGGCGAGCACTGATTATTGTCGATGAAGCGCAGGATCTCCAGCCTTCGGCCCTGGAAGAGCTCCGACTCCTGACCAACTTCACTGTGGCCAATCAACCGCTCGTACAAATCTTTCTGGTAGGGCAGGAGGGGCTGCGCGAGCTGGTACAGCAGCCGGCAATGGATCAATTACACCAGCGCATCATTGCCGCTTGTCACCTCCAGACCCTTACCCGTGAGCAGACCGAAGACTATATCTACCATCGCTTGCGAACGGCCGGCTGGCAGCAGGACCCGACATTCACCTCGGCTGTGTTCGACCTTATCCACGCATTCACGGGCGGGATGCCCAGACGCATCAACATGTTCTGTGCCCGTTTGATACTCCAAGGGGCCGTCACCGAGACCCATCAATTAACCCTCGATAATGCTCGCCAAGTAGCCCAGGAAATGCGGGATGAGCAGCTGTCCTGGGTAAACACGTCGAGCCTGCCGGTCGAGGAGGCCGACGATCCTGAAGCCGCGGCCGACACACCGGAACCGCTGCAGCCTGCAGCCAAGCATGAGCATAGCTCTGATACAACGAAAGAGCCAGCCGATAAGGCTTGGCAGACTCATAAACCAACATCGGCCTCACACCAGGGACAAACTCCGGCGCCACCTGAGGCAACCGAGTCTGAACCCGCGACAGCTGCTGATCAGGTGAGCGACTCCACAGAAGTACCATACTGGCTGACAGAAGACGCACAATCATTCATACAGCATGGCAAATCGCGGCAAACTGAGCCAAAACCGACTGAGGCTTGGTCCGCCGAGACGACAGACACAGACACAGACATTATCAAGCAGCCTAGCCATTCGGTCGTGGCTACCGCAGGCCCGGGCGAGGCCATGTTCCCTGACGCCGATCCAGCCAGCCAGCCAAATGAAGCCCTAGCCCCACGCAAAGGCCCGATACGCGTGCTGGGCGTGAATATCCTGTGGATTATCGGCTCAGCCATTCTGGGCATCGGCCTGACCTACGGCTATAACAAATGGTTTCAGCCGGCGTCTGTTGCAACGGCAAGCTCACCAGAGCAGCAGCAGACCGAGCACAGCAGCCAACAAACATCGACACCCGCCGGGCCCGCAAGCGGCCCGGCGGCCACTACCGCCTCTAACCAGAACTCATCAGCCGCTGGCGCGTCGAGCGCAGCCAAGACGCCGGCGAGGCCTCAAGACACGCAGCCCGCCCTGTCTCCGCAGCCACCGTCAACCCCTGCTGACTCGAGCTCAGCCGCCGCAGCCCGTGCGGGTGAAAGCGCACAAACCTCAGCGCAGGCCAACAAGCCTGGTGCTGGGCAATCAGCCGCTCAACCGCAGCAACCCAGTCTGCGCGAGCGGCTCCAGGCCGCCCTAGGCGCGCAGCTGGCAGGAATCGAGACGGCAGCAAACGGCCTGCGGCTAGACTTGGATAACTGTCTGTCATTTCCGTTCGACAGCAATGACCTGACCGATAAGGCCAAGACTTGTCTGGATGGGATCGCCCAATTCGCTATAGCCCATCCAAAGTCACGCTTACTGATCCAGGGGCAGGCCGATGATATCGGTGAATTGGCCTATAATGAGCATCTTGCCAACAAGCGTGCCGCTATCGTCGCGAATTACTTGACTAAACAAGACGTGCCCAATTCACAAGTGGTAACCGAGGGGGTGGTCGTGCCCTATGCACCAGACAATGTGGCCGCCGCACGCAGTGCCCGGATTGTGGTTCAAGCAGAGTAAACCGCTCAAACCTGGCCATAGCCACAAGCCCACCCGCTCCCTCGCTGAATAAATCACAACCAAGGCAAGCCAACAAGGCTTGCAGCAGCAATGCCCTTTTGCAATGATGGGGAGTTGGCTATGCTGTATCTTATTGAATGATTAATTCCTCAGGCTCAAGAGTCTTCGGTTTTATCCCGAGGGGCGGCCAAGCATAGCTAACGCTACCGCATGCCAATGCCGTCCCTCGCTGGTTTTCTATTGATGCGATTGCAGGGCTTAGGCGCTGCCATCGTGATGGCTCCAACGACTGATCAGACGAGAACAAGATGTTGCAAACACGATACGCCAAAATAGCCGGTTTATGGCATTTCGGTATGGTCCTAAGCGGCCTCGATCAAGCGCTGCGGCGCTACGTCAAGCGCCTCTCCATCGACTTGCCCCCGGGCGCTCGCGTCCTTGATGTGGGCTGCGGCACCGGGGTTCTGGGACAGGCCATTTTGGAAAAATGCCCGCATGTCGAAGTGATCGCCACCGATTGCGACGAGCAAATGTGCCGCAGTGCGCTCAAGGTCGCGCAACGCGGTGGCTGGAACAGTAACCAATATCGCGTGGGCCTGGCCGATATCCATGCCCCGGAGGAAGTCATCTGGCTGGATGGCGCTCGCGAGCAGTTTGATCCAGAATCTTTCGATCTGATTATCGCCGGGGCAGTGCTCGAGCATGCCGATCTGGACCGGGCGATCCCACGCCTGGGCAACTTGCTCAAACCGGGGGGGCAATTCATCAATATTGGCATGGATATGCACCGCTTTACCCGGATCTACGAATATCTGTATCACTGCCGGCTGATGCCCACCGAAACCGTGCGCAAGGCCTTTGAAACCCACGGCTTAGCCAATTCCCGGATCGAGCCGCTCAAATTGCGCGAATTTCCCGCCAATGTCACGCGGGTAGGAATTTTCGGCAGCAAACTGGCTGCCCAAGCAAGGGCGTAATCGTTGAGCGTTGAGCTTGCCGGCCTGGCATACCCGTACCCGGCGGGCTTAACCGTTCAAAACCCTTCAGGACGAGGCACCATGGAAGTGCTTGGCACTGCGTTTTAATTCGCTAACAATGGTTCGCTCCAGCTCGTCCAAATCGCCCATCTTGATTTGTGCGGCATGGCTCAGCCATGCCGTCTGCCAATGGCGCTTCTTGGCAAAATAATCCAGAATGAACTGCTCGGACAGCAAGGTATAGCGAATCACTTGCTCGGGATCGACCTGCAGGAACGGGTTACGGGCTACCTGCAAAGCCGAGCTTTCCTGCATGGCGCAATATTTGTGCAACAGCAGATAGAGTGATTGGCGGGCGGCGTTGCACGTCGCTGCCGCTTGCTCGCGGATAAACGGATGCAGGCTGGCATCGATCACGGTATCGAGCCAATCGGTCAGATCAGTCTCGCTGATGGCCACTTCCATTGTCTTGAGCTCCATGGCCAATTGCGAAATCGTATCCTGAATCGTCTCGGCCTCGTGATTGACTTTATGCCGGGCGAAGGTCTTGCGCCATACGGAGCGAGTCCGCTCGAGATCATTGCGCAGCTCCTCGATTTGATCGCGTTTTTCGCTGGCCGCCTCTTCCATTTGCTTGATGGCTTTTTCCTTGGCGCGCATTTCCTGAGCCAGGCCGCTTAGCCGAATGAGATAGAACTCCGCCAGCAATTGCTCGATTTCACTGGAAGCATTTTTCAAGGCGTCCAGCGCGCGGGCGACATCATCGGCATAAGCCTTGGTGTCATCGTATTTTTCGGTCAATAACCCGATAGCCTGAGTGATCTCTGAGTCTTCGGCACGCACGTCCAAGAGCATGTTGTTCATGCTGCGAACGCCCTTGCTGAGGGCTTCCAAATGCGCCGCCGACTTCGACTGATCCCACCGCATCTTGCGTTCGCGCAAATCCTGCAATTTCTGGGTAAACACGCGCAAAGTCGCGGTGTGGGTCGCACTGCGGGCCAGATCCAAAGCATGCATACCGGCTTCGCCGAGATCGCTTTGCATCGCATTGCGCTTGCGCATATGGTAGGTATTAGCGGCCAGGAGCAAATCTTCCACCACCCGCCGCGACTGCAGCGGGACCTCCTCGATAAGATCGACCGGAATATTCTCCGGCAGGGTCTCCGGTGGGATTTGCTCGAGCTTGGCAGGCGGCAATGAACGCACCAATTGGCGCAAAGCCGGCAAGGGAATGGGTGGCGCCTTGCGGGGGGAGCGTTGCTGCGTCATGGAATTATCGCCTCATCGCCAAGGGTTCTTAAGCGGGTTGCGCTGGCCCCATGATAACCGAAGCATGGCGCTTGGGTCTTTTGGTAGCGGGCTTTGCAAAGCGCTTTTCCGCATGGCATGACGCCAATACCGTGCCTGCGACAGTCGGGCTGCAAGCGTTATCGCGCTGGCTAGGACTCGACGCTGCGACGGTTGTTTGCCTTCGTTGATGCATGGATAAGCATTCAGCGACTGGCGAACGCCAACATCCGCTCAGTTGCCCGCAAGGCCCCCTGCCGGATAACGGGATCGACGGTTATCTCGTTTTGCCCGTTTTGCAAAACATCAGCCAGATTGCGCAGGCCATTCATCGCCATCCAGGGGCAATGGGCGCAGCTCACGCAAGTCGCGCCATGGCCGACCGTCGGGGCTTCCAAAAAGGTTTTGTCGGGAGCGGCCTGACGCATCTTGTAGAAGATACCGTTATCCGTGGCGACAATAAAGCGTTGCTGGGGCAATTCCCGGGCGGCGCGGATCAGCTGTGTGGTCGAGCCGACCCGGTCTGCCTGCGCGATCACGGCTGGCGGGGATTCCGGATGCACCAGCACGCCGGCGTCCGGATTAGCCGCCCGTAGGTTGGCCAGGGCCTCGGCCTTGAAAGCTTCGTGGACGATACAGCTGCCCTGCCATAACAGCATATCCGCGCCGGTTTGCTGTTGAATATAATCGCCGAGAAAGCGATCAGGCGCCCACAGAATGGCCTGGCCCTGATCGTGCAGATAGCGCACCAAGTCAACCGCGATACTGGAAGTGGCCACATAGTCCGCACGGGCTTTGACGGCCGCACTGGTATTGGCATACACCACCACCGTGCGCTTGGGATGGCGCTCGCAAAACTCGGCAAAATCCTCAGCCGGACAGCTCAAATCCAGGGAGCATTCAGCCTGCAAGGTCGGCATCAACACCCGCTTGGCCGGACTCAGGATTTTGGCGGTCTCACCCATGAAGCGGACCCCGGCCACGACCAAGGTAGAAGCCGGATGATCACGGCCAAAGCGCGCCATCTCCAGGGAATCGGCCACGCAGCCGCCGGTTTCGTCCGCCAGCGCCTGGATACTGTCGGCAGTATAGTAATGGGCGACTAGCACGGCATCTTCGGCTTGGAGCAGCCGCTTGATTTGGGCTTTGAGCTGGCCCTCACTGGCGGCATCGAGCTGGGTCTGGTCCGCTGTCGGAAGCGCTGCTGTTGGCAGACTGGCAGGGGGATTTTGAGCAATCATGAGTGAGTTCCTGGATCAATACGAGCTTGAGCGGGTTCATTGTATAGGTGGGGGCAGGGCTGGCCACATCAAGGACCCGTCTGATCGGGCCACATCAATGGCAGCCGCAGCATACCGTGGCGCTTGCCTGTTACTGTCTGTGACAGGTTAGAAACCGGTATTCATGCACCGCCTGACGGTATATGCTTGCAGTTTTTTCAAACCAGTGAACCGCTCGCCAATCGTCAAACGGATCAAGCGCCTCTATGAGTGACACCCTGCCCACCAATCAAACCTTATGCCTACGTGTACCGGCCATGCCGGCCCATACCAATGCCGGCGGCGATATCTTCGGCGGCTGGATCATGGCCCAGATCGATATCGCCGGCAGTCTGCCGGCGGTGCAGCACGCTGGCGGCAATGTCGTAACCGTCGCGGTCAACCGCATGCGGTTTATCCGGCCCGTGCGGGCCGGCGATATGGTCAGCGTATATGCCGATGTCACAGCGGTCGGGCGCACCTCCATGACGGTGGACCTGGAGGTCTACGTCCAGCGCAATCCCGAATCACCGGAAATCGTTTTCGTCGCCGATGCCCAGCTCGTCTATGTGGCGGTTGATCAGCAGGGACAGCCGCGGCCGATCGCGGACTAGGCGGTTAGCCGCCGCCCATGCCCTTAGGCAGGAACGGCCAGCCAGGCGCAGGGCGAGCCGGCCGCCCCTCCACGTTAACTATAAAATTGTCCGTGAGTCGTAGCTTATGCAACCTTTAACCCCACAATTCGCCGGGCACCGGCAGCTCGCCGGCTTGCTGTTGGCATTGTTAGCAGGGCTGGCCGGGGCTGTCCAGGCCGCCGGCTTTGCTTTGATCGAGCAGAGTGTCTCCGGCCAGGGCCGCGCCTTTGCCGGTGCCGCCGCCGTGGCCGACGATGCCGCGACGGTCTATTTCAATCCGGCCGGCATGAGTGAGTTACCCGCGGCCACCGTGCTCGCAGGCGGGCATCTGGTCCTACCTAGGGTATCGTTTCATGATCAAGGCTCGACAACGGCAACGGGCAAACCGCTGCCCGGTGGCAACGAATCGAGCCGCGCCGGGGCGGTCGTGCCCAATGCCTATCTCAGCATACCGCTTGGCCGGCGCCTGACCGCCGGGCTCGGCATCAACACCCCCTTCGGCCTGATCACTCATTACGACGATGACTGGGTCGGGCGCTATCACGCCGTGGAATCAGAAGTCAAAACCCTGAATGTCAATCCAGCCCTGGCCTTCGCCGTGACTGACCGGCTGAGCATCGGCGCCGGCGTCAATGCCCAGTATATCGATGTAACCCTGTCGAGCGCCGTGGATATGGGCGGCGTCTGCGCCGCACAATTGCCCGCCTCGGCCTGTGCCGCCCAGGGCTTGGTGCCGCAGCAAAGCGATGGCTTTGTCGATATCAACGGCACCGACTGGGCCTATGGCTACAATCTCGGCCTGCTCTGGGAGCCCCTCGACGGCACCCGGCTGGGTCTGGCCTATCGCTCCCAGATGCGCTATGCCGTCAGCGGCTCGGCGGATTTCAAAATCCCCGGCGGGGCTGCGTTTCTCACCGATACAGGCAGTTTCATCGATACCGGGGTGAGTTCCTCGGTGACCCTGCCCGATAGCGCCAATCTTGCCCTTGCCCAAGCCCTCGGCCCGCGCCTGACTGTACTGGCCAGTGTACTCTGGACGGGTTGGCGGGATTTCGACGAGCTGCGCATCGCTTACCAATCCAACCAACCGGATTCGGTGACTACCGAGAACTGGGACAATAATTACCGTTTCGCCTTCGGTTTGAATTGGCAGGTCAGCCGGCGGTTTGTGTTGCGCAGCGGAATTGCTTATGACCAGACCCCGATCCCGGACGCCACGCATCGCACCCCCCGCATTCCAGGCAACGATCGGCGCTGGCTGTCGTTTGGCGTGGGTTATCAAGGCCCTCAGGGACTGCGGATCGATCTCGGTTACTCCCATCTGGAGGCCGCTAACACAGCCATCGATAACACCCTGGAAGCCAGCATCCCAAGCCTGCGCCATCGCTTAACCGGCGAGTTTGCCGGCACGGCGGTCGATATTGTCGCCCTGCAGGTCGGCTTGACTTTCCTCTAACGCTTGGTCCCGGAGGCTACCCACGCCATGAAACACCGCAATCTGATTGGGCTATTGTTGACCGGTTTGCTGATGCTGGCCGGCTGTGATGACGATGTCCGCACCGAGGTCCAGGACAACATCGACACCGCGCCGGCCGCGACCGGGTTCTCGCCAGTCTTCGACCCGGGCAACGGCGAGCTGCCCTTCCCCAGCGATTTACTGTTTGCCGGCAGCGAAGACGGCACACTGAATCTCCCGGTCGCCGCTCCCGAGGACTATCGCGATCCCAGCGTCGGCCTGAACACCCTGGCCGGCTTTTCCACCATTGCGCCCGTGGTGGTCGAGCTGACCGCCCCCGCCGACCCTGAGAGCCTGGCGGCTGCCGTGCGGGTCTGGCGCGCTGAGATCGAGCCGCAAACTAAGGCGGTCACGGGCATCACCGAAGCCCTGCAGGTCGGCGAGGACTATACCCTGAGCCTGGATGCTTCAGGCACACGACTGCGCATCGTGCCGCTGCGCGCCTGGCCGGCCCCGGGCGGGTATGTGGTCGCGCTCACCTCGGCCCTGACCGACACCGCCGGACACGCCGCCACGCCGAGCCTGGTTTATGGGATCGTCAAAAGCCCTGAGCCGCTGATTAATGCGGATGGCACGAGCCGCTACCCGGCCTTGAGCGATGCCGAGGCTGCGGCCCTTGAGCCGGTCCGGCAGGCCACCCAAGCCACCGAGGCGGCCATCACAGCCTTCAGTGACGCGATCGCTCACGCGGCGATCACGCTGAGTTTCAGTTTCAGCGCCCAGGCGCCCGGGGCAAGTCTGGCGGCAGTGAGCGAGACCATGGCCGCTGGTGAGCCGCCGTCCCTGGCCATGCAGGCGAGCGGCCAGGCGTCGCCGGCCGGCGCGGCTGCCCTGTATACCGGTCAATTGACGGTGCCCTACTACCTCGGCCGGCCGACTGACACCAATCCCCAGGCACCGCTTAACACCTTCTGGCGGACCGCCGCGGGGGGCTTTGTCAACCGCTTCAATCCCCTGCCCGTGGCCACTAGCGACCAAACCATTCCGGTACTGGCCACTATCCCCCAAGGCGAGCCGCCGGCCACCGGCTGGCCGGTGGTCATGTATCTGCACGGGATCATGACCAACCGCACCTCGCTGCTCGGCATCGCCGACGCCCTGGCCCAAGCGGGCCTGGCGGCCGTGGCCATCGATCTGCCGCTGCATGGCGTGACCGGCAGTGAAGCCGATCCCCGGCAGGCCGCCTTGCGCATGCCGGGCCAGGAACGGCATTTCGCCCTGGATGTAATCGACAACGAGAGCGGTGCCCCCGGCCCCGATGGCCAAATCGATCCCAGCGGCCAGCATTTCATCAACCTGCAGAACCTGCTGGTCGCCCGGGACAATCTGCGCCAGGCCGCCGCGGATCTGTTCGTCCTCCAGCAAGCCCTGCCGCAGGCCGATCTCGACGGCGACGGCCAGGGCGATTTCGATACCAGCCAAGTCAGCTTTTTGGGTCATTCCCTGGGCGCCATGGTCGGCACCGCGTTCCTGGCCACGGCGGCCGATACGCCGGCCATCACCGCCGCCGTGCTCGGCATGCCGGGGGGCGGCATCGCCAAGCTGCTCGATGGCTCGGCCCAGCTCGGGCCGCGGATCGCCGCCGGCCTGACCGAACAGGGCCTGAGCCGGGGCACGCCGGCCTATGAACGCTTTCTGGGGGCGGCGCAAACCATTATCGAAGCCGCCGACCCCCTGCATTATGCGCACGCAGCAGCTGCGCACCCCGTATTGGTCTTCGAGATCGTCGGCGGCAACAGCAGCCTGCCGGATCAGACCATCCCGAATAACCTGGTCGACAATGTTCCGGCCGAGGTGGTGCCCTCGCCGACCGCCGGCACCGACCCCCTGATCGCTGCCATGGGCTTGGCCGTCGCCACCGAGGCACGCCAGGCAGAGGCGCTGCAGGTTGCGACCCGACTGACCGTGGGCCACCATGGTTCCCTGCTGCTGCCAACCCCCAACCCACCCGGCGAGACCAATGAAAGCCAGGCCCAGCAGGCCTTTGCCGAATTACAGCAGCAAGCCGCCGCCTTCCTGGCCAGCGAGGGCCGGCAATTGCGTGTCGGCGACCCCAGCCTGCTGACGCAATAACCCCACAGGAGTGCCGCAATGCCCACAAGCCGCGCCATCCAAGTCAACCGAACCGCCGACGGCACGACCGCAGCGGCCCTGACCACGGTCACGCTGGCCGAGCCGGCGCCCGGCGAGGTCCTGGTAGAAGTTCGCTACAGTGCCATCAATTACAAGGATGCCCTGGCCGTCACCGGCCAGGGGAAAATCCTGCGGCGCTTGCCCCTGATCCCGGGGGTCGACCTGGTCGGCCGGGTCGCCGCGTCGCAGGATCACCGCTTTCGCGAGGACGACGAGGTGTTAGTGACCGGCTGCGGCTTAGGCGAAGAACGCGACGGCGGCTTCGCGGAGTATACCCTGGTGCCCGCTGCCAACCTGATCCGGCTACCGGCCACGCTGACCCCGCGCGAAGCGATCACCATGGGCACCGCGGCCTTTACCGCGGGTTTAGCTATCCAGCGGCTGGAAGACAATCGCCAAAGCCCGGCCCAGGGGCCGCTGGTGGTGACCGGGGCGAGCGGCGGCGTGGGCGGTTTCGCCATCGACCTGCTCACCGTCATGGGCTATGAAGTGGCAGCGGTCACTGGCAAACCGGCCTTGAGCCGCTATCTGCAAAGCCTGGGAGCGAGCCAGATCATCGATCGCCATACCCTCGAGTTCGGCCAGCGCCCGCTGGAACACGCTCACTGGGGCGGGGCCGTGGATAACCTCGGCGGCGACTATCTTGCCTGGCTGACCCGCACGGTCAAGCCCTGGGGCAACATCGTTGCCATCGGCCTGGCCGCCGCGCCGACCTTGAATACGACGGTGATACCCTTTATCTTACGTGGGGTTAGTTTACTCGGCGTCACTGCCGCCGATTGTCCGGCGGCTTGGCGCCAGCGTGTCTGGCAGCGTCTGGGCCAGGAACTCAAACCCCGCCGCCTCGCGCAGATCCATACCACCGAAATCACCCTGGCAGAAGTGCCGCAGGCCTGTCAGCTTATCCACAGCGGCCAGGGTCATGGCCGCCATCTGGTGCGCCTGCGCGGTGATTGATCGATACCCTGAGCCAACAACAGCCCCCTGCCCATCACGGGATCACCTAGCCATTCCCAGGGTGATTGTTCACTGGCTAGCAATGGAGAAGATTATTGGCAAGCAAGAAACGCCGCAAAAACCAAGCGAAAGCCCCGGAGATCAACCCCGAGCTCGCTGAGCAACACTTGCAGGCAGGCCGCTACCGGGAAGCCCTGACTCAATACAAAGGCCTGCTGAAACAGCAGGATTGTGCCGACTGGCGCGCAGGCTTGGCAGCCGCCTATCACGGGCGGGCCCATGAACTCGCTGCCAAGGGCATGCTCAAGGAAGCCGCGGCGGTCTGGGACAATCTCAGTGACCTGCGGGTCGATGTCCCTCTGCAGCTGGACGATATACAGATGCTCCTGCGGATCGGCCGGGCAACGCCGGTCATCGCCGCCTATCAACGGCTAGACCCCGGCGCCAAGGGCGAGCAAGCACAAGCGCTGCGCACCGCTTTAGCGGCCGCCGATCTCGGCGCAGGGCTGTCATTAGAAGAGAAGCTCGCCGCTGACGATCCGCTTATTCGCTATGGCGAGCCGGCCCGCCAGGCCCTTAACGCCTATTGCCAGGGCGAGCCGGCCGCGCTGGCCGCCGCCCTCGAGCAAATACCGTTTCGCTCCCCCTATCGAGATCTGGTCCAGATCCTCAAGGCGTTGACCAAATTGCCCGACACCACCGGGGAGGCAGCGGCGCAATTGCAGCGTATTCCGGCGGTTTCGGGCTTTGCTGGCCTGCGCGATGCCGCTTTGCTGGCAACCTTACCGGAAAGCGAATTCATGCAGCACCTGGCGCAACTGCCTGCCAATACCCGCCATCTGGCGACTGCCCTGCGCGGCTGGAGCGCCGAGCGACTGGCTTTCTGGGAACGTCTCCAGCGTATCCAGGCCACGGATTACCCGGCCCTGAGCCAGTTGGTCAGCCAACATCAGCAGGCCTTCGGCGACTACTGGGCAACCCAGTACCGGTTACGTCTGGATACCGCCGACGCCGCCCAAAACCACCATGGGATGAATCGGTTAATGCAGCACTGGCGCCAAGGCTATGAGGCCCTGGTAGCCGACGCCTGGTCCGCCGAGGGCCGGAACGCTTTGCCCGCCATTCTCAAAATCTGGGATGATGTTGACCAATACCTGCAGAAAACCCCGGGCGGGCACACGGCCAACACCCCGAACGCCTTACGGCGGGCGCAGATCGCTCACCGCCTGGTGCATCACTGGCGCCTGCTTGAGCAGGACTACGTGCCCGACAAGATCAAGCAGGAGGTAGCCACATTCGCCGAACAGTGCCTGGCGCTCGACCCCGACTATATCGCCCGCTATATCGCGCTGATCAGTTATCATCGCGGCCAGGGTCGGCTCAAGGCGGCGCGGCGGATCCTGGATGCCGGCCTGGCGCGAGCCCCCCAACATACCGATTTGCTGAACGAGGGCCTGGACACCGCCCTGGCCAGCAAGGCCTTCAAAAAGGCCGCCGGTTTCGCCAAACGTATTCTGGCGCTCGATCCGATCAACCGCCGTGCCCAGAATCATTTGATCGATGCCCATCTCGAGCACGCCCACAAGCAGGCGGCGAAACATCGCTATGACTTAGCGCATAAGGCCATCACTGAGGCCATGGCCTGGGATACCCAGGGCCAGCGGCAGCAGCAGCTCGCCATCGCCGCGGCCGTGCTCACCGCCTGCCAGGATCACCGGGCCGGGAAAACCGAACTCGAGCAAGCGATAGCGGCTTATAGCGAGCCGCTGCGGGCCCATCTGGAGTGGGCCATTGAAGCGCATGAATTCGGCTGGGCCCCAAACCATTTCGCCAAAACCCTGCAATTGAAAGTGCCCCAACGGCTTGACAAAGCCGGCTTTATAGCCCTGACACAGCATTTGCGCAAGCTGGCGGATGACGGCCGGCGCGTGCCGGCCATATGCCTCCAGCCGTTCACCAAGGCCTTAAACCAGGCGAAAAAGCTCAAGCTCGATTACGCTCAGGCCGAATGGGTCTGCGAAGCCCTCGCCCGCTGCGGCCTCGACCAATGGCGGCTGCAGTTCGCCAACAAGTACGTCCGGGCCTTTGGTCAGACCCCATTGTTCGTGCTCCACCACATCGCTGCCGAGTTCGCCGTCGGCCAGTCCCGAATTCACCACAGCCATATCCAGCGGCTGATAACTGCTATGAGGCAAGCCGAACAGAATAACGAAACCCGTACCCGGGAACGGCTGCGGGGTTTATTAACGCAAATTGAGAATCAGTTCCCCTGGTTACGCCCGGACCCTTTCGGCATGCCCGAAAGCGCACTTGATGACGATGATGACACGGGCAAGATCGACGCCGCGATAGACTCGATCCTGGAATCAGTTTTCGGCGGCGGCGATCACGAACGCAAACCGAACGATTCGGCCCGGCGCACGCTCGAGATCATGCTCGACTCCCTGGAAGCAACAGATGAATTGCCCGAGGAGTTTCGCCAACTGGAACAGGATTTCGGCCGCGAGACCCTCATCGATATACTCCTGGAAATGGAAGCGCAATCTGGACTGCCGCTACCGCTACCTCAGCAGTCGGGGCCGCAGCAGCCAACCGGGCACGGGCGAAAAAAACCTAGAAAATCCAAATCCACCAACAAGCCGAAACGAAACAATCAGCAAGGGGATTTATCCGAATGAAGGATCCGTATCTACGCCTGGGCGTGGCGCAGGATGCCGACGATGCCGCGATCCATGCCGCCTATTTGGCGGCCATCCAGGCCTGCCCGCCGGATCGGGATCCCGAGCATTTCGCGGCGATCCGGCAGGCCTATGAAACAATCAAAACCCAGCGTGATCGCCTGGCATTCGAGTTATTCGACAAAACCCCGCCCGATCACGAGGACCTGCTCGAACGGGCTTATCCACGGACGGCCCCGCAGCCGCCGGCCATGACCCTCGTGCAGGCCATCCTGCGGGGCGAGGTGTGAGGCCCGCGATGGATAAACAAGCCTTGCTGGCCCGCTTGGGTGACTATCTGGATAGCCTCGATGAACTTCCCGACACCACGCCCGAGGCGCCGGATTTATATACCCTGCTGACTGAGCTGGCCACCCTGAAAAATGAAGTGCAGCGTGAATCGCGGCAGGTCAAAACGGCCCTGGACGAGTTCCGCGGGGTCTATGCCGATCTGCAAACCGCTAACGAGCGACTGGGCTCGACCCTGACAACCGTCCGTGATGAGCATGCCGAGGCGATCGACAAAGCCGAGGAAGCCCTCATTCGTGAGCTGCTCGAATTGCATGACCGCCTGCAGGCCGGGGTTCAACAGGCTGGGCAATTCAGGCCGGGCCCGTTATGCTGGGGCGGCAAAACCGTGCGCTTTGTCCGTTCGCTGCAGGAAGGCATCGCCATCAATCAGCGGCGCCTGGAGCAATTACTGAACCGCTATGAGGTGCAGACGGTCGCGCCGGTCGGCGAAGTATTCTCGGCCCAGACCATGTATGCCTACGACACCACTAAGACCAGCGCCCATGCCGACGGGGTCGTCGTCGAGGTCGTTCGCAATGGCTATTGGCGTCATGGCAAGTCCCTGCGGCTAGCGGAAGTCATTGTCAACAAACGCCGGCAACGGCCCTGGTATAGTGGCGCTAAGGACAGACTGGCCACGCTGTTCAAACAATTACGCCAACCAGTGGCTCGGCGCCTGCCCCGCCGGCGCGAACGCAATCAAAACGCACATTCTGGCACTGCCTCAGCCGACTGAGGCCCGCTTTCATAGAGTTTATAAAGGTAGCGATTTTGACTGAATCTGAACTGATTATCGGTATTGATCTTGGCACGACCAATTCGGAAGTCGCCATTGTCGAAGCCGGCCATCCCCGGATCATCCCGGTGGATGACGCCCAATTATTGCCCTCCGTGGTCGGGCTGGACCAAACCGGCGAGTTGCTGATCGGCACCCCGGCGCGCAATCAGTCTGCCCTGTACCCCGAACGCACGGTACGCAGCATCAAGCGCAGCATGGGACAGGATATTGAAATTGTGCTCGATGACCAGCGCTTTCGGCCCCAGGAAATCTCGGCCCTGATCCTGCGGCGTCTGAAACAGGCCGCCGAAACCGAACTCGCCAGCCCGGTTAGCAAGGCCGTAATTACCGTCCCGGCCTATTTCTCCGATGCGCAGCGCCAGGCGACCAAAGATGCCGGCGAGCTCGCCGGGCTGGAGGTGGTGCGAATCATCAACGAGCCGACCGCCGCAGCCCTCGCTTACGAAGGGGAAAGCCAGCAGCGGCGCCAGATCCTGGTCTACGACCTGGGCGGGGGCACCTTCGATGTATCCGTGGTGCGCATGGAGCAAGGCGTCACCGAAGTGCTTGGCAGTCATGGCAATAATCACCTCGGCGGCGACGATTTCGATAACAAGATCATCGAGCACCTGGTGGCGCATCTCCAAACCACCCATGGGGTCGACCCCAGCAGCAATCGTCAGGCCATGGCCCGCATCGGCCGGGCCGCAGAAAACGCTAAAATCACCCTCAGCAATGCGCCCTATGTCACCATCGAAGAGGAATACCTACTCGAAGACAAGCAAGGCACGCCCATCCATTTGTCCCTGGAGCTCGCCCGCCGTGACTATGAGGCGATGATCGAGCCCTATATCGAACAGACCCTGGAGGCTGTGCATATCGCTTTGGATGGCGCGGGTCTGAATGTCGCCGATCTCGACGAGATCCTGCTGGTCGGCGGCACGACGCGCACCCCCCTGATCCAGCAGCGCCTGGAAGAGATCCTGTCATTGCAGCCGCGCAGCGAAATCGATCCGGATCTATGCGTGGCCACCGGGGCCGCTGTACAGGCGGCGGTCATCGCCGGCCAGCAAGTCGGCCGCGTACTGGTCGATATCACCCCGTATACCTTCGGCACGGCGGCGTTGGCGGATTTCCAGGGCGAGCTCTATCCCTACACGTACATTCCCATGATCCGCAAAAACAGTTCGATTCCGGTCGCCAAAAGCGATGTCTTCGGCACCGTTATGCCGGGCCAACAGTCGGTTCAGATCGAGGTCTATCAGGGCGAGGATCCGGATGCTCTGAATAACACGGAAATCGGCTCATTCATTGTCTCGGGGTTAGACCCCAAGGCCCCCCCCGGCAATCAGGTCCTCTGCAAATTCTCCTTGGACATCAATGGTATTTTGCAGGTTACCGCCACCGAGAAAGAAACTGGGCTAAGCAAACAAATCACGATCGAGAACGCCACCGGACGTCTGAGTGAAGGCCAGCTCAGCGATGCCCGCCAACGGCTCGACAGCATGACCGGCGGTGGCAGCGTGGCCCCGCTGGAGGGCGCAGCGGCAAGCCCGACGGGCAGCGATCAGCAGCAGATCAAACGTGCCGAGGAACTGCTCGGCAAGGCCGAGCGCCTGCTCGAGACTGTCGCTAGCGCTGATCGCGATGACCTGATCGAACTGATGGAGGCAGTCAGAGAGGCCCTCAACGCCGCTGATGCCGGTGACTTAGCCGAACGGGTCGAGGAGCTGGCCGAGCTGATCTATTTCCTGGAATCCTGAACGATCAATCATTTCATTAGTTTTCGCTATGCAGACCTGCCCCAACTGCCGTGCCCGCAACCCCGGCGAGATAACCTGCCGGCGCTGCGGCATGGATCTGCAACTGTTGCTCGCGACGCGCACTGCCGCCGAGCAGGCGCGCCGCAACGCCCTCAAGGCCATTCTCCAGGGCCGGGATGACCAGGCCAGAGCGGCCCTGCGCCACGCCCAGCACCTGGCCGCCGAGCCGCTCGACGGCTTTCTGCTCAAGTGGCTGGCGAGCCTGTCGGCAACCTCGGACTCAACCGCGGCCCGCGCCGAGATCGAGTCGCTCACATAACCCGCGCAGCGCCGCTTCGACCGCTTGCGCCCGGACAGCATCCCGCTCTCCCGCAAACAGGCAATGCTCGGCCTCCGGCGCCCGGTCTTTACCGGCATAGCCGAGCCATACCGTGCCCACCGGTTTCTCGGCCGTGCCGCCGCCCGGGCCGGCAATGCCGCTGATCGCTACGGTCAGCTGCGCCTGACTGCGCCCCAGCGCACCGCTCGCCATGGCCTTCACGGTCGCGGCGCTCACTGCCCCATAGGCTTGCAGCGTTGCCTCGTCGACGCCGAGCTGCTGTTGCTTGGCCACATTACTGTAGGTGACCCAGCCGCGCTCGAACCATTGCGAACTCCCGGCCAGGTCGGTGATCACCTTGGCGAGCCAGCCGCCGGTGCAGGATTCTGCCGTCGCCAATTGCCAGCCGCAGGCAAGCAGCGCATCACGAAGTCGCTCGGCTAATGACGTAAAGGACTCGGTTTGCATAGGGACTCCTATTGAGTATCCAATAACAGGATCCGGGATAAGCCATAACCTGAAAACGGCCAACGCATAATCAGGTGACTTTACCAGCACGCTCAGTGTAAACTTTTAATGGGATTGTAAAACGCGGTATTCATGCCATCCAGGTTCGATGATCCAGGTTCGATGGGCCTCGACCAAGGACCGGTCTGTCTAAATCCTTTAGGTGGCTTCTGCGGCCCGGCGCCGTGGCTGGCGATCATGATGCCCACCACAGAACCTCACGCGAATAATCTCGCCATAGCTGTTTACCGCAGCGTTTACTGGCCGGTTGTCAGCCAAGAACCGTTGTTTGACCATCCCAAGCCGCCTTTACCACGCCACTAAGCCGGCCAGGCAGGCCAGTGTACTGCCAGCCCGGCATGGCCTCGCGAGCCGGTGCGATGAAGCTGCCCTTGAGTCCAGTCGCTTGCTCGGCACGAACTGACAAGCCAAAAACATAAGTGAAGCCTTAAAAATGAGTAATCTATTAAGAAAAGTGATCGCCGTCGATACCAATTATGCCGAACGGATCGCCAAGAGTCTGGGATTTCGTTACTTGCCGGTGGCAGAGATCATTCAGGCCATCGGCAGCAATAATACGGTGGATGTCATCGAATGCCTGGCCACTGTGGTCGAGCGGGTCCCCGAGGATGAAACGCACGAAGCCCTGGCAAACGTGGTCCTGCAATATCGCAATAAGGCGTTCGCCCTGTCCCAGTTAGGTGTGCGGGTCATTCGCGCTCCCGCCAAACCGCTGCCGGACGGCGGTTACAAGCAATCCGATGACCAGGCGCTGATGATCGCCGCCCTGTCCACCGCACTGCGCCTGCAGCCGGATTTTCTGACCCTGTTTGCCGCCGATGGGGATTTCGCACCCATGGTCAACGAACTGCGCTACCAGGGAATTCGCACCGAATTGGTGGCCCGTGAGACCGAACTCGCCAGCGAGCTCAAGGCTGCCGCCGGCGGGCGCGTCCTCGATTACCAAGCCCTGCTCGAGACCTTCGACAAAGCCTGACGCAGCGCCACCGCTCACGATTCGCTATAATGCTCGCTAACTTACTTATTTAATTAACATTTACAACGCCTGAACCGATATATCCATGACTAGCTTTGTCGACGAAACCACGCGGCGACGGACGTTCGCCATCATCTCTCACCCCGATGCGGGCAAGACCACCATTACCGAGAAACTCCTGTTATTCGGCGGCGCCATTCAGCTCGCCGGCACCGTCAAGGGACGCAAGGCCGCGCGTCATGCGACCTCGGACTGGATGGAGCTGGAAAAGCAGCGCGGCATTTCAGTGACTTCGTCGGTGATGTCCTTCCCCTATAAAGACATGGTCGTCAATCTGCTCGATACGCCCGGTCACGGCGATTTCTCCGAGGATACCTACCGCACCCTGACGGCGGTGGACTCCACCCTCATGGTGATCGATGCGGCCAAGGGCGTGGAGGAGCGCACCATCAAGCTGATGGAAGTCTGCCGGCTGCGCAGCACGCCCATCATGACCTTCATCAACAAGCTCGACCGCGAAGGCAAGGAGCCCATCGAGCTGCTCGATGAAGTCGAAGACGTGCTCAAGATCCAGTGCGCCCCCGTCACTTGGCCGATCGGCATGGGCAAGCGGTTTCGCGGGGTCTATCACATGGTCGACGACCATGTGCATTTATACGAGCCCGGCCATGGCGAGCGGGTTCATCAAGGCGAGATCATCGAGGGCCTGGATAATCCGCGGCTGGATGAAATCCTCGATGATCAGGCCGACGAACTGCGTGAAGAAATCGAATTGGTACAAGGCGCAAGCCATCCGTTCGACCAGCAGGCCTATCTGCGGGGCACGCAGACGCCGGTCTTTTTCGGCTCGGCGATCAATAACTTCGGCGTTGCCGAGCTGTTGGATAATTTTGTCACCCATGCCCCAGCACCGTTGCCACGCCCAACCGATCAGCGCGAAGTCGAGCCGCTGGAGGACAAATTCTCGGGCTTCGTTTTCAAAGTCCAGGCCAATATGGACCCGCAGCACCGCGATCGCATGGCCTTCCTGCGCATCTGCTCGGGGACCTTCTCGCCGGGCATGAAGCTCCATCAGGTGCGCATCAAAAAAGATGTCAAGGTCAGTGGGGCCCTCGCCTTTCTGGCCGCCGACCGCGATCATGTGGAAACCGCCTATCCCGGCGATATCATCGGCATTCACAACCACGGCACGATCCGCATCGGCGATGTCTTCACCCAGGGCGAACGCTTTTATTTCAAAGGTATTCCCAATTTCGCCCCGGAGCTGTTCCGCCGGGCGCAATTGCGCGACCCCCTCAAGATGAAACAGCTGCAAAAAGGCCTGTCACAGCTCTGCGAGGAAGGCGCGACCCAGTTATTCCGGCCATTGACCAATAACGATCTGATCCTAGGGGCGGTCGGCGTACTGCAGTTCGATGTCGTCGCGCACCGCCTGCGCACCGAATACGGTGTCGATTGCGTGTTCGAGGCAGTCAATGTAAACACCGCCCGGTGGGTGGAAGGCGAGGATGACAAGGAGCTGGCCCGCTTCAAGGACAAGGAAGCCCGCAACCTTGCTTTGGATCACGCCGATGAGCTGGTCTACATCGCCCCGACCCGCGTTAACTTACAAATGGCTCAGGAAAAATGGCCGAAGATCGCCTTTCACGCCACCCGCGAGCACGGCAATCTCGCTTGAACAATTGAAAAGTCTGGCGCCGAACCCACTTTAACGATGCAATCAAAGCGTTTCCTGATGATCCAGCCGGACGGTTCCGCTGGCGCACACAGACGCGTTGACCACTGCCCCTTACAACGACGACCAGGGAACTTGAATCATGCCCATCTATGAATACGAATGCTCGGCCTGCGGTAGCCGCACCGAAATTCTGCAGCGCATCGGCGAAGCCCCGTTGAAAGTTTGCGAACAATGCGGTAAATCGTCCATGCGCAAGCTCGTCTCGCCCACGGGCTTTAGGCTCGGCGGCAGCGGCTGGTATGAAACCGACTTCAAATCCGGCAAGCGCCGCAATGTCGCGAGCTCAGGGGACGAGTCCTCGGCCGGCAGCTCGAGCGACCCAAGCGGCGGCAAGACTGAAAACAAGGCCCCCGCCAAAGCGAAGGAGCCGACGCCGGCCGCCACCGATTAACCGCGAGCGCTCATTTGACCCTGCCCGTCGGCTGCAAGCGATGAATGGGCCTGTTTAACTTGCGCGTTGAGCTGCCTGCTCTTAAGATGCTGGGTTTTGGTTTGGCGGCGAGCGGCGTCTGGGCGCTCTGCCCCCATGCCATGATGATGTATTCGACGCGAAGGATGAAAGAGCATGCGCAGCCACCATTGTGGGGAGATTAACGAGGCACTGATCGATCAAACGGTGACCCTGTGCGGTTGGGTCAACCGGCGGCGGGACCATGGCGGGGTCATTTTCATCGATCTGCGCGATGGCGAAGACCTCGTGCAGGTGGTCTTCGATCCCGATCTGCCCGAGGTGTTTCATTGGGCCGAACGAGTGCGTAACGAATTCGTGCTGCGTATCAGCGGGAAAGTCCGGGCCAGGCCCGCGGGCACGGAGAATCTCGATCGCAAAACCGGCAAGATCGAAGTTCTGGGGCAAGCCCTGGCCATACTGGCAAATGCCGAGACACCGCCGTTTCAGCTCGATGATGACGAGGTGCATGAGGAATCGCGGCTGAAGTATCGGTATATCGATCTGCGCCGCCCCCAGATGCAGCAGCGCATGCGCATGCGCGCACAGATTACTCGGAGTTTGCGGCGCTTTCTGGAAGCTCACGACTTCCTCGAGATCGAAACGCCGATGCTCACCAAAGCCACCCCGGAAGGCGCACGCGATTATCTGGTGCCGAGCCGCACCCATCCCGGTGACTTCTTCGCCCTGCCGCAGTCGCCGCAAATCTTCAAGCAGCTCCTGATGATGGGCGGCATGGACCGCTATTATCAGATTGTGCGCTGTTTCCGCGATGAGGATCTGCGTGCCGACCGCCAACCGGAGTTTACCCAGCTCGATATCGAGACCTCGTTCCTCGCCGAGGACGACATCATGAAGCTCATGGAAGAGATGATGCGCAGCCTGTTCGCCCAGGTGCTCGAGGAAGCGCTGCCCAATCCCTTCCCCCGCATGACCTACGCCGAGGCCATGCGCCGCTACGGCTCGGACAAACCGGATTTGCGCATCGCTTTGGAGCTAGTTGATGTCAGCGACCTGATGACCGACGTCGATTTCAAGGTCTTCTCCGGCCCGGCCAGGGATCCGCAAGGGCGCATCGCGGTACTGCGGCTGCCGGGTGGCGGCGAGCTGACCCGTAAGGAGATCGACGGCTATACCGAATTCGTGTCGCGCTATGGTGCGAAGGGACTGGCCTATATCAAAGTCAATGATTTGAATCGCGGCCGCGAGGGGCTGCAATCGCCGATCCTTAAGTTCCTGCCGGACACGGTGATCGTGGAATTGCTCGAGCGTACCGCCGCCAACGACGGAGATCTCCTGTTCTTCGGTGCCGATAAGGCCCATGTGGTCAACGATGCCCTCGGCGCCCTGCGGGTCCAGCTCGGCCGCGATCGGGGCTTGATCGAGCGCGGCTGGCAACCGCTGTGGGTGGTGGATTTTCCGATGTTCGAATGGGATGAGGCCAATGGCCGCTGGATCGCACTGCACCATCCCTTTACCGCACCGCGTCAGGCCAACCCGGCCGAACTGCAGCAAAATCCCGGTCAGGCCCTGTCGCGGGCCTATGATATGGTGCTTAACGGCACGGAAATCGGCGGCGGCTCGGTGCGTATCCATGATCCCGAGCTGCAACAGGCGGTATTCGCACTGCTAGGCATTGCCGATGAAGAGGTGCGCGAGAAATTCGGCTTCCTGGTGGATGCCTTGAAATATGGCTGCCCCCCGCATGGCGGCATCGCTTTCGGGCTGGATCGCCTGGTCATGCTGATGACGGGCAGCCAGTCCATTCGGGAAGTCATGGCCTTCCCCAAAACGCAAACGGCAGCCTGCCTGTTGACATCGGCACCGGCCGCGATCCCGGAAGCTCAATTGCGTGAGCTGAATCTGCGGATTCGTCGCCAGGGCTGACGGCGTGATGGCGGAGACAGCGGCAAGCTATAAACGGCCGGAATCGGTATTGGTGCTGGTTTACACCGACAATGGCCAAGTCCTGCTGTTACAGCGCCGCAATCCACCTGACTTTTGGCAGTCGGTGACCGGGAGCCTGGAACCGGCCGAAACCCCGGTGCAAGCGGCAGTGCGCGAGGTCCGCGAGGAAACCGGCTTGACCGACATCACGGTAATCGATTGTCAGCGCCGTAATCGCTTCCCGATTCACCCCGCCTGGCGGCATCGCTACGCCCCGGCAATCAGGGAGAACCTGGAGCATGTGTTTCGGGTAGCGCTCACTGCCCCCTGCCCGATCCAAGTGGCACAGGAACATACGGACTACCGCTGGCTGCCCCGCGATGAGGCGATTCAGTGGGCGAGCAGCAATACCGATCGCGATGCCTTACGCGATTATGTGCCGGCCAGCGGCGCCGTCTGAACCGGCAGGCAGGAATGATTTCATAAGTTTTCGCGCCTTTGCCCCCGCGGGGCAAAAGACGCCGGACCGGGCGGCTCCGAGAACTTATGCAAATATGAATACGGCGGGGCGTGGCTCATTAGCGAACGCTAAGGTTACTGGTACACGGGTAGCGAAGCCCGGCTTGTTGGAGGGTCAAATCAATGCGAGAGGCGGTCGTATTCATTCATGGGGTGTGGATGCTGGGCAACGAGCTCGTACCGCTGCGCAAACGCGTCGAAGCTTGCGGCTTCGCCTGTCATGCTTTTCGCTATCCGAGCGTCCGCTATAGCCCCGAGAAAGCGGCAGCGCGCCTAGATCGCTTTTTGAATCGGATCGATGCCGAGGTTGTGCATTTCGTCGCCCATAGCCATGGCGGCATTATCCTCCTGCATTTATTCGACGTCTCGCCGCTGCAGCGCCCGGGGCGGGTGTTAATGATGGGCACCCCGATCAAGGGTTCGCAGGTCGCCCGCACGCTTTACCGCAACCCCTTAGGCCGCCTGTTTCTCGGACGAGCCGTGGAAAACGGTTTGCTCGGTGACGCCCCTCGCTTCAAGGGCACCCATCAGCTCGGGGCCATCGCCGGCAATCGCGGCATCGGCTTCACCCATGTCGTCAGTCTCTTGTTCGGCTCGCCGCTAGCCAAACCCCACGACGGCGCCGTCAGTGTCGCCGAAACCCGCGCCGCCGAGATCAACGATCACCTGATCGTGCCGTACAGTCACTTCGGGATGTTATTTGCCAAGCCGGTGAGCGAATCGGCATGCGATTTCCTGAAGCATGGCCGGTTTTAAGGCCCTGTAGCTAGCCCCCTCTTTTCTATCGGCCAATTGGCAAAGGTAGCCCCAATAGATCATTAGTAGTCTATTCAATGGGGTTGAACAGGCACTCACAGCTAATGCCCATGCGCCACGCTTTCCCGGCAAGGCGCCGCGGCGG
>CAYFSA010000024.1:0-9125 GCA_964345605.1 uncultured Ectothiorhodospiraceae bacterium
GGGCCCGTGGAATCAGTAACGTATGAGTGCTAGGCGGCTTATTTTGGCGCCTATGCCTCGATCTCGCCACGCTGGCGCTCCAGGGACTACATGCGGCTTTTATGCTGCTCGCGCTTTAAGTCCAGTTCATCGCCCCGCCGCTGCACTTCACCACGCAGATCGATCAATTCCTGGGTCAAATTGTCGATCGAGTCGGCTGCCTGGGCGGCAGGCATAGTCATACCCGCGCAAATCACTATCACGGCCATCAGGCTCAGCCTTACTGGCGCTTGCTTATGTGTCATCGCATCCCCGTCAAGGTGTACCCGTCGGCTTCGCTCAAGGACCACGGGCAATGGCGAGAATTAGAAAGGTCTCGGTCTTGTCTCGACTAAGTCGACACGGTAATGGCTTGATGTTACAAACACATTAAAGTCCGTTTTAAGCTTTATGAAAAAGCGATTAATTGAGCGACGGGCATGCATCCTCATGCTCAAGTAAAGCTGTCTTGAGGGTTGTCCAGGGAGGAGCAAGATGGCCGGCATAGCCACCTAAGCTGTGAGCGGCTACGACCCGATGACAAGGGACGATCAGCGGCAGGGGATTACGTCGGCAGGCCGCCGCGACCGCGCGCGGGGCAGTGCCCAGATATTGGGCGAGCCTGCCATAGCTGAGCGTCGTGCCAACCGGCAGATTCAACAACGCGGTTCGCACACGGGCTTGGAAAAAGGTAGCCGGGGCGGCCAGGGGCAAATCGAAAACAGTGCCGGGGTCACAGCCATAAGCGCTTAGCTGCGCTTTGGCTGCCGCCGCAAGCGGATTCGCGGGGGCTTGCAGGGGCTGATCAGAGGCCAGGAAACTAACGGCAATCAGCGTATCCGGCGTCGCTTGCACGCCGACACGGCCCCACGGCAGATCGAAAATTGCCGCGTACTCGGGGTGGCAAGCAGGCTGCGTCATTGCGGTTCAATGAATGACTGATTGCGATTGGCTGATTGCCTATTTAAGCGCTGGGAATCCCTTCCTTCAAGACAAGCTAATCATTTGAGCACCGCCGCGTTGTGTCGGCTTCCAGATCGACACAATCACCGCGCCGCACGAACAAAGATGACCTGGCGTTCAACACGCTAGCCAGCCGATTGTTTCACTGACACGACCCGAAGCCAGCGCCACTCACAGCATGAATCAAGTCAGACCTTTTCCTTGATCCGCGCAGCCTTGCCGGTGCGGCCCCGCAGATAGTACAGCTTGGCCCGCCGCACATCGCCCCGCCGCTTGACCTTGACCGAAGCCACCACCGGACTATGCACGGGAAACACGCGCTCCACCCCCTCGCCATGCGACATCTTGCGCAAGGTGAAACTGGAATGCAGACCGCGGTTGCGTTTGGCGATCACCACGCCTTCAAAAGGCTGCAGACGCTCGCGGTTGCCTTCGCGCACCGCCACTTGGACCTGCACCGTATCGCCGACCGCGAAATCCGGGACGTCCTTACGCATTTGCTCCCGGTTAATCTCATCAATTACGTTACTCACGACTGCTGTCTCCATTGACATCTAAGTTTATGAATTCGTTTTTGGCGAGGGCCAATAACCCGCTTGCCGCAGGACATCACGATCGGCTGCCGTCAGCTCGATGTCGGCCAGCAAATCGGGGCGGCGCTCGGCGGTCCGCAACAGCGCCTGCCGGCGCCGCCAGGCAGCGATCTGGGCATGGTTCCCGGTACTCAGTACAGCCGGTACCGCTTGGCCATTGAACACCGTGGGGCGGGTATAATGCGGGCAATCCAGCAAGCCCCGGGCGAAGGAGTCCTGCTCAGCGGAGTCGGCATGGCCGAGCGCGCCGGGCAACAACCGGGCAATCCCATCGATGATCACCATGGCGCCGAGCTCACCGCCGCTCAGTACATAATCACCCAGCGACCACTCCTCATCCACATAGGCCGTTAGGAAGCGTTCGTCCACGCCCTCGTAGCGCCCAGCCACCAGGACCAGCTCACGCGCCGCCAGCTCGTGCAATCCCGCTTGATCCAGACGCCGTCCCTGCGGGCTGAGATAAACTACCCACGGCGCCGACCGCGCTGCCTTGGCCTTTTGTACCGCACGCGCCAGCGGCTCGGCTTTCATCACCATGCCGGGCCCGCCGCCATACGGCCGGTCATCGACCGTGCGGTGGCGATCCTCGGTATAATTGCGCGGATTCCAGGTCGCGAGCTGCAATAAGCCGCGTTCGACCGCCCGGCCGGTTATCCCGTAATGGATCACCGCCGCAACCAGATCGGGGAACAGGGTCACCACGTCGATGCGCGTGGTCAAAACTGTGGGTCCCAGTCGACTTCCATTTCCTGGGCAGTCAAATCGATCCGCCGGATAACCTGGTCCAAATCGAAGGGCAGCATACGCAAGCGCTCGCCCCTGACCACCAGCACGTCATTGGCGCCGTTGTCGAACAAATAGTCCACCTGCCCCAGCACCACCCCCTCTCGGGTGACGACCCGCAAACCTTCCAGATCGGCCCAGTAATACTCGTCCTCCGCCGCTGGCGGCAAAGCCTCGCGCGCCACGCTGATATCACTGTCCACCAAGCGCGCGGCCGTAGCCCGCTCGTCAATACCGGCCAATTTGACGATCAGCCCCTTGCCCTGCCACCGCCAGCTCGCGATCTCGCTGACTTGCTGGACTTCTTGCCCAGTCAATTGCCAAGGCTGGTAGCTAAAAACGCCTTCCCTTGGCTGCGTATAGGAATAGACTTTTAACCATCCCTGAATACCGTACAGCCCGCATAAACGGCCGATGACGACCGGCTTGCTCGGCATGGTCCGGCACTGCTAGTGCGCGTGTCGCCAGACCGGCTCAGCTCGCCGCCGCGGCAGGTTCGGCAGGGGCCGCCGCGGCAGTCGCCACCGGCCCGGCCTCGGGCACCGCAGCAACGTCAGGCTGCTGCTTTTCGGCTTCTTTAAGCAAATGCAACACCCGCTCGGTCGGCTGCGCACCTTTGGCGATCCACTCACGCGCCTTTTCGGTATCCATGCGCAACCGGACTTCCTTACCGCGCGCGACCGGATTGAAAAACCCTAACCGCTCAATATAGGCACCATCGCGCCGGCGCCGACTGTCGGTGACGATGATCTGATAAAAGGGACGGCGCTTGGCGCCACCGCGAAATAATCTTATGCTTACCATAGCTTACTCGAACCGTTGTGGACTACCGGCAACTTTTGCTGCCCTGTCGATTGGGGTAAATTCGCCATGATAGCGGATACTGCATCTACTGAGAAGCCCCTCGAGCCGCTAGCCCGTTAGCGCCGCGGCATTCCCGGCGGCATCCGCCCCCCCTGCATTTGCTGCATCTGTTGCATCATTTTCTTCATGCCGCCTTTGGAGAATTGCTTCATACTTTTGCGCATGGTAGCGAACTGCTTGAGCATGCGGTTGACATCCTGCACCTGGGTCCCCGAGCCATTGGCGATGCGGCGCTTGCGTGAACCCTTGATAATATCCGGATGACGCCGCTCCTGGGGCGTCATAGAATTGATAATGGCCAGCATGCGGCTCATCTCTTTCTCGCCCTGCCCTTGCAATTGCGCCGAATCGACACCGCCTGGCATACCGGGAAGCTTGTCCAGCATGCCGGCAACACCGCCCATTTTCTGCATTTGGCCGAGCTGCTCGCGCATATCCTCAAGATCGAAGCCCTTACCCTTTTTGAGCTTCTTAGCCAGCTTTGCCGATTTATCCTTATCGACTTTGCGCTCCATTTCCTCGACCAGACTCACCACATCGCCCATGCCGAGAATACGGGAGGCCACCCGCTCCGGATAGAAAGGCTCCAAGGCCTCGGTCTTTTCACCGACGCCGAGAAATTTGATCGGCGCGCCGGTAATCTGGCGCACGGACAAGGCGGCACCCCCGCGAGCATCGCCGTCGGTCTTGGTCAGCACCACACCAGTCAAAGGCAGGGCATCGTGGAAAGACTTGGCCGTATTGGCGGCATCCTGACCGGTCATACTATCGACCACGAACAAGGTCTCGATCGGCGCGACCGCCTCATGCAGCGCTTTCACTTCGGCCATCATGGCCTCGTCGACATGCAGCCGCCCGGCGGTATCGACGATGAGCACATCAGCGAAGGCCTTGCGCGCCGCCTCACGGGCATCCTTGACGATCCGGGTCGGTGCCTGGCTGCTGTGACTTGGACAGAAGGTCGCGCCAACCTCGCCCGCCAGGGTTTCGAGCTGATCGATCGCCGCCGGGCGATAAACGTCAGCACTGACCACCATGACAGACTTGTTGTCGCGCTCCTGCAGCCACCGCGCCAGCTTGGCCACCGAGGTCGTCTTGCCCGAACCCTGCAGACCAACCATGAGCACAATCGCCGGCGGCTGCGAGCTTAAATCCAAACTGGCATTGGTCTCACCCATGAGCTTGACCAGCTCTTCATGGACGATCTTCACCATTACTTGGCCGGGCGTCAGACTCTCCAGAACCTCGCGGCCGACCGCTCGGGCCTTGATATTGTTGATGAATTCACGCACCACCGGCAGCGCGACATCGGCCTCCAGCAAGGCCATGCGCACTTCCCGCAAGGTGTCTTTGATATTGTCTTCGGTCAGGCGAGCCTGGCCACGCAGGTGCTTGATCGTTTTACCGAGGCGTTCCGCGAGTGAATCAAACATATCCTAATTGAACCTAGATAGCTTAAGATGCGTGATATCGGACTATTTGTGCAGACAAGACCGCTCGCGCGAGGGTACTCCACCCGCTGCGACTTGCAAACCATTAACGCGATTTCGAAACGCACACATCACTGCCGTCGACTTCTTACCAGAATTCTTGCAAGTTCTGGAGCATACCGCCAACAAAGCCGGTGTTGCAGAGCACATAACATCACGCGTGCAATCCATGGATGTCCTCTACTTTCCTGTCCTCTACTTTCCCACCCTCCCTTGGTTTAACTGATTAAGTACGTTATCGTATATAGCTTTATCAGTCATTAGCCGGCCCGTTGATTGGGCGCTGATTGGCCAACGGCTGATTTGATCAATGGTGGTCCGCATGGGTCCCCCCGCGACGACTAGCTGTAAACCCCGCCAGGCCCGGAAGGGAGCAACGGTAGCAGTGAACTCGGGCGCCGGGGTGTGGCTGGTGTGGACCGCCTCCCTCCCAAGCGCGCATGCTCTCACATCATTCACTGCCGGTACCGCCCTTAATACGGCAATTGCTGCATGACCCCGGCCTCGGCTTTCGCTAGAATTGAACCCGCTCAATCAAGCTTGGCTCAATCACCCCCGTGAGGTATTCGCCCTTTCATGAGTTATCAGGTTCTCGCCCGCAAATGGCGGCCGCATGATTTCCAGACCCTAGTCGGCCAAGAGCATGTCCGGCGGGCGCTGGTGAATGCCCTGGGCGAAGGCCGCTTGCATCATGCCTATCTGTTTACGGGTACGCGGGGGGTCGGTAAGACGACCATTGCCCGGATTCTGGCCAAGTGTCTGAATTGTGAGACCGGTCCGACAGCCCAACCTTGCGGTGTCTGCAGTGCTTGCCGGGAGCTTGACGAGGGCCGCTTCGCCGATTTGATCGAGGTGGACGCGGCCTCGCGCACCCGGGTCGAAGATACCCGCGAGTTGCTGGACAATGTGCAATACGCACCGACACATGGGCGCTTCAAGGTTTACCTGATCGATGAAGTGCACATGCTGTCCGGGCATTCGTTCAATGCCTTACTGAAAACGCTGGAAGAACCGCCCGAGCACGTCAAATTCCTGCTGGCGACCACTGATCCGCAAAAATTGCCGGTGACAGTGGTCTCGCGCTGTCTGCAGTTCAATCTCAAGCGCCTGGCGCCGGCGGTAATCGCGGGCCATCTGCAGACCGTCGTGACCGCCGAAGGGGTGACTGCCGAGGCGGAAGCGATCCGGATGCTTGCTGCGGCTGCCGATGGTAGTATCCGGGATGGCTTAAGCTTGCTGGATCAGGCGATTGCCTTCGGTGGCGGGCAATTGAACGCGGCGGAAGTGGGCGATATGCTCGGCACCGTCGCCGGGGGCCAGCTCCTGCAGCTCCTGCAAGCCCTGGCTGACAATGATGGTCGAACCCTGATGCGCTTAGTGGCGCAGTTGGCGGAACGGGCTTTGGATTTTGCCGATGTGCTGGCTCAGTTGAGCCGCCAGCTTTATCGGCTCGCCCTGCTGCAAACTCTACCGGATGCCCTGGATACCGACACCGACTATGCGGGGCTGCAGCAGCTGGCGGCCGCCTTGAGTCCCGAGGTTGTGCAACTATATTACCAGATTGCGCTGAACGGTCAGCGCGACCTGCCGTTGGCGCCCGATCCACAAATGGGCTTTGAGATGGTGCTGTTACGCATGTTGGCTTTTCAGCCCGTGGCCAGTGTTGCACCTGGCCCCGTCAGCGAGACACCGCGGCGAGACTTTACCGCCGCAGGGCAGCCCACGCCCCCGGCGGCGGCACCGCGCGCCGACACTGCCTCGCAGGTGCCCGCGGCCGAGCCGACCTTAGCCGCCCGCGTACCGAGCCCAGCTGAACAATCACCGCCAGCGGCAGCCAAAGCCCCGGCGGCAACCGGCAACGAGGCAGCCCCGGCCGTTACCCAGGCACCGGCGGCCGGGGCTGCGGAGCCGGCCGAGCTCGACTGGGAAGCCGTTATGCGCCAACTCGGCTTGAGAGGGCCGAGCTTTGTTATGGCCAGTCATTGTTACCTGTTGAGCCGTGGTGAGGATACTTGGCGTCTGGCGCTTGCCGCTGACTATCAAAGTCTGCGCACCCCACGCGCCGAAGAGCAGCTGCGCAATGCCTTGACGGCTTACCTCGGCCGCTCGATTGACGTTAAGATTGAAGTGCTGCCAGGGACTGCCTCAGCGCCGGACACCAACGGCAATGCTGGCAGTATAGCCAAAGCGGAGCCGAGTTCGGCCGTTGGCCCGCCGGAAACACCGGCGCAGGCCAACGAGCGCCGTTCCCGCGAGCGGCAACAGGCAGCACAGCAAGCGATTGAAGGCGATGATTTGTTGCAGCAGTTCATGCATACCTTCGATGCCGAGATCGTTAAAGAAACCATCCAGCCCCTTGGCTCGTCCGATTCGGCTGCCACAGGCGGGGATAAGGAATGACACGAAGCGGGTTCGTTTCAAGCGCACCCGGGATACGGTGCAACCAGGCACGGCGCCCCAGGGCAAAGTGCAATGTCGATCAATTGTTCAAGCGAAATAACGAGGTAGAGGTATGAAAGGCGGTCTTGGAAACATGATGAAGCAAGCCCAGAAAATGCAGGAAAACATGATGAAGGCGCAGGAGGAGCTGGCCGAAATGGAAGTAACGGGCGAGTCCGGTGGCGGGCTCGTGAAAGTGGTGATGACCGGCAAGCATCAGGTGCGGCGCGTGGAAATCGATGACAGCCTGCTCGGCGATGATCGGGATATGCTGGAGGACTTGGTTGCCGCTGGGGTCAATGACGCCGTGCAAAAGGCCGAGGAAATGAGCAAGGAAAAGATGGCTGGCTTAACCGAGGGCATGGGCCTGCCGGCGGGCATGAAATTGCCGTTTTAGACGGTATCAATGAGCCAGCCCTCGGCATTACAAACCTTGCTGGATGCCTTGCGCTGCCTGCCGGGCGTGGGTCCGAAGTCGGCGCAACGCATGGGCTTGCATTTGGTGGAGCGCGACCGAGAAGGCGCCGAGCGGTTGGTGAATGCTTTGCAGGAGGCGTTGGCGCGCATCGGCCATTGCCGGCTCTGTCGCAATTTGACCGAACACGCATTATGCGAGATATGTGCCGATAGCCGGCGCGAGCACAGCGAACTCTGTATCGTCGAGACGCCAGCGGATGTCCTCGCGATCGAGCGCAGCAATCATTACCATGGTTTGTATCATGTACTGATGGGCCATCTGTCACCGCTCGACGGGATCGGCCCGGCAGAGCTGGGTATGTCGCAGCTCGCCACCCGGCTGGACGAAGGCAACATCAAAGAGATTATTCTGGCCACCAATCTTACTGTAGAAGGCGAAGTTACCGCCCATTATGTCAGCCAAATGGCCGCAGCCCGCGGGATTGAAACGAGCCGAATCGCCCATGGCGTTCCCCTGGGGGGCGAGCTCGATTATGTGGACGGTGTAACGCTCGGGCATGCCTTTGCGGGCCGGCGCAAATTCTAGTCAAGCACAATAAGCAGGTTCAGCATGGCAACGGATATTTTCGAAAAGATCATCCGCCGCGAAATTCCGGCCGACATCGTCTATGAAGACGATGAGGTCGTCGGTTTTCGGGACATCAACCCGCAAGCACCGGTCCATGTGCTCATCGTGCCCCGGCGGCGCATTCCGACGTTGAATGACCTGACGCCCGAGGATGCCGAACTGGTCGGCAAAATGTACCTGGCGGCAACACAGGTGGCGGCCCAAGAAGGCTTGACCGAGCGTGGTTATCGGACTGTGATCAATTGCAACGAAGAAGCCGGGCAGACGGTGTTTCATATTCACTTGCATCTGCTCGGTGGCCGGCAGCTGACTTGGCCCCCCGGTTGATCAGCGCCGGTTTTAACCAACCTCGCCGCGGCTGTCAGGTCTATTCAGATCGACTTCACCAGAAGATGATAGGGCCGGTCGCAACCGGCCCGCCCCCTAAATTAACTCAACAGGCGATCCACCTTGGCCGCACAGATCATGTCATTCTCGGATAAACCGTTGATGGCATGAGTGGTGTAACGCACTTTGCAGCGGTTATAGCCGACCTCTAAATCGGGATGATGGTCTTCGCGGTGCGCCATCCAGGCGATGGCATTCACGAAGGCGATGGTTTCGTAGTAATTGTTGAACTCGAACAGGCGCTCGATCAGCTTGCCGTCGCTGGCCAATTGCCAGCCCTTGTCCAAGCGCCCCATCAGCTCGCGGGCTTCTTGCTCGCCAAGCGGAGGCACTCCGCCTTCACAGGGTTTACAGCGTTTTTCGGTCAGCTCACTCATAAGACATCTCCAGCAACAGGGGTTAACAACGCTTTTCTTGACTATTTAACTAAGGATAACGAGTATCCGGTCTATTGATCAAGCAAGACGATCATTTCAATTTTAGCCGCTCGCGCTTTTGCAGGCTGCTTTAGCCCATGAGTTAGCCCATGAGTTAGCCCATGAG
>CAYFSA010000024.1:9225-17330 GCA_964345605.1 uncultured Ectothiorhodospiraceae bacterium
TTGGCCGGTTAAAACCGGCCCTACAAGTCACTGGCCGGTTAAAACCGGCCCTACAGGTCGATGGGATCAATGTGGGATCAATGTAGGGCAGGCTTCAACCCGCCACCTAGGCCAAGGCAAAGGTAATGTAGAGCGGGCTTTAGCCCGCCCCGCGCTAGGACACCGGCCTGCATTCGATTGCCTTACTGCATCAACAGAAACAAAGCTCGGCCCTGGCGCTGCAGATTAAGCAGCAACCGGGCCTGACCGCCAGGCACAGCCTGGACAAACGACTGCAGATCGGTGACCCGTTGGCGGTTGACCGTCAGAATAATATCGTCCTCGCGCAGACCATACCGATAGGCGGGACTGCCGTGCTCAACTTCGGCCACCAGCACCCCCTGCGCCCGGGCTTGGGAGGGAGTATCGGTGAAGTAGGCTCCGGCCAGATGGGCATTGAGGCGGCTGCCATCCTGCCTCGCCTGACTGGGGGCGGCGATTTTGGCGGTGATTTGCTTGGGTTGGCCAGCGCGCAGAATGTTGAGCATCACAGGCGTGCCAATGGGCAGCATACCGATGGCATTGCGTAAATCACTGGCTTTATCAAGCGCCTCGCCATCCACCGCGGTTACCACATCGCCTGGCTGCAAGCCGGCACGCTCGGCCGCCGAGCCCGGCATGACCTCAGCGATCACCACGCCTCGCTTGCCTTGCAGGCCGAAGGCCTGGGCCAGCTCAGGCGTTAAATCCTGCACCATGATACCGAGTTGCCCCCGGCGCACCTCGCCATGCTCGATGAGCTGGTCCATTATCCTTTTGGCCATATTCACGGGGATAGCGAAACCAATGCCGACATTACCGCCGTTAGGACCGACAATCGCCGTGTTGACACCCATCAGCTCGCCGCGCAAATTGACCAGGGCACCGCCGGAGTTGCCTGGGTTGATCGAGGCATCCGTTTGGATAAAGTTTTCATAGGATTCAATGCCCAGACCACTGCGCTCCAGCGCGCTGACAATCCCTGAGGTGACAGTCTGACCGAGGCCGAATGGATTGCCGATCGCCACGACGAAATCACCGACTCGCAATTGATCGGAATCGCCCAGGGGAACTTCGGTCAAGTTGGCTGCATCGATGCTCACCAGCGCCACATCCGATTCCGGATCGCTGCCCACCAGTTCCGCCTCGAGCTCGCGGCCATCTTGCAAGGTGACCTTGATGTCCTCGGCCTTTTCGATGACATGATGGTTGGTCAGAATCAGGCCGCGTTGACTGTCAACGATGACGCCCGAGCCAAGCCCCTGGGTTTTGCGCTCGCGCCGCAATTGCGGCAAGTCGAAAAACTGGCCGAAAAAAGGGTCGTTAAACAAAGCGCTTTGCTCGACCACCCGCCCGGTAGTCGCGATATTGACCACTGCCGGTAAAGTCTTTTCCAGCATAGGGGCCAATGTGGGCAGCTCATCGCCGTCGACACTGGCAGGCAGGGCCGCCGCAGCGGTGCCGGTGCAGCCTGCCAGCATTAACAGGGCACCCAGGATAAAGCCCGAGAATCTTGGGACAGGCATAGAGTATCGCTCCGCTATGACAAGTAGCGCAGGCAAGCCGCAATCATTCGGCCATGGCCCGCGGGTTGAATGCCGCTTTATCGCGCAAACGCTCGTACAGGCGCTTGAGCTCGCGATCTTCCAGGGGGGGGTTATGAATTTGCAAAATGACATATTGATCCCCGGCGGGCTTGCCCGGCAAGCCGCGGCCCCGCAGGCGCAAACGCCGCCCGCTCTGGGACCCGGCCGGAATTTTCAGGCCGACCTGGCCGCCCAGGGTCGGAACCTCGACATTCGCGCCTAGGCCGGCCTCCCAGGGTGCCACGGGCAGATCGACATAAATGTCCTTGCCGTCTGCTTTGAAGGTCGGATGAGGCTGTAGCCGAACCAGCAAAAACAAGTCACCGGCCCGGCCACCACCGAGGCCGGGCTCGCCCTGACCGGCAAGCCGGATTTTTTGGCCATCGGTGATGCCGGCAGGAATTTTGACATTGATATTGCGCCCATTAGCGAGCCGGATGGTCTGCGTGCCCCCGCCATAGGCCATTTCCAGCGGCACCTCGATTTCGGCCGTCTGATCGGTCCCTTGCCCGGCAGCCTGGCCGGCCGCAAAGCCGGGGCGGCCACGCTCACCGCCCATGCCGCCGAACAGGCTTTCAAAGAATTCGCTGAAGTCGCCACTGGCGTAACCTTCGCGCCGAAAACCGCCGCCCCCGGCGCCACGACCGCCGCCGAAGCCGAAATCCCATTGGGTATTGGCGCGATAATCCTGGGCGTCACGCCAATTCGAGCCGAACTGGTCATAGGTCTGGCGCTTTTCCGGATCCTTGAGCACCTCATAGGCTTCGCCGATCTCCTTGAATTTCGCTTCGGCGTCCGGGGAATCATTCACATCAGGATGATACTTATGCGCCAGGCGCCGGTAGGCTTTTTTGATCTCGTCCTGGCTAGCATCCCGGCTAACCCCTAGAATTTTGTAATAATCTTTGTATTCCATGATTACTCGACCACCTCATCAATCACCACGTTCGGCCTGCGCCACCATGCCGTTAGTCACATAATCACATGGATAACGACCACATGGATAACGACAGCCAATAATAGACGTTCGGGCGCCGCTCACCGCCGCGCCCGAACCTGTCCCTGGCCTGCCTGCATCAGCCCTCGACGTTAATCCGCCGTGGCTGGACTTTCTCGGCCTTGGGAATCACGACTTCCAGAACTCCGTTGCGGCTGCGTGCCGAAACCCGCTCAGCATCGGCGCTGTCAGGCAGGGTGAAGCGCCGATAGAAGCTGCCCCGGACGCGTTCGGTGCGTTTGAACTGCTGCCGCTCGTCGGCATTGTCCCAGGGACGCTCACCTTTAATGGTCAGCACGCTGTTTTCCATGTTGACATCAATGCTACCGGGATCGACGCCGGGCAGATCGGCATACAGGACAAAGGCATCCGCTTGCTCCTTAATATCCACCGCCGGCGTCCAGTCAGCCGTTGCTGACGGCGCTCCGCCTTCGACATCCTGATCATTGAACATCCGGTCCATTTCCCGATGCAGCTGGTTCAAGATGCTCCAGGGTTCATAACGTGTCATCGCCATGCTCGTTCCTCCTTTTGTTAACGAATTGACTCACGTTGCGTTCATTTAGGAAATGGTTCCGAGATTCGGTTTTTCAAGCATGCCAAAATGTTTTATCGGACCCTTAGAATGGCCCCTTGACGCACGCTTATTGCCGCCCAGACGGGCCGGCCTGGAGCGGGTCGAATTGGCGATAGCCCTGCGGCACGGTGAACAGGTCCGCTGACAACGCTTGGTGCGAAACCCGCGTAAGCTCCATGACCGGCTTGCCGTCGGGCCCGACCACGCGCACTGGAATACCCGCCATCTCCAGCCCCTGCATGCCAAAATCGGTTTGGGGCTGAGCTACTTTCGCCATCCGGCGGTTGAACGCGTTCAGTGCCATCAGGCTGTTATATTCCGCCGGGCTCAGCCCGGACAAGTCATCGGCTTGCGCCAGGCATAGCTGACCGACGACCTGGCCGTCTCGCAGCACCTCATAGACCCGGCAAGCTATGCCATTGATCTGCTGGCGCTGCTCGGTCGGGCGAGTTGCCATCTGTGGGGCAGACTGCCCGGCTTGCAATTGCTCGGCCCGGAAAATCGAATACATGGCCCCGCGCGCATCTTGTTCGAGCCGGACCTTGTCGCCCTTAACCAGGACGCGATAAGCCTGCCTGTCAGCCCGGCCCGAATACTCGAGCGTGGCATCCGCCAGGGCCGTGCCACACAGGCCCAGCATGAGCCAACCAAATCCGCCAAGCAGGCGTTTGAAAACGATAGGTAACATGGCGCTTTCCTCCTCGGATCGCTGGACGGGAATTGTCATCGGACGGATGACGCTAACAGCATGTCAATCATTCGATATTCTGCACCTGTTCGCGCATTTGCTCGATCAGCACTTTCATCTCCACGGTGGCAGCGGTCGTTTCGGCATCGGCCGCTTTCGCCGATAGGGTATTGGCCTCCCGATTGAGCTCCTGCATCAGGAAATCCAAGCGCCGGCCCACCGGCTCGGTTTGCGTCAGGGCCGTCCGCAAGGCCGTGATATGACTGTCGAGCCGGTCCAGCTCTTCGGCCACATCCATTTTCTGGGCGAGCAGGGCCAACTCCTGCTCGAGTCGATCCTCGTTCGGGTTGGCGCTGACCTCTGCTACCCGGTTCAGCAGCTTGTCGCGCAGGGCCGCTTGGACCGCTGGCCGCCGAGCGCGAATAGCGGACACCCAGTCAGCCAACTCGGCACCGCGGCTGGTCAGTGTCTGCGCCAGCCGTTCGCCTTCCTGCAGGCGCTGCTGCACTAATTCGTCCAGGGCCTGCTCGAGCAGATTCAGCACCGGCTCACGCAGGCGCGTGGTATCCACTGCCGGGGCGCTGACCACACCTGGCCAGCGCAAGATCTCCATGGGATTGGCGGGCGCGGTATTGGGGATGGCTTTGGTCACCGCGGCCAAGGCCGTCTGTATTTCGCCGAGCAAGCCCGCGTCCAGCGCCAACCGGCCGCTGGTTTCATGGCTGGGCTGCCAGCGCAAATAGCCTTCCACCTTGCCGCGCCCCAGACGCTCGCGCAGGGCCTCGCGCGCCGCCGGCTCCAGACTGCGCAGCTCTTCCGGCAGGCGCAGACTGGTCTCAAGATAGCGGTGATTGACTGCGCGCAGTTCCCACTGGAGGCGGCCGTTACCGATCTCCGCCTCGCGGCGGGCGAATCCCGTCATACTTCGTATCATGGCGCTAACTGCCTATTGACTTGATTAGCTGATTTGGATTGTAGTTGTTCCTGGCGGCCTGGCCGAGCGGCTGGACAGATCGGTCTGCTGCTCGGCTGCCGCGGACACACCGGACGGTTTGCGTTATACTGGCACGTTACCCAATAATCACAGGATTACTTTATGCGTCCAAGCGGCCGTGCCCCCGAACAAATGCGTCAGGTACGCTTCGAACGGCACTATACCAAACACGCCGAAGGGGCTGTGCTGGCCAGTTATGGTGACACCAAGGTACTCTGTACCGCCACCCTGGAAGAACGCACCGCCCCGTTTCTCAAAGGCAGCGGCAAGGGCTGGCTGACCGCCGAATACGGCATGCTGCCGCGGGCCACCCATGCGCGCACGGCGCGGGAGGCCGCGCGCGGCAAATTGAGCGGGCGCACCGCCGAGATTCAGCGCTTGATCGGCCGCGCCCTGCGGGCCGCACTGGATCTAAAGGCCCTAGGCGAGCGCCAGATATTGATTGACTGCGATGTCCTGCAGGCGGATGGCGGCACCCGCACGGCGGCCATCAGCGGCGGCTTTATCGCCTTGCATGATGCCATCGAGGCGTTACGCCGCAGCACTAAACTCGCCCGCGACCCCCTGCATGGCTCGGTGGCGGCCGTGTCGGTCGGCATCTACCGCGGTCAGCCGATTGTCGATCTCGATTATGCCGAGGACAGTGACGCCGAAACCGATTTGAACGTCGTGATGAACGACAACGAAGGGTTTATCGAGGTGCAGGGAACCGCCGAGGGACATGCCTTTCGCCGGGGCGAGCTCGAGCAGATGCTGGACTTGGCCACTGGCGGTATTAACGAAGTGCTGGCGACCCAGCGCGCCGCCCTCGAATCTGATCGATAAGTGCTGAGCATGCCATAGGATGATGGTGTCGGAGATCATTTGGCGTATTGATTCGTGGTTCCAATGCCACCAATAAGAGAGACGAGCATGGCCGAAGCGAATAAGGTCTGTGTGGTGGATGATAATTCGACAACCATCCAACATGTCACCATCGTGTTGGAGCAGGCGGGTTATCGGGTTGCAGCAACGACTGACAGCACGCAGGCGGTCGACTGGATTGTCACTGAGCAGCCGCGGGTGGTCCTGTTGGATATCATGATGCCTCAGGTAGACGGCATGGAAATTTTGCGCCAGATTCGCAATATCCCGGCGCTCGACAACCTGCCGATTATCATGCTTACCGCCAAAACCTATGACTACGACAAGAAACTTGCCATGGATCTGGGCGCCAATGGCTTCATCAACAAACAGGCGAATTGGTCGGAACGTCTGCTCGAGCAACTTGACCGCAGTCTCAAGGACAACCTGCACATCCAGTTCTGGGGGGTGCGCGGCACCTTGCCCGCACCCGGGGCCAGAAATATACGCTATGGGGGCAACACCTCCTGTATCACCCTGAGTATGCCTGACGGCCAATTATTCATTTTCGATGCGGGCACGGGCATCAAAGCATTATCCAATCATTTGGTGGCCACCGGCAGAGCCAAGCGCTTGGAGGCCAAGCTGTTCATCTCCCATCCGCACTGGGATCATATCAATGCCCTGCCGTTCTTCGCGCCGCTCTACCTGCAGGGCACCGATATCGAAATATTCGGGCCCTCGCAACAGGCCGTTACCATGGAGCAGGTGATTTCCGAGCAAATGAACGGCGTATATTTTCCGATCAAGATTCGTGAATTCGCCGCCAGGGTCCATTTCCGCGACCTCGGTGAGGAGAGCATTAAAATGCGAGGTGTGAATATCGACACCCTGTTGCTCAGTCATCCCGGCAATTGCCTGGGTTATCGCATCCGTTACAAGAATCGCCGCTTCTGCTATGTTACCGATAATGAGCTTTACCCCAGCGGCTCCGAATTCCACAATCCCCGTTATGTTGAGCGTCTGGTTGATTTTTGCCAGGGAGCGGATGTCTTGGTGACCGATGCCACCTATACCGATGCCGAATATCAAAGCAAAGTGCATTGGGGCCATTCGCCCATCAGCGAAGTCGCAAAACTGGCCCATGCTGCCGAAGTGCATCAGCTCTGTTTGCATCATCATGACCCCGACCAAAGCGATGCCGACATCGACAACAAATTGGCGATCTGCCGCCGCCAGCTCGCCGAGGCCGGGTCAGCCACACAAGTTATCGCGCCCAGTGAGGAAGATGTGCTTACGATCTAGCTATGAAAACGTATGTTGACGCTACGCCATGCCGCGCCTCACGCCGTGGGGCTGGCTTGTGCGGTGGCGGCCTACAGCGCAGCCACGCCGCCGAACTCGATGTGCGTGCGGATAAGTAGTGATTGCCATGCTTTGACAAGGCGATCAGCCCACGCAGGACTGACCGGTTCGCTGGCGCATTCTTAAAGTCAGCTCGCGATTGATAGACGATTCAGCCATGCCCATCTCGCAATTGCTCAAGCCCAAGTGGAAAAATGCCGATCCGGCGGTTCGCCGCAAGGCCGTGCAGACCATGGATAACGATGCCGAGAACGTGCTGCCTCAGCTCGCCTTGGAAGATCCGGATGACGGGGTCCGCAGTGCCGCGTTGGAACGGATCGATGACCTCCATGTCCTGTGCACTGCAGCGGAAGCGGGTGGGGAGCCGGCTGCTACCGCCGTGCGGCGGTTGCGAGAACGGCTTAAGGCCAATGCGGCGGTTGCCGACAGTGCCATGTTCAGCCGCCTGCTCGGTTTGATTGGCGATCCCGAGCTGGCTCGGGATCTGGCCGAGCGCGCCGAGGATCCCCAGCTGCGGCTGGAAGCCGTCGGCCATGTCAGCGCCGCCAACGCTTTACTCGGTATCGCGCGGGACGATCCTGCCGCCAGTGTCCGATTCGCCGCGGCTGAGCGGCTGCACGACCCGGCCCATCTGCATCTGCTCGAGCCGCATGCCCGCAAACGGGACAAGCGGGTGGCGCGGCTGGTACGCGAGCGCCTAGAAGCCCATGAGGCGGCGCGCCAACGCCAGCAAGCCCGCGCCACCGTCCTTGCAGAGCTCGCCGCTCTGGTCGCCGAACCGCAGTGGCCGGCCGCTCAGGCGACCGGTATCCGGCTGCAGCAACGCTGGCACGCGCTCGAAGAAGACGCCGAGGCCGCCCAACAGCAGCAATTCGACCATTTGTGGGCAGAGCACCAGCATCAGGTCGAGCATTATTTACAGCGCCAGGGCGAAGAAAAAGACCTTAAGGCACGCAAACAGGCCATCCTCGACCAGCTCGAGCGCTTGCTGCAAGAGACCCTAGAGCCGTCCGAGCTGCGCACTCAGCTGACCTCCC
>CAYFSA010000024.1:17430-28201 GCA_964345605.1 uncultured Ectothiorhodospiraceae bacterium
CGCTTGCTGCAAGAGACCCTAGAGCCGTCCGAGCTGCGCACTCAGCTGACCTCCCTGGAAACCGACTGGCAAGCCCTGACGCCCCTGGCCAACGCGGCGCTGGAAGCGGAATATACTGACCAATTCCAGGCCCGCTGTCAGCGCGTGGCGGATTTGATCAAGGGTGAGCAAGCCGAATCGGTCCGCCGGCAACAGGCCGAGCAACTGCAGCGGCGAGCCGAGCAGCTCTTGGCCCAGCAAACGCCCCAAGCCGCAGCCGTCAATCGGCTCGAGGCCGACTGGCACACCCTCGCGGCCCGCTTGGATACGCCGGAGCTCAATGCAATCGGCCAGCACATCAAAGCGGCATTGCAAACCTTGGAAGCCCGGCTCAAGGAGCAACGTGAGCACCAGCGCAAGCAGTTGCAGAGTAAAATCGACTCCGCTATCGAGCAACTCGAGCAAACCCTGGAAGCCAAACAGCTGCAAGCCGCCGAAGCCGCTTTCAAGCAGGCGCGCGATGCCCTGGACAGCACCCGTGAATTGCCGCGCGGTGATAAGGACCGGTTTGAGCGTCGTATGCGCAATGCCCTGCCGGCCCTCAATGAGCTGCGTGACTGGCGGCATTGGAGTACGGATCATGCCCGGGAAAATCTCATCGCCGAAACCGAGGCGCTGATTGGTGCTGACCTGCCGGTGGAGACGCTGGCGGAACAAGTCAAAGCCAAGCGCGAGGCCTGGAAAAAGCTCGGCCAGCTCGATCATGGCGCCAAGGCGCTGTGGGAACGCTTTGATCAGGCCTGCGAAAAGGCGTTTCAGCCGGTTGCCGAGCACCGGCAGCGCCTGGCCGAGCAACGCCAACAGCATCTGGCCACACGCCAGCAAATCTGCGCTGAATTAGAAAGCCTGCTCAACGAGACCGATTGGGAGGCGCCGAACTGGCGCCTGATCGATAAACGCGTTAACCAGCTCCGGCGCAGCTGGCGCGAGGCCGGCGAGGTCGAGCATCGCGACTGGCGCGCGGTCAAGCGGCGTTTCGATCAGGCGATTGCCGGCCTCGAGCAGCACATGGACAAGGAACGCGAGCGCAATCGCCGCCAGCGAGATAGCTTGATTCGCAAAGTCAAAGCGCTGGCTGAGGAGAGCGACATCGCCGCCGCCGTCCAGCAAGCGCGGGACGCGCAAAAGGCCTGGCAACCGACGGTAACCGGCCGGCCGCGGGACGAGCAACGCCTATGGAAAGAGTTCAAAGGCGCGGTCGACGCCGTCTTCGAGCGTGAACGCAATGCCCGCCAAGCCGCGGATCAGACCCAGCAGGCCAATCTCAAGCGCAAGCACGAACTGTGCGAGGAATTGGAAGCGATCGCCAATAGCGACCATGCGACTTTGCTGGCTCGCCAGCATGAAGTCGATGCCATCGAGCAAGCCTTCAATACCATCAGCGACATTCCCAAACGCGAGCGGGCCAAAATCGAAAAACGCTTGCAAAATGCCCAGCGTAAATTCGAAAAAGGCCTGCAAGCCGCGCTCGAACATCGCCAGGATACTGCCCTGGAACGGCTCGCCAAGAAGGCTTATCTGTGCGAGCGACTCGAGGCCGCCATCGACGCGGAAACTGCCGCTGCCTTATTGCCCAAGGCCGAACAAGCCTGGCGGCAATTGGCGCCGGAACCGGAAAAAGACCGCCAAGCTCGGCTGGAGGCACGCTGGCAAGTCGCCGTGGCGGCCGCCCGCGGCGAAGGCTGCCTGCCGGACGAGCCCACGCGCCAACAAGCACTGGAAATACGCCATGGGCTATGCCTGGATATGGAAATCCTGACTCAGGCCAATACCCCGGCGCGGTATCAATCGCAGCGCATGGCCCGTCAGGTCGAGCTGTTGGCCGAGATACTGCCCGCCGCTGGCGAACAGGGCGATCGCAGCGAGCGCGTGCGCAATCTGCGGATCAATTATTATCTGGCCGGCACCGTGCCCGACAACGAGCGTGAAGTCTTGATCGAGCGCTTCGAAAAGCTGGTCTCGCCGCCAGCGCTGGATTTGGAGTGAGCCGGCCGCGGCGTCAGTCGGCCGCGGTCGTGAGCACGATTTTGCCCTGGGTCGAACCGCCTTCGATGGCGGCCTGCGCCGCACCGGCCTGAGCCAGGGCATACGCGGCGCTGACCTCGATATGCAGGCGATCCTCGTCGAACAGCTTGGCGCAACGCTTGAGGATGTCGGCTTGATGCTGCAGGGCGTCGGTAAGATCCTGCACCATGGGGGTGAGCATCAGCTCCAGGCTGAACCGCAGGTTGCGATTACGGGCAGCCGACCAGGGGAAATCGGCCGCCGGCGATAAAATCGTCACCAAGTCGCTGTAGGGCCGCAGGGCTTCGACGGTATGGCTCAAGGTATCGCCGCCGACGGTATCCACGGCCAGATCGACCCCGCCGTGGCTCCAGGTTTTGATTTGCTCGATCCAGTCTGGGTCGCGATAGCGCACAATCTTGGCGGCGCCCAGGGATTCCACGAAGGCCGCTTTCTGAGCCGTACTCACCGTGGTGCAGACTTCGGCGCCCGCGATCTTAGCAAGCTGAATCGCCACATGGCCGACGCCGCCGGCACCGGCATGAATCAATACCTTCTGTCCCGGTTCCAGACGCCCGCGATCATGCAGGCTCTCCCAGGCCGTCAATAACACCAGCGGCGCGGCCGCGGCTTGTTTGAAATCCAGCAATTGCGGCTTACGGGCAACGACATGCTCGGGTACGCAGGCATATTCGGCGTAGTTGCCCCGCATGCCGCCGACGCCGCCATAGCAATAATACACCGCGTCGCCCGGCGCGAAGCGGCTAACGGCATCGCCGACCAGCTCCACGGTACCGGCGCCATCGCAGCCCAGGACCGCCGCCCCGCTCCCGCCGGTCACCGTGCCGCGCTGACGCTGCTTGGCATCGACCGGGTTGACGCCGGCCGCGGCCAGCCGGACCAACACCTCATGCGGTCCCGGCATGGGCTTGGCGAGGGTTTGCAGAACGAGATTCTCGACAGGGCCTGGAGCGGTCATGACCATCGCGTGCATTCTACTGCCTCCTTCCACGGGTACGTGCCTTTAGGCATGGGTGTCTTGAAACTTCAGTGTCTTAAAACCTGAGCAACGATACCGATGAGCATAGCAGGAATCCTGCGAGACACTACAAACCACTCATGCGCAAAACGCGTTGTTTGATGGTCGCGGTCAAGCTGTCAGGCGTTGGCGCCAGCAGGGTGAAATGCCGGCGGGCACGGGTAATGCTCGTGTAAAGCAGCTCGCGGGTGAGCACCGGGCTGGTTTGCTCGGGCAGCGCCAGCGCGACATGGGTAAATTCCGAGCCCTGGGATTTATGCACGGTCATGGCGAATACGGTTTCGACCGCGGTGAGCCGCGACGGCAGAAACCAGCGCACCTGCGCACCGCCGTCAGTCGCTGGAAACGCCACGCACAGGCGCAGCTCCGGTTCCCCAGCTGTACCGCCCACGGGATATAGCAAAGTCAAACCAACATCCCCGTTCATCAAAGCCAGCTCATAATCGTTGCGAGTCACCATGACGGGCCGGCCGAGATACCAATCACCAATCGGGTCGAGATAACCGGCTTGGGACAGCACCTCGACAATTCGTTGGTTAAGCCTGTCGACCCCCCAGGGGCCGTGGCGCACGGCGGCGAGCAATTGAAACGCCCGCTGCGCGTCCAGGCAGAGTCGGGCCCAGTCCTCGAAACGCGTCGGTGAATCGCCAGCCTGCGGCTGGTTGGCCCGTAACTGCTGCAGATAATGGTCATAACCGCAGGCATGGGGGCGACCGGGTACGCCCTGCCGCGTCAGTCGGTCCAGCTCGGCCGTCGCCTGCAAAGCGATATCGTCGTACTCGCCCTGCAGCAAGGCTGCGCTCGTGGCAGTCTCGCCGGCGTTGACGGCCCGGGCGAGCTGCCCGATACCACTGGCGGCAGCGAAGCGGTAACTCACGCGCAGCATGGCGATCGCCTGATCGAGGGGTTGGCCCGCCGGGTCCATGTAAGCGGTCGGCAGAGTCTCGCCGCTGACCCGCGCCAGCCATGTCCGAGTTGCCGGCGTGTAATGCCCGGCCTCGGCCCGCCGGCAAAGATCGCCAAGAACAGCACCCGCCTCGACCGAGGCAAGCTGATCTTTATCGCCGAGCAGGATCAGCCGCGTGGAGGCCGGCAAGGCCGCCAGCAACCGCGCCATGAGTTCGACATCCACCATGGAGGCCTCATCGACCACTACAACATCGGCGGCCAAAGGCTGCAGGCGATGATAGCGAAATTGCCGGCTGTGCGGCCGGGCCCCGAGCAGTCGGTGCAAGGTGGTCACCGCGGTCGGAATGGCCGCCCGCACCTGTTCGCCAGCGGCCAGGCCGCGCAAGTCCAGGCCTTGCACCTGGCCCGCGATGGACTCGTTGAGCCGGGCCGCAGCCTTGCCAGTCGGCGCGGCCAAGCGGATCGTCAACAGCTGCGACCGCCCCTCGGCGAAACACAAAGCCTGCAGCACGGCCAATAATTTGACCACGGTGGTGGTCTTGCCGGTCCCCGGTCCGCCGGTGATAATGGCAAAGCCCTGCCGCGCAGCGAGGGCGCAGGCCAACTTCTGCCAATTCGGCCAGGCGGGATCGGCTGCCGGAAACAGCGCGGCAAGCGCCGCTTGTAGTGCCGTTGCTGATATCGTCAACGGGCTGGCCAGGCGTTGCTCGATGCCCTGTCTGATTTGCTGCTCGTAACCCCAATAGCGGCGCAGATAGACCCGTTGATCCACCCTGACGAGGGGGGTATTGCCAGCGCCGGACGCCACCAGCTCGGCATGGCCCAGCCTGGCCTGCCAGTCGGCCAGACTCAACCCCGCCAGGACCATCGCCGGGCTAGGCGGCGCCTCGGCGAGCGCCGCTTCTGGTTCAGGAAACGCCAGCGTCGCTGCGGGTGCCGTCAAGGTTTGCGCCATATCCAGGCACACATGACCGCGCCCGGCCTGATGACTGACCAGGGCCGCCGTCAGCAAGAGCTCGGGGGCAGCATCCGGACACGCCTCGGCAAGAAAACGCGCCAAGCCGGTATCCAGGGCACGCAGCCAGCCGACGGTTTGCCAAGTATTGAGCAAGGCGAAGACGGAGGCCTGATCAGCTAAAGCCTGCATAGATCTCCCAGATGTACTATTACCTAAGGGCTCGATAACGCGTTGAGGCCATAGGCAGCATTCCCCTTCACAAATAGCTAGCTTGGTCTATCCTTGTAGGGTTACGATACCGGCCAAACCAGCGAGAATGCTGAATACGACATAGCGCCAAGGTTCGAGCGCTAAACCAATCCGCAATCATTATCCTGCAAACGAGGTGTTCTGACGATGGCAGAATGGCGCAAAGTAGCAAAAGCTTTTGCATTGGGTGACGGCCACGTAAGCCAGAAAGAGGTCGCGACGCTCCGCGAGGCGCTGCTCAAGGACGACCATATCTCCAAAAGTGAGCTGGACTTCCTGTATGAGATCAAAAACGAAGCCAAGTCCACGGTGAAAATGCTCGATGAGCTCATCGCCGAATGTGAGCAGAAAAGCGGGTAGCTGCTGGGTCTGTTGTCATGCGACTTTGCCTGCGTGCTACACACGCAGGCAGCCCTGCCGGCAAACCCCGGCCATTAACGGTAGCGGGCTATACCGAATGCCAACGTCAGCCAGCCGGCGAAAAATCCCATGCCGCCGATAGGCGTGATCATACCGAGCCAATCGTGCTGAGTCAGTGCCAACACATAGAGGCTGCCGGAAAACAGAATAATCCCCGCCGCATGCAAGCTAGCCGCGATAATTGCGTAATAGTGAGCCACGGCCTGGCCGGCCAGGGCCAGAGTCAACAACATGCCCAAGACATGGGTGAAATGATAATCGACGGCAGTTCGATAGACTTCCATCCCCTCCAGCGTTAACACGCCTTCCAGACCATGGGCGCCGAAGGCCCCAAGCAATACCCCGAGGCCGCCCAACAGGGCAGCACTGACCAACAAAGCTCGCCATAATGCCGGCGATACGGTTGCAGCGTTTTGTTTGGCGCGCATCAGTCTTCCTCTTCGTGTTCCAAACTGGGGTTCCAACCGGCCGCTTTGGCCCGTTCGATGGCAGCAGCCTGGATCTCGGCATGCCGTTGCCGCTGCTCAGGCGATAATCCGGCCACTCGAAAACCGGCCGCTTGCCATTGCGCCGTGACCTGATCGTACAGTTGCTGCATGGCCGCCAAGGTCCAGCCTTCACAGCTCTCGTCCTCCGGCAGCAGGCCGAATACCCAAGCGTCCTTGACGATACTGCCCAGCGAAGTCATGCCGCCATATTTGTCGTTGTAAAGACCGGCATAGGTTTGTTTTTGCATACGTTGCCTCGGCAATGTTGTATCAGCGATCACTTGAAGGCGCAGTATAGTCCGAGTCTCCGCCGCGAATCATCCCATAACTCAAGGAAACCAGCGAAAACCGTCATTGGCCAGCCGTCACGGGTGAATATAAGTCGAAGCGCGTGCTGCTGCCAAGCAATTGGCTGTGGGGAGGAACATGCCCCAAAGGCGCCGCCTTGCGGGGCCTTTTGACCGTAATCCGGCGGCGGGCAAGGCGGCGGGCAAGTTCGAGCAGCGCCGCCGCATCCGCATCATCACCGACCAGTTCATGAAACGCGCGCATGCTGAGCTTACCGAGCGCAGCTTTGTGGCGTTGCGGGTACATCGGATCGAGGTAAACGGTTGCCGGGCGGCGAGTCGCCGGCCAGGTATGAAGCACTTTCCTGGCGTCGCCTTCGAGCAGCGTGATCCGGGCAGCAATAGCCTGCAGGGCCGGGTCGGCGAGCGCACGCCGCAAACCGTCACGCAATAAACCAGCGATCAGGGGATGGCGCTCGATCGTCCATACCCGGCAACCTCGACTGGCAATCAAAAAGCTGTCTTGGCCGAGTCCACCGGTCGCGTCAATGACCTCGGGGCATTGTGCACCGCGCGCCCCTACCGCTTTGGCCACGGCTTCGGCATGGCTGCGCTGGCTACGATACAACAAAGTCGAATGACTGAAATCCACAAACAAAGGCATTGCTTGCCGGTCAGGCAGCCCGATCTCCAGGCGGTCATGGGCATGGCAATAACGCAACCGATAACCGGTAAACTGCAGCGAATCGGCTTGGGCGACAGGCAGCCGCAGCCTTAGCGCTAACTGTTGACAAACCGGTAAGGCCAGGGACGCCTCGTCGACCGCCAGCACAGGCTTATCCGCAGTGATTAGGCGACGCGATGGCGTTCTCCGCCCGCCACGAAAGCCTGAATATTGGCCGCGATTTCCCCGAACAGGCGCTGCCGAGCGGCGCGACTCGCCCAGGCGATATGCGGCGTGACGATCAGATTGGGGATGGCCGGGTCAAGCAAAGGGTTGCCCTGGTTTGGCGGCTCGGTACTCAAGACATCCACGCCCGCTCCAGCCAAGCGGCCCGCCCGCAAAGCAGCTGCCAGGGCTGCCTCCGCAACGATACCGCCGCGGGCCGTGTTAATCAAAAAGGCATGTGAAGGCAGTAAGGCCAGCGCTTCGGCATCGATCAGATTTCGGGTTTGGGGCGTCAAGGGGCAATGCAGCGACAAGACATCGACTTGAGGCAGCAGGCGCCGCAGGGGCAAGCGATCCGGCCGGCCATCGCGCTCATTCCCGGGCCGCGCGGCCACCAGCACCCGCATCCCCAGAGCTTCGGCGAGCCGGGCCACAGCTTGCCCGAGCGTGCCGTAACCGACGATACCTAAGGTTCGACCGGCTAATTCCTGAATGGGGTAATCCAATAAGCAAAACTGCTCGGCGGCTTGCCAGCGCCCCGCGGCAACGGCTCGATGATAATCGGGCAGGCGGGTCGCGAGCGCCAGCATGAGGCCTAGCGTATGCTGCACAACCGCCGCCGTGGCGTAGCCGCGGGCATTGCTGACCTGAATGCCCGCAGCTTTGGCAGCCGCGAGATCGACATTGTTAACGCCGGTAGCGGCAACGCAGATCAGACGGGTCTGCTCAGCCACGCCCAAGTTGGCGGCTCCAAGCGGTACCTTGTTGCTGACCACCACGGCAGCCTGCGCGATCCGCTCATTGACTTGCGCGGCTGCGGTGCTGCCGAAAAACGTCCATTTGGGAATACTGGCGTACAGCTCGGCACGATCCAAATCGCCCCGGTCGACAGTATCGACGTCAAGAAAAACAGCGTGGTCGGCCGGCATAAAATGAGGGATGCAGGCGGACCGGTCAGGCCCGGGCTAAGACGATCAGCAAAAGCACGAAGCCGACGACTGCGCTCATGGGCACGAGAAACCCCAGCCAGTCTTGCCTGCTGCCCTTGCGGCTGGATTCCACCAGTTGTTTGACGCCGGGGCCAAACCAGAGCAGCACCAGGATGGCCAGCCCGCCCAGCAGCAATTGCTCCCATAAAGCCATGTCACATTCACCTTAGATCACGGTTGCATGCGGATGGACAGAAGACGCTGCCCATCCGCCCAGGCGCTTACGCCTCCGGCGATGACGCTTGGGATCAGTCCTCGCCGGCGAATGCCCCGAGCAATTGCAGCAGGCTCAGGAACAGGTTATAGATCGCCACATACAGGGTAACCGTTGCCATGATGTAATTATCTTCGCCACCATTGACGATATTGCTGGTCTCCCACAGGATCAGGGCCGACATCAGCAGAACGAACATGGCCGATACCGCCAGGGACAGGCCGGGTAGACTGAAGATCGCCGCGCCGATGCCCGCCAGGAACGCGACCAGAATACCGACCATCACGAAGCCGCCAAGGAAGCTGAAGTCTTTTTTACTGGTCAAGGCATAGGCCGACAACCCCAGAAAGATCGTGCCGGTACCGCCCATCGCCAGGGCCACGAGCTGGGCGCCGTTGGAGAACATGCTCAGGTACATGCTGATGATCGGCCCCAGGGTCAGCCCCATAAAGCCGGTCAGGGCAAAGACGCAGACCAGCCCCCAGACACTGTTGCGAAACTTCTGGGTCAAGAACAGCAGCCCGAAATAGGCGACGAGGGTGATGATCAGCCCCGGATGCGGCAAATTCAACGCCATCGACATACCCGCCGTGCCCGCGCTGAATAGCAGGGTCAAGGCGAGCAGGGTGTAGGTGTTACGGATCAGCTTATTGGTCGCAGGAGCTGAATCCTGACGACCCGAGAGAACAATACGCTCGCTAGTCATGGGTATTCTCCAAATAATTAACTACGCTCGAAAACTTGAGAGCACGACAATACCCCAAAGCGGGACTATTGCCTAGATCTAATGTCAACACACCGTTGCCATTACCGCCAAACGGTTAGTTTATCAAAACAAAGACCGAGGCGCGCCAACACAAGTTCCACCCGCCCGGGCGTTAACCAGACTCTGACCCTAGCACAATGCCTTCGAATTTGTTAACGTGCTTGCTCTTGCGGAGAGGTGGCTGAGCGGTCGAAAGCGGCGGTCTTGAAAACCGTTGACCCGCGAGGGTCCGGGGGTTCGAATCCCTCCCTCTCCGCCAAACTCTCTCGCCATTCTCAGCCGCACCGCCAATCGGCCTGGCTGCCCCCTGGCCTCGCGCTTGACCTCCAGTATCACGCTAATTGATCAAGGCCAATGCAATCGCGCGCCTGAGCCGTTCTGCTATGCTGTAACAAAATGCTGCGCTGGAGGTTTCGCCATGCCCGTCGGTATCATGACCCACGATGATTGTCTGCTCCACAGCCTCGATGCTGACCATCCGGAGCGCCCGCAGCGCCTGCAAGCGATCACCGACCGGCTGATTGCCTCCGGGCTGGACTATATCCTACGGGAATTCCAGGCGCCGCTGGCCACCCGGGAGCAGCTGCTGCGGGTGCATGAGCACGATTATATCGAGCGCATCTTCGCCAGCGCACCGAGCGAGGGCATGGTCATGCTGAGCGCCGATACCGGGATGAATCCGCATACCCTGCAAGCCGCGCTGCGGGCCGCCGGGGGCGCGGCCGCCGCGGTCGATCGGGTCATGGCCGGGGATGTCAAAACCATTTTCTGCAATCTGCGCCCCCCCGGCCATCATGCCGAGCGCGACCGCGCCATGGGCTTCTGCCTGTTCGACAATGTCGCCATCGCGGCCCGCCATGCCCTGGCGGAACACGGCCTGGAACGGGTCGCCATCGTCGATTTCGATGTTCATCACGGCAACGGCACCGAGGATATCTTTCAGGACGATCCACGGGTGCTGTTTCTGTCCAGCTTCCAGCATCCCTTCTTCCCATTCAGCGATCCCGAGTCGCGCGAGCCAAACATTTACAAGCTCCCCCTCGACGCCGGGGCGCGCGGCAAGGATTGCTGCCTGCTCATCCAGAATCATTGGCTGCGTGTGCTCGACCGCTTCGCGCCGCAGCTGATTATCTGCTCAGCCGGCTTCGATGCCCATCGCGAGGACCCGCTCGGCCAATTGCGCTGGACCGAGAACGATTACCAATGGCTCACCATGGAAATCAAGCAGATTGCCGACAAGCACGCCAACGGCCGGGTCGTTTCCTGTCTGGAAGGCGGTTACGATCTGTCGGCCCTGGGACGCTGCGTGAACGTCCACATGGATGCCTTGCTCGGTTGAGCACGGGTCAATATTGGACGGATTTTAACCCACCTGGCCTCGGTTAACCTCCGGCGAGGGTCGGTTGAAACCGACCCTACCCGGCGCCGTAGCCTTAGGTCGGGTTAGCGCAGCGTAACCCGACTGTCAGTGCACCACGTCTTCCGGGATCTCGGCCGTCAGGATGCGCTCGGACCAGGCG
>CAYFSA010000025.1:0-28132 GCA_964345605.1 uncultured Ectothiorhodospiraceae bacterium
GTGGCGGCCATCGATCGCCTCGATCCCGGCCGACTCGAATGGTTGGTGCCCGGTTTGCTGGAGGAGAAAATCGCCGCTCTGTTGAAAAGCCTGCCGAAATCCCTGCGCCGGCATTTCGTGCCGGTGCCGGATTTCGCTCGGGCTTGTTTGGAAGCATTGGGCGCTGCCGCGGCCGAGCAATCCCTGACCGACGCCCTGGCTCAGGAGTTACTGCGCATGACCGGTGAAACCGTGCCGGCTGATGCCTGGCGCCAAGCGCAGTTACCGGACCATCTGCGCATGCGCATCGAGGTGGTCGATCCCCAGGGCCAGGTGATGGCCGCCGGCCGCGATCTCGCCCAGGTGCGGGCCGCCCTGGCCGATGAGATCCAGGCCGGCCTGGCCCAGCGCGAGCCCGACGAATTCGAGCGGGCGGGCCTGACCGACTGGGATTTCGGCGAGTTGCCCGAAACGGTCGAGATCGATGCCGAGGGCATTATCCTCACCGGCTATCCGGCCCTGGTCGCTGAAAACGGCCGGGTAGCCCTGCGCTTGCTCGACACCCCGGCCAAGGCCGAGCGCGCCATGCCGCTCGGCCTGCGGCGCTTGTATCAGCAGCGGCTGAAAGAGGAGATTCAGTATTTATACAAAAAACTGCCCGGTATGCAGCAGCAATGTCTGCAGTTCTCGCCGCTCGGCAGCTGCAATCGCCTCAAGGACGATATTATCGAGGCGGCCATCGACCGGGTCCTGGTTGCGGCAGGCCGGCCCCGGGACAAGCTGGCCTTCGAGAACATCCTGGCAGCAGGCCGCCGGCAGGTCGTTGCCGAAGCGACCGAAATCGCCGCCTTCACCGGCCAGATTCTGGCGCGCTACAACGCCATACGCCAGCGCCTCAAGGGCGATCTGCCGTTGTCCTGGATCGAAGCGGTCAAAGACATTAACGACCAACTGGCCCACTTGATCTATCCCGGTTTCGTCACCGCTACCCCGGCAGCTTGGCTGGCGGAGATCCCGCGCTATCTCGACGCCATCGAGCGCCGTCTGGCCCGGCTCGATCAGCATCCCGACAAGGATCGCCGCCAACGGGTGGAGATCGAACCCTTTTGGCAGCGCTACAAAGAGCAGCGCCCACGCAACGGGGCGGCGGAATCGACCGAGCTGATCCGTTATCGCTGGCTGGTCGAAGAGCTGCGGGTCTCACTGTTTGCCCAGGAGCTGGGCACCAGCCTGCCGGTGTCGGCGAAACGGCTGGAGAAACAGTGGCATGTGGCGCTCAATGGCGCTCAGTGAGCACCGGTCGGATTTTTTCAATTCGATCGCTGAGGTCTTGCCTAGAGATAAGCACAGCGCTAGCATTTCACTAGCAAATCAGTCTGGTATCTTGCAATGCCTACTCTTGTCTTGCGCAACGTACCTGACGATCTGGCGCGGGCAAAGATCCGAACGATACCGCTCAATGAGACTTTGGCGGATCTCGCCGTCGAGGGTTATCGCCGCTTCGGCAGGGGACGTCCTCCAGCAGGCCTGAATTATGGTGACTGTTTTGCCTGCGCCTTAGCGATCCGCGAGCAAGTGCCCTTACTGTTTAAGGGCAATGACTTTTCCCAGACCGACGTGCGCGTCGCGGCGCTTCCCTGAGGGGCCGGCGACTGTGCAAATCGAATTTTGCGTGGTGAATAAAGGAGGATAGTCTATGACCGACCTGGCTCAACTCTACGAGCAAGACTATACCGCCTGGGCCGAAGCCAACGCGGCGCTGTTAAGAGCGGGGGATTTCGACTCCCTGGACATCGCGCATCTTCTTGCGGAACTGGCCGACATGGGCAAGAGCGAACAACGCAGCCTGGAGAATCACCTGAGTGTTCTGCTCGCCCATCTGTTGAAATGGCAGTTTCAATACGCCCACTTGGCCGAACGCTGGCGGGAATTCGAAGGGCGTAGCTGGCACAATACGATCTTGCATCAACGCGCCCAGTTAGAAATTCTGCTGGACGAGCGCCCAGGGCTCAAGCGATATTGGCCAAGCGTCCTGGCGAGTGCTTACAAGAAGGCTATAAAGCTTGTCGTACTCGAGAGCGGTCTGCCTATCGAGACGTTGCCATGTGAATGTCCCTATAGTGATGAGCAAATCCTCGACCAGACGTTTTATCCGCCAACGAGTTAAGCTGGGATGCATGGCTTGGCCTATCTGCACAGGCAGAGCCGTGCTCTGCACGGCAAGCGGCGAGGCTGGTTCCTCGGGTCTATTATTTGTGTATGGCTATTGCTAATCGAGGCGTTCGTGATGCCCAAAAATTATGTGGCTGCAGCGGCGGGAGCAACTGATCTACAACCGCCGACCAACGGGATGATCGATGATTTTGGCGGAAAAAATGGCATGTCGCGGCTGGGAACGCCGTGGCGAGTGGTCACCGATCAAGTCATGGGTGGCGTTTCCCAGGCAGGCATGCAGATTAGTGAGCAGGCCGGGCGGCAGGCGCTTTGTTTATATGGCGATGTCAGTCTGGAAAACAACGGCGGCTTTGTTCAAGCGAACCTTGACCTGGCTATCCGCGGTCCCTTCGATGCCAGTCATTTCGAAGGGGTGCGCCTGGTCGCGCTGGGCAATAACGAAGTCTATAATGTGCATTTAAAAACCGTAGATACCACCGCGCCATGGCAATCGTACCGGGCCAGCTTCCATGCCGATGACCAGTGGCGCACGATTGATTTGCCTTTCACGGCTTTCACGCCCCATCGTTTGAGCGCCGCTTTAAATCCGGCGGCGCTGAAAAAAGTCGGTATTGTCGCCATCGGTCGAGCCTTTCGGGCCGAAGTCTGCATTGCTGCGCTGGCATTCTATCGTCATAGTGATGGTAACTAAGGTGGTTTGCGAGAATCGATTTGCCTGTAAAAAGCCGCAGATCCTGCAGGTGCGACTTCAGTCGCACTCGATGAGGTGTGTCGTTTTCTGTAAATCACCTAAGCTGGTGCTTCCGCTCGAGTCAAGCAATGCTGAGTCGCTAACCCAGCCAGCATCAGCCCCATCATCCCGGGTAAATAGGCAATGGAGCCATTAGTGGAGCGGGGTTGGGCAACACCGTCGGGGTCAGGCGGGTGATGGCTAGTGCCTTTGATAGGCGGCTCATCGGAATAGACCACCGGGTATTTTGCCGAAGCCCCAATGAGGCGCAGGCGTTTACGCAATGCGCGGGCCAGCGGACACATCTGCGTTTTGGCCAGCGTCGATACCGCGACTCGAGTCGCATCGAGTCGTCCTCCGGCGCCCATGCTGGAGGCGATCGGTATACTCAGTTGCTGGCAGCTGCGGACCAGCGCGGCTTTGCTGACGATGGTGTCGATGCAGTCCAGCACAAGGCTGGGCTTGGTGGTGGTTAACAACGTCGGCACGTCCTCCGGACGTAGGAACGTGGCCATTAGGTCCAGTTGGCAATGTGGGTTAATGTCGGCGATCCTTGCGGCCATCGCGGTGACCTTGGGTTGACCGAGCGTTGAATGCAACGCCAAGAGCTGACGGTTGAGATTGGATGGGGCAACGCGGTCGTGGTCGAGCAGAGTAAGGCGGCCAATGCCGGCTCGTACTAGAGATTCTGCGGCGAAGCTGCCGACACCACCGAGGCCGACGACCAGGATGTGACTGCGGGCCAGTGCGGCAATGCCCGCCTCCCCAACCAATTGCCGAGTACGGGCATCGAACGCATCAGGCTCAAGCATCGAGCGGCTTGTAAGAGACCGTCAAATCCGCTCGATGGCAGCTTCTATTTCGCCTTTGATGGTATTACCAGCACGCTCGACGTTCGTCGTTTGAACGTCGATCCAGTGGATATACATGGCCTGATCCTCCGTTTCCAGCGTAACCGTTCCCGGTGTCAGCGTAATGCTATTGGCCAGAATAAGTCGTTGGTATGGGGCCGTCAGCGACGTATTAACCTTAACAATGCCGGGATTAATGGGTAACTTGGGGTTCAAGACACGACCGGCAACATCAATGTTGGCCAACATAAGATTCTTGAAGAAAACCGGCAGATAGGTGAGCAATGCAAGCGGCTGCCAAAGCTGCGATTCCCGATTGGCGGATTGGCTCGGGATAGTCAGCCAGACGATAGCCCCTGACAGAAGCAAACCGGCAAGTAATTCTTGGTAATGGAAGCTATTGGTCAGGCCGAGCCAAATAATGAACAGCACGCCACCCCATTGTAAGCGTTGCATCGCGTCCCCTTCGCTTCGAGTTGATAAGCGATTGGGCTTCTGCGCTGCAGCAGAAGCCCGTCAGCATGGATTGTCTTGTTGCCGTTATTTGTCCTTGGGCATGTACAAGAAGCTATCCGCATCCTCGCTAGCATAGACGTAATCGCCTTCGAAGCGCAACGAATTGGGCCCGCATACATCCGTGCACAACCCGCACCAGCAGCAGCGGCCATAGTCGATTCGGGGCACGAGGCCGCTGGCATTCTTGGGATTGAGCTTGCTTTCGTCTTCAACCGGGACCATGTCGATGGCTTCGTTCATGCAGATATCTTGGCAATTTCCGCAACCGACACACAAGCTCAAGGTATTAACGTGGAAGCCGCGATAGCCTGCGATATCCTGGCGCTTCTCGCGCGGATAGTTCAAGGTATGCGGATGCTGAAAGCTGAATTTGAGAGCAGAGAACGGATTAATGACCCCTTTGACATCGGGATTCCAAGCCATACGGTGAACTCCTTGAAGTGATGATACAGTCGTATTGCTATAAGTTAGGCAAGTATGCGGCAGGTTTTGTTTAACATCAAAAAACCCTACTATTGCAGCAGTTTAAGGGCCATTTTGTCTCTTGATCTGGTACCTTCAGCCGGTTGAGTTCGATCGTTCGTTGGTTGTACCACTGCAATCAAGTCGACGGGGGGAGTGCTCCGAATCTGGATGTTACAAAGCCATTGAGTACCCACACCGAAAAATTATTACTCACGAAATATTGAATGATAATATCAAATATCCAGGTTTAGAGCGCTACCCAATTCTTGACTCTGAATAGGCAAAGCCTCTGATTTGACGGGGGCAACACCCGTTTTGCTCTTGCCAAGTGTGGGCCTGTCGTCGTTGGCGAATTGAGGGGGCGAATTGAGGGCGAGCGTTTCACCGCTCAATCTCCGGCGGACAAATCCCCAGGGAATTCATGATCAGGGCGACATCCGAGAGCTGTGCCCCCACCAGCATGTTCTCCAGCAGGGGGTAGGCGTGGATGATGGACGGGCCGCGTACTTGCAGACGTCGCAGGTATTCGCTGCCATCGCCGGCCAGGAAATAGCCGAACGCCCCGCGGGCGGATTCTGATTGCACATAGGTTTCGGCCTTGGGCAGCTTGAATTTGCGATGCTTGGGCAGTTTGCACTGATAGGCCCCTTCCGCCGGCATCTTGTCGATCACCTGCCGCAGGATGCGGATGCTCTGATACATCTCGGCGCGGCGCACCAGGGCCCGGGCGTAGGCGTCGCCGGCGGGGTGGGTGGGGATGTCGAAGTCGAGCTGATCATAGACCAGATAGGGGGCGTCCTTGCGGACATCGCGCTCGATGCCGCAGCCGCGCAATACCGGTCCGGTGTAGCCGTTGTGTAGGGCCTCCTTGCCGTTGACCACACCGACATGCTGCAGCCGCTTTTTCACCGCGGCGTTGTCGAAGAACACCGGATCGTATTCGGGCAGGCGCTTGTCGAGATCCTCGAGCAGGCTGCTCAGGCGCTCGAGGATGCCGTCGGGCAACTCGCGTTTGACCCCGCCGGGGTAGATGTACATGTGATACACCCGCCCGCCGGACAGCTCCTCGAAGATATCCAGGATATAATCGCGCTCGCCGATGGCCCATTGCGGGACCAGTTCCAGGCCGATGGAGGCGCCTTGGCCGGCCATCCACAGGAAATGGGCTTGCAGCCGGGCCAGCTCGAGCACCATGACGCGGATGAATTGGGCCCGTTCGCTGATTTCCAGGCCCGCCAGCTCTTCCACGCCGCGGGCGAAGTTCTCCTCGTTGGGATCGGGCTCGGGCACGCAGATACGGCAGACGATAGGGAAGGCCTGAATCACGGTGCGCCGCTCGATGAGTTTCTCGAAGCCGCGATGCAGATAGCCGACATGGGTGGTGGCATTGACGATGGTCTCGCCGTCCAGGTCTAGCTCCATGCTCATGTTGCCGGTCACCCCGGGATGCTGGGGACCGTGGAAAACCTTGATGATGTGGGTATCCGGGGTCGCCGCGTTCATGCTGTGCCTCCATCTTTCTGCTTGGCGATCGAAGCCTTTTTGGCCTCTTTGCGCTTGCGGATGGCTTCGCGGACATCCTGGTTGTCCTCGCGGCCGCTGCGCATTTCGAAGGTCTCCTGCACGAATTTCAGGGTGTCGAACTCGCGCCGCATGGGTGGGATGTCGGTCCAGCCCTCGAGCATGAAATCGCCGAGGCTTGGATGACCGGCAAACGGGATGCCGAACATCTCGTGCAGCTCGCGCTCGAAGATCTCGGCCTGTGGCCACAGGGCGATACTGCTCTCCATGCCTTCGCCATCACGCTCGATCTGGGTCTGTACCCCCAGGCAGCGGGCCCGGCTGGTGTCTTCGAGCATGTAGGTCAGCCGGAAAACCTCGTCCTCCAGCCAGTCGGTGCAGGTGATAGTCGCCAGCGTGATAAACCCATGCTGCTGCTTGAGCAGCCCGAGCAGGGAGAAGAGCTGGGCCTTGGGCACGCGCACATAGGCGTGCTCGGGGCGTCGCTCGCTATGCTCGAGCAGCTCGAAGCCATGCAGTTGGGGCAAAAGGGCATCCAACATCAGGCGATGACTCCGGAGTGGTACCAATCGTGGGTGTAGGACGGCAGCATGTTATCGCCGAGCACCCGCCGCTGATTGGCCTTGTACCAGTCGATATGCTCGTGATACAGGTGATAGCCGCCCTTCTCGCCGCGGCCGATCTTCTCCTGCAGGGCCACGAAACCCTCGATCAGGGCCTCCGGGCGCGGCATGCAGCCGTTGATGTACATATCCACCGGCAGGTAATGGTCGACCTGCTTGACGGTGTTGTAGGAATCCCAGTACATGCCGCCGTTGATGGTGCAGCTGCCCAGGGCGATGACGTACTTGGGCTCCTGCATCTGCTCATAGCTGCGGATGACCCGTTTGAGCGTCTTGATGGCCAGATAGCCGCTGATGATCAGGACATCGGCCTGGCGCGGCGTGGCCGCGTTGATGATGCCGAAGCGCTCGGCATCGAAGCGGCTGGTCATCAGCGGCCGCAGCTCGATCGCCCCGCAGCCGGTGCCGTAGGCGAGGACGAAAATACTCTTTTTGCGGAACCAGGCGATCAGTTTGTCGAGCAGCCCCTGCGAGGCATCCTCGCCGGGACTGATGCCGGCCTCGATCATCCGTTCCTCACATTGAAAGCCTTCGCATTGATTCTTGTGATACATCATGCACCCCATTGCAACCAGACTGTTGCGATGACCCCCAGGACCCCGAGGCCCAGCGGGACTTTCCAGAAGAAATCCACGGTCTGTTCGGTCTTCAGCCGCGGGAAGACCATGCTGATCGCGGCCGTGAGCAGAAACAGGGCAAAGGCCTTGGCGATCAGCATGAAGACATTGGTCGCGCCGCCCATGAACAGATCGACCAACAGCACCAGCTTGCCGATCGACAGCATCATGTTCTGGGTCATGAGCACGCCCAAAAAGCGGCCGCCGAACTCCACCCGCGGGCCGGCGTATACCTCTACCGGGGCGCCGACCACGTCGAAGGGCGAGGCCCCCTGGGTGGCGATGAACGGCAGCAGGACCACGGCAAAGGCGATCGGATTGGTGAACAGCGTCCAGTCGGCGAAGGTCGGCTGGGCGGCCATAATGGCATGCACCGAGACCGTGTCGTACTGGATCATCACCAGTCCCAGGCCTAGGAAGAACGGCACTTCCAGGCCCATCAGCCGGGTCAGGCCGCGGGTCACGCCCATCACCCCGAAGGGATTGCCGCTCGAGCCGACAGCCAGGGCATTACCCAGCGGCCCTACCACCAAGAGGTACACAATCAGGATTAAGTTCCCGAAATGCGAGAAACCCTGCAACCAGTCGGAGTTTTTCAGGAACGGGATGAACAGCACCGTGGTGAGGGCCCCGGCAACGATGATCATGGGCCCGAAAAAGAACATCGGGCCATGGCTGATGGTTTCCGTCTTGAACAGAAACTTCATGTTGTCATAGAAGTTCTGCCAGATGGTCGGGCCCCAGCGGCGCTGCACCCGGGCGGTGAGCTGCCGGTAAAAACCGTAGAACAAAAAGCCCATGACATAGCTCATGGCGATCATGGCCAGGGCATCGATGATATACCCCATGGTTACAACCCTCCTGTGAGAACCTGCACGGTCAGCGCCCCGGCAAACAACAGCACCGCCAGCAGGATCCAAGTTTGTGGATTGCCGCCGTAGAAGCCGCCTAGCAGGCTGGCGGCGCCCTGTGTTTGACGCACCAGGCCGAGATAAAAGCCGCGTGAGGACCGCATCAGGATCCAGCCGACGGCCGGGATCCGGCGCAGCTCACGGCCCATGCCGGCGCCGTAGTGCAGCGGCGTGGCGGCGGTGGGCACTTCGCCGGCGAAGCTGAGATCGTAGGGACTGCCGGCGCGGCGCATTTGCCCCCGGAACAGAAAGAACACCACGGTGACCAGGGCGAAGGTCCCGCCGAACACAGCCATCACCGCCACCCCGTTATAGCCGCCGTAAGGCGTGGTCAGCTCGCCCCAGGAGGGGCTGCCGAGCGGCGCCATCTGCAGGGCCGTCAGCACCGGATCGACGAACAGCTGAATGGCGAGCCCCGGAAACAGCCCCAAGACCACCAGCGCCCCCATCAGGATCACCTCGGGCAGGAGATATTGCCAGGGGGCCTCGCGGGCCGTTTGGGCCTCGGGGGAGTTGGCATGGCCCAAAAAGGGGGCATAGATCAGCTTGTAGCAATAGATGAACGCTGCGGTACTCGACAGGATAATCGCGGCCAACAGCAGCAGCCAGCGGGCATCGAGCAGCGATACGAAGATCAGATACTTGGAGGCGAAGCCGGGCAGGGGCGGCATGCCGGCCAGGCCAATGATGCCGATCAGCACGCCGAAAAAGGAGATCGGCATGCGATAGATCAGATGCCCCAGATCCTTGAACTGCCGCTGCCCGGTCTGGCGGATGATCCCGGCGACGGTGATAAACAGCAGCAGCTTCATCAGGGTATGCACCAGGGCATGGAACAGGGCGCCGCCGATGGCCAGCGTGCTGCCCACGCCGATGGCGGTGGTGATGTAGCCGACCTGGGCGATGGAGGAATAGGCTAGCAGGCGCTTCATATCCTCCTGGGAGATGGCCTTGAAGGTCGCAACGATAGAAGTGATCACCCCCAGCCAGGCCAGTACATAGCCGGCCGCCGGCCCATCGAGCAGGCTGCCGAAGATACCGGTCAGCGCATCCGGGAACAGCGTCAGCAGCAGGATCATGGCATAAATCCCCATTTTCGACATCAGCCCTGCCAGGATCGGGCTGAAGGTGTCCGCGGCCTGGTCATAACTGCCCGGCACCCACAGATGCAGGGGCAGGGTGCCGACCTTGATCAGGAAGGCCAGCCCGAGCAGGATCACCAGTGCGACTTCCTGCAGCGTGCCGAGCTGGGCGATCGCGGTGATGGCGAAGCTGCCGGTGATGCTGTAATAAACCAGGATGCCGCCGAGCAGCAGGAACGCCGAAGCCAGGTTGAACAGGATGTAGAGCTGGGCGTTTTCCAGATCGGTGCGGGACGAGCGCAGCAACCACAGATAGCTGCTCCAGGTCATCACCTCCCAGCCGATGAAAAAGCCGATGAAATCGCCGGCCAGCAGGATGATGGCCATGCCCAGTAACAGGATGGCATACAGGGCGTAGCTCACGCTGTCCGCGCGCTCGCGCAGCATAGGCAGAGTCGCCAGCGGCGCGCCGAAGGCCAGCAGGACCATGAAGAAAGTCGACATCGGATTGAGCTCGAACACCAGCGTCACGCCGGCGAACAGCGGCCAGCTCAGGGGCCCGTCCCAGGCCCACAGCATGGCGGTCGGTAGCAGCGATATGGCCAGCAGCAGGAGTTTACTGAGCAGATTCATGGCTGTCCTTTGAGCACGCTGTTAAGGGTCTGGGCCCGATCGAGGAAATCCTCGGCGCCGCCGAGCAGCGCGGGCTCCAGCAGGAAGGGCGCGACCCCCAGCACCAACAGGCCGCCGGCAAGGATGAGCAGCGGCAGATAGGCTAGGGTGCCCACGGGGCTGCCGGCGCGGTCCGGCGCGTCAGTGGCATAGAAGGCCTGGATCCAGCGGAAGTAATAGCCGGCCTCGATCAGGGCCGCGAGCAGGATCAGGGCCACCGGCCAGAACACGTCGGCGGCGGCGAAGCCTTGCAGTATCCACAGCTTGCTGATGAACCCGCTCAGCGGCGGCAGCCCCAGCACGGCGATACTGGCCAGCACGAACAGCCCGGCCGCCAGGGGCATGTCCTGGGCACTGCCGCGCAGAGCGGCCAGCTGCGCCGAGCCGTAGCGGCGGATCAGCAGGGCGGCCAGCAGAAACAGCAGCAGCTTGACCAGGGTATGGTTGATCATGTGGAACAGTGCCCCCGCGCTGGTCGTCTCCTGGCCGAAGGCCAGTGCCATGGCGATCAGGCCGACCTGTCCCAGGGAGGAATAGGCCAACATGCGGCGTATGTCCTGCTGTCGCAGGGCCACGAGTTCGGCGGCCAGCATGGTGGCCGCGCCCAGGCCCATGAGCCAGGTTTGCACCACGGTGGGATCGGCCAGCAGCACGAAGACCAGATGGAAGGTCACGAACAGGAAGGCCTTGACTACGATGCCGGCAAACAGTGAGGTAACGGTCGGATCGCTGCCCTGATAAATATCCGGCACCCAGAAATTGAAAGGCGCCAGCTCGGTTTTGGTTCCCAGGCCCACCAGCAGCAGCATACCGATCAGGATCTGCAGCGGCAGTGGGATCGTCGCGAATTGCGCGGCCACCGCCGCCATGTTCAGCTCGCCCGTTTGCACATACAACAGGACCACGGCGAACAGGAAAAACACCGCCGCCACCGCGCCGATCAAAAGATATTTCAAACCGGCTTCCAGGCCTGGCTTATCCTGCTTCAGGGCGCTCAGGGCATAGGCACTCACCCCGGTGATTTCCAGAAAGACGTACAGATTGAACAAATCGCCCGTGAGCACCATGCCGTTCGCGCCGGCCAGCAGCAGCAACAGCAGGACGAATGCGCCGCGGCCGCGCAGATAGGCCTCGCTGCGCCCAAGCCAGATGAACAGCGCAGTGAGCGCGCCGGCAAAGCTGAACAGGCCGACCATGAGCAGGGAGGCCCGGTCCAGGTGCAGATGAATGCCTAAAGGCGGGGCGATGACGATGGTCTCCAGGACAGGCGCCTGCGCCACCTCGTGATAGAAGGCCAGGCTCAGGGCGAACAGGGCCGCTTGCGCCCCGAGCAGCACCGGCATGAGCAGGCGCAGCCGGGTCCACAGCGGCGAGGCAAAGGCCAGCAGCAGTGGCAGGGCGACAAACCAGATGGGTGTCAGTGGCAAAGTCATTTAGCGATCCTTCAGCCCGGTCATCTGGGTGATGTCGGCATTGCCGGTCAGTCGGTGATAATGGATGGCCAGGGTGACGCCCAGTGCCAGCACGGCCATGCCGATGACGATGGCCGTCAGGGTCAGGGCCTGGGGCACAGGGTCGGCCATGCCGGCAAAGCCCGTCAGGCCATCGCTGACGATCGGGGCTGTCTCCGCCGGTGAGGTCGACAGGGCAACGAACAGGATATAGACCGCCAGCTCCATCACGGCGATGCTGATAAACACCTTGATTAAATGCCGCTTGCTCAGCAAGCCGTAGAGCCCCACGAAGAACAAGGCCATGCTGCCGACGATATAAATGCCGTGCAGCACAGCGGGACTGTCGAGTAGTGCCAGCATGGCGTCAATGCTCCGTATCGTTGTTATTGGGTTGTTGTTCCAGCATGGCCTGGAAGATCGCCCCCACCTCGGCGCCGACCTTGATGCCCACCAGGATATAGATCAGGGGAATCACCCCGGCGCTGATCAAATTGCCCATGGCGGCCAGCGGATGCGGCAGGAAATTGCCCAGGAAGGTTGCGGTCGCCGCCAGGCTCAGGCCCGCCAGGCCGAACAGCACGAAACCGCTGCCCGACAGGGCCTCGAGCAGCCCGACCCGAGCATGATCCAGGGTGAAATCGGGATCGGCGAGCATGCGCAGGAAAAAGGCCGTGGCGATCACTACTCCGCCCTGGAAGCCGCCACCGGGCGACAAATGGCCATGGACGATGATATACACCCCAAACAGCAGCAGCACGGGAAACAGCAGATGGATGCCGGTGACCATCATCTCGTTGGGCGGCTGCCGCCGGAGCGCGGGGGGCGGCAGGGGTGAGGCCGGGCGCAGCGGCCCGAACAACAGGCCGATGCCGGTCGCCGCCAAAAACAGCACGGTTACCTCGCCGAGGGTATCGAAGCCGCGGTAGCTGACCACCACACTGGTCACGGCATTGGCCGAGCCCATCTCTGGGGCATGGGCCAGCAGGCCGTCACCCAGGGTAGCGGTCAGCGCCTGGTTGCCATGCTGCAGCAGGGTCGAGACATGCAGGGCGAACAGCCAGCCGCACAGGATCAGCAGCAATAACGGTCTGACGCGAATGCGTTTGCGCAGGGGGATGCCGCTCATGATGGCGCCTTCGTCTCAAAACGCCCGAGCTGGCGCACGCCCATGAGCATGACAAAGCCGCCGGCGGCCACGCCGATGGCGGCCTCGGTCAGGGCGACATCGGGGGCCTGCAGCAGGAAGAACTGCCCGACTGCGCCGAGACTGACCAGGGACATCCCCACCACGGCCTGCAGCAAGTCGCGCTGCTCAATGGCCAACAGTGCCCCGCCGATCATCCACAGGAATAAAACGATTGCGAATAAGCCTGTCATGCCTTGGCCTCCCCGCTGTCCGGCTCAGCCGTGGCCACTGCGGCGGCATCGCGCTCGGCACAGGCGTCATGCGCCATGGGCACGGTGTCGGTGCCGCTGCGGTAGGCCGCGCGCGCCAGGACCGAGGCGCTCAAAGGGTTGGTGACCAGGGTAAACACGGCCAGGATCAAAAACTTCGGCGCCCAGGCCGGATAGACCAGGGCGGCGCCGAGCAGCATCAGCAGCGAGCCCAAGGTGGTCGCCTTGGTGCCGGCATGCATACGGGTAAACAGATCCGGCATACGGATCAGCCCCAGGCCGCTAACCCAAAAGAAAAACAACCCGCCGATCATCAGCAGATAACCGAGAAAATCCACTCACACCCCCTTTTCCAGGAAACGCCCGAACAAAATGACGCCGGCAAACCCCACCATGGCGAACAAAAACGCGACATCGAGATAAATGCTGCGTTCGAAGAAAATCGCCAGCAGCGCGAACAAGGCAATGAACAGGATGGTGAGGGCATCCAGGGCCAGGATGCGGTTGGCGGCATCGGGGCCGGCAAAGAAACGCCAAAGAATCATAAAGATCGGCGGCAGGGTTAGCAAGAGCAGCAATTCCAGCATAGCAGGGCTCCTTAGTGGCTCAAATAGTTGAGCGCATTCTAATACAATAGGCCGTCAGCTGGATAGGTGGGGTATTGCGGTCAAATATGTTGAAGGCCCATGACGGGCCGTATCGGCAAAGCAGGGGGGATTATTGTATATAAAAATGCAGTGAATTGTAGTTAAACATTCGAAATGTAGTTAAATAAATATTAAGTGTAAATATAATAAGCCATAGCATGGTAAGAAGGAGTTAGTCTTTTTCGGTATAACGATAATCGTTATCATTATCATCAGCCGCCCCAAACCCACCTCCGCCCGGCGTGTGAATCTCAACAGTCTGCCCGGCTTCGATCCGCCCCTGAAAATGCCCCGGCAGCTCACAATCGCTGCCGTCGGCCCGGATCAGGCGATTAATGCCGGGCGCGCCGGGTTCGCCGCCTTCCAGGCCGAACGGCGGGTAGCGCCGGCGTTCGGTGACCAGGGTGAGCTGGGTGGGGGTGAGAAAACGCAGGCCGCGGCTGATACCGTGGCCGCCGTGCCAGGTGCCGGCGCCGCCCGAGTCGGGGCGGAGGGTGAAGCGGGTGACACGCACCCAGGGAAAGCGTTGTTCCAGGACTTCCGGGTCGGTGATACGGGTGTTGGTCATGTGGACCTGGACGCCACTCGCGCCGGCGGCGCCGCGGATGGCGCCGCTGCCGCCGCCGATGGTTTCGTAATATTGGCCTGCGGCAGCGGGCTGCTCGCCGTCGTTTTGGTCAACGCTGCCGAACAGGAGGTTGTTCATGCTGCCCTGCGAGGCGGCGGCCAGGCCCAGGGCGCCATAGAGGACATCGACAAGGCGCTGTGAGGTCTCGACATTGCCGCCCGCAACGGCGGCAGCCGGTGGCGGATCGAGCAGGGAATTCGCCGGGATATGCAGACTGATCGGCGCCAGGCAGCCGGCGTTCAGGGGGATATCCCGTGCAATCAGGGTGCGCAGGACATAGAGCACGGCAGCGCGGACTACGGCCCGCGGCGTGTTCAGATTGCCGGAAGTGGCCGCGCTCGTGCCGCTGAAATCGATGCGGGCCGCCGGTTTGCCGTCATGGTCCCGGCTGATGTCGATGGTCACATGAATGCGCTGGCCACCGTCCAGATAATCCGCGAAGGCATTGTGCCAGTGTTCCCGCTCGCCGAGGAAGGCGTCGAGAGCGGCCCGCATCGCCTCGGCAGCATTGGCGCGCATATGGTCCATGTAGGCATGGACGACGCCATCCCCGTAGCGCTCGCAGAGCTGTTCCAGTTCGGTCAGGCCGCGTTGATTGGCGGCGATCTGGGCATGCAGGTCGGACAGGCGCTCCGGCAGATTGCGGGCGGGATAGGGGCCGGCACTCAAGGCGGCAACGATGGCGTCCTGCAGGAATTGCCCGCCCCGCACCGCCTGGACATGGGTCAGACACACGCCTTCCTCAGCGAGACGGGTCGCCGCCGGCGGCATGGACCCGGGCACGGTGCCGCCGATGTCGGCATGATGGCCGCGGTTGGCGACGTAGAAGGCCGGCGTGCCCCGGCGAAATACCGGCGTGATGACCGTGACATCGGGCAGATGCGAGCCGCCGCATTGCGGGTCATTGCTGACATAGACATCGCCCGCCTGCAGGGTCTGGCCCCGGCGTTCGATCAGCGCGGCGACAGTATCGCCCATGGCGCCGAGATGGACGGGCACATGCGGGGCGTTGGCGATCAGCCGGCCGTGTGCGTCGAAAATCGCGCAGGAGAAATCGTGGCGTTCCTTGATGTTCACCGAATGGGCCGTGCGGGCCAGGGTTTCGCCCATACGCCCGGCAATGCCCATGAAGCGATGGTTGAACAGCTCGAGCGAAATCGGGTCGCGGGCCGTGCTGACGGTCTCCGGGCTGGCCTGGCGGTGGTGCAGGGATAAGATGGCCTGACTGTCGACCGCGGCGGTGAAGTCGGGCTCGACCACGATGGTCGAGTGGGCCGCGACGATCAGGGCCGGCCCGGTCAGACGCGTGCCCGGCAAGAGGGCATCCTGCCGGTAGACCGGCGCCGGGGTCGCTGCCTGCGTATCGAACCAGACATCGACATGGGCAACAGGTGCCGGCGGTGCTTGCTGGGCGACGGCTTGGGCTCGGGGCAATGCGGGGGCGGGCTCGCTGACCTCGATCTCGAGATGGGCGATTTCGGGCGTTGGGGTCGGCGGTTGAAAGCCGAAACGGTGCCGATGGGCCGCGGCGAATGCCTGGGCCAGGCCGGCCGGGTCGGCGTCAAAGGCAATGCGCAGGGCGGTATCCGTGCCGGGCGTGCGGACCCCGAGGGTCCAGGTGGAAGTCAGCCCCGTTGCCGGGCTGCCGAGGTCGTTGGCGAGATCGGTTTGCAGCTGCTCGCTGAGCTGCCGGGCCCGTTCGGCAAGTGCGCGTAAGGGGCCGGCCTCGGCGGGCTGCAGCACGGTTGCCACTTGCTGGCGCTGATGGCGGGCGTTGGCGATGCCGTAAGCCGATAACAGCCCGGCGAGGGGATGGATGCGCACTGCAGCAATCCCTAGGGCGGCGGCAATGCCGCAGGCATGCTGGGCACCGGCGCCGCCGAAGGAGACCAGGGCATGCTGGCGCAGGTCGAAGCCCTGGGTGACCGACAGGGCCTTGATGGGACGGCCCATGGCCTCGTTGGCGATACGGATATAGCCCAGGGCAGCGGCTTCGAGGGATTGCCCGGCCTGGGCCGCGAGCGGGGCGAGTGCCTGGCGGCTGGCCGCGACATCCAGCGGGGCGTTGCGGCCGGTTCCAAAGACGTGCGGGAAGAAAGCGGGCTGGAGCCGGCCGAGCACGGCATTGGCATCGGTCAGGGTCGCCGGCCCGCCCAGGCCATAGCAGGCCGGACCGGGGTCAGCGCCCGCCGAAGCCGGGCCCACCGTCAGGCGGCCATCGGTGAAGCCGAGGATCGAGCCCCCGCCGGCGGCAACGGTTTCGATCTGCAGCATGGGCGCCTGGAAGGCGATGCCGGCGGTCTCGGCTTCCAGGACCCGTTCCAGCGTGCCGGCATAGCGGCAGACATCGGTGGAGGTGCCGCCCATGTCGAAGCCGATCGCCGCTGCATCGCCGCCGCTGGCTGCAACACTCGCCGCGCCCAGCACCCCGCCGGCTGGCCCGGAAAGAATGGCGTCCTTGCCGGTAAAGCGCGTCGGCGGGGTCAGGCCGCCGGCACTGCTCATGAAGTGCAGCGGAATCTCGCCGGTGACCTGGCGCACTTGCTCGGCATAGCGCTGCAGGATCGGCGTCAGATAGGCATCGACCAGGGTGGTACGGCCGCGCCCGACCGCCTGAATCAAAGGTAAGGTCGCGTGGGAGGTGGAGACATGGGTAAAGCCCAGCTCCCTGGCGATCCCGGCGGCTAGCTGCTCGTGTGCTGGGTTAATCCAGGCATGCAGAAAGACGATGGCCAGGGCCTCGGCGCCTGCCTCGCGCAGCGTCTGCATCGCTTGGCGCAATTGGTCGGGCTCGGCGGCCTGCTCCACCTCGCCGCCCGGGCCGATGCGCTCGGCTGCTTCGGCCACCGCGCAATACAGCATTTCCGGCTTGCGAATGGCCAGGGCGAACAGCTCCGGGCGCTGTTGGGTGCCGATGGCCAGCAGATCGCTAAAACCCTGGGTGATCAGCAGGCCGGTCGGGGTGCCCTGGCGTTCCAGCAGGGCATTGGTGGCCACCGTGGTACCCAGGCGAATCCAGGCGATGCGCTCGGCGGGCAGGGGGGCACCGGTTGCAATATTGAGCAGCCGCCGAATGCCCTCGATGGCGGCATCGGTGTATGCCGGCGAGCGGCTGAGCAGTTTCTGGGTATGGATCGCGCCGTCCGGGGCGATGCCGATGATATCGGTGAACGTGCCGCCGCGGTCGACGGCGAAGCGCCAGCGGGAGGCGGCGGATTGTTCAGGCGCGACAGTCGGGGGCGTCATCAATCGATACGAAAATATGATGCGAGGGGGTTAGGGGTTGCTTGCCTTCAGACAGACAAGCCCAACGGGCGACTCAGTCGGGCTGGGATTCGCCAGTGGGCGCGGGCGCTCAGAAACATGATCCCCAAGCCTATAATCCCCGGCGCAACGGCACCGAGGGCAGCCAGGGAAGGATGCAGACCTTCACCAGTATGGGTACTGCCACTGGCAGTGGCCGCGTCGCGTTCGGCGAGAACCCGACGCGCGTGGACCCAGCTCCGATACAGCCATTGGGCAGCAACAATCACAGCAATCAGGCCCAGCCAGTTGTGTAAGTTTGGCATGATGTTATCACCTCGTTTGCAAAGCAGCCGCTAAACCCAAGCCGCCTGGCCCGCGGCATCTAAGTTGACCGCTTAGCGGGTCAGGCTTGCCGGTGCGGTCCCGTCCCGCTCAAATACCATGACTTTGCTTGTGCTCAAGTAGCATAGCAGGGCATCGGGGGGAAATGAACCGGCAGCGATTGGGCTTGACTTTTGCCTCGGGTTGCGTTCAACCAAAAGGGTGTTGAACGAGGTTATACACAGGTTGACAAATCCCGCGTTTGCGCCTCCAGATAACTGGCCTGAGCCTTCCGGCGGGCTTGGGGGGGTTGGAATGAGGTTAATTAAATCAATTGGTTATATGGCTGGCTAAGTTGTCATCAATTTGTAGTGAAGTTAACTGCCATGCGGTTTTTGGCGCTTCAAAAACAAGTAATCCACAGAGTTATCCACAGGTTCTGTGGATTATTTGGGTATCTACCATGTAAACATGGAGTTAAGTCTAATCGCTTAAAAACAACATGAACTTGTGGAGCTATCTTTGAACACTTTGGCCCCGGCCGCGGACAGCCAGCAGCCGTCCTGTGTGGATGCCGATTTGCCGGTTGCGCAAGGCGTCCAGACTCAAATCATTCGTGTTGCGGTCATGGCAGGTGCCCCCGGTCTGCTCGATTATCTGGCTCCCGCGGGAATCGAGTGTGCCCCGGGGATGCGTGTGCAAGTGCCGTTGGGCCGCCGGCGTGCGATCGGCGTGATTGTCGAGCTGACCGAGACGAGTGAACTGGCGATCGAGGCGTTACGCGCCTGCCAGGCGGTGCTGGACGAAACGCCACTACTGGAACCGGCGCTGTTAAATCTGCTGCAGTGGACGGCGGGGTATTATCATCATCGATTGGGCGAGGTCATGGCGACGGCCCTGCCGGCACCATTGCGCCAGGGAAAGGCGGCAACGGTAGCGGGGATATCCCGCTGGCGAGCCAGCGCCGCCGCTGGCGACGGGTTGGCGCAATTGGCGCGCGCGCCACGGCAACGCCAGCTGTTACAAACGCTGCTCGAGCAGCCTGACGGCCTGGATGCCACCGCGCTCAATGCTGCGTTTGCCAATTGGCGCGACGCCATGAAGGCTTTGGTCGAGAAGGGCTGGGTCGTGGTCGAGACCCGTTCATGCTTGCCGGCCAGCCCGCTGTCCCCGGAAGCCGGGCCGCCATTGAATGCGGCTCAGATCAACGCCGTGCAGCAGGTCAGCGCCAACTTGGGTCGGTTTGCACCGTATGTGCTGGCCGGTATTACCGGCAGCGGCAAGACCGAGGTTTATTTACAGCTCGCTCGGGCGGCGAGAGCGAAAGGCGGGCAAATCCTGATATTGGTGCCGGAAATCGCGCTGACACCGCAGTTGATCGAGCGGTTTCGGGCGCGCCTGGCCCAGCCGGTGGCGGTGCTGCATTCGGGGCTGAGCGATAGCCAACGGCTATGTGCCTGGTTGGGGGCAGCCTCTGGGGCGGCGCGGGTGGTGATCGGGACCCGTTCGGCGGTGTTCGTGCCGCTCGCCAAGCCAGCCTTGATGGTGGTCGACGAGGAGCATGACAGTTCCCTGAAACAGCAGGATGGCTTGCGTTACAACGCCCGTGATGTGGCCGTGAAACGAGCCGCCGAGCTGCAGGTGCCGATCGTGCTAGGCTCGGCTACCCCCTCGTTGGAAAGTTTATATAACGTCGCCAACGGTCATTATCAGCGGCTGGAGCTCCCGCAACGCGTTGGTAATGCGCAATTACCGACGGTGCATGTCATCGATCTGCGTCGTCAGAGGGTCGAGCATGGCTTGTCGCAACGCTTGCTGACTTTGATTGAGCAGCATTTGCAGGCTGACGGTCAAGTATTGATCTGTCTGAATCGGCGAGGTTACGCGCCGGTGCTGCTCTGTCAGGACTGCGGCACGGCAATCGATTGTCCGCATTGCGACGCCCATCTCATATTGCATACCACCGATCAACGCTTGCATTGCCATCATTGCGGGCAGCAGATGCGGCCTCCGGATAGGTGTGGCGCTTGCGGCAGTGGTGAGCTAGGTGCTGTCGGCGTCGGCACCCAGCGCCTCGAAACATTTTTGCAAGCGCGCTTCCCGGCCGCTGGTGTGGTGCGCATCGATCGCGATTCGACCCAGAAGCGCGGTTCCCTGGAAACCACCCTCAGGGCGGTGCGTGAGGGCCGCTATCGCTTGCTGATCGGGACTCAAATGTTGGCCAAGGGCCATGATTTTCCGGCGGTGACCCTGGCTGCCGTGATCAATATCGACCAAGGACTTTTGACCGCCGATTTCCGGGGGCCGGAGCGAACCGCGCAATTGCTGCTGCAGGTCGGCGGGCGGGCAGGGCGTGGGGCCCGCTCCGGGACAATGGTTATTCAAACCTATCAACCCGAGCATCCGCTGCTGACCACCCTGTTGACCCGCGGCTATCATGCCTTTGCCGAGGCCGCCCTGAACGAGCGCCGGGCGGCGGCTCTGCCACCGGCAACCGCTCTGGCCATGCTGCGCGCCGAGGCGCGGCAGTCGCAAACCGCCCTGGCATTTCTACAGACGGTGGCCACCGATTGGCGGGCATTAGCCAAGGATACCGTCCAGGTTATCGGGCCGATGCCTGCGAGCATGCAGCGGCGGGCCGGCTATTACCGGGCTCAGATCATGTTGCTCGCCCCCGCGCGCCGCCCGCTGCATCAACTGCTACGCGCTGGCTTGCCGCGGTTGCGCAGCTACGATGGGGTCAATAAGGTGCGCTGGCATTTGGATATCGATCCGCAAGAGGTGCTGTGAATGTCGACTGTTTTTGCCCGCCTTTGGGGTGATCATCCCCGCGCCTTGCCGACCCTTTTTCTAACCGAAATGTGGGAGCGTTTCTCCTATTACGGCATGCGGGCGTTATTGGTGTTGTATCTGGTCAATGCCCTGGAGCTCGAACGGGCCAACGCCCTGGAAATCTATGCCAGTTACACGGCGTTGGTCTATTTGGCCCCGATCCTGGGCGGTTACTTGGCCGACCGCTGGCTGGGTATCCGGCGGGCGGTGCTGATCGGCGCTATCGTCATGGCTTTGGGGCATTTCGCCATGGCCATCCCGGCGCTGTTGTTCCCAGCGCTGGGCCTGTTGATCGCCGGTAACGGCTTTTTCAAGCCAAATATGACCGCTTTGGTAGGGGCGCTGTATGCCCAGGGCGACCAGCGCCGCGATAGCGGTTATACCATCTATTACATGGGCATCAATCTCGGCGCCTTCCTGGCGCCGCTGGTGGCCGGTACCTTGGGCGAGAAATTCGGCTGGCATTACGGCTTCAGCGCAGCGGGTGTCGGCATGGTGCTGGGTTTGCTGGTTTTTATGCAAGGCCAGCGTTATTTCGGCAGCGCCGGCCTGCCGCCGGGGCGCTCAGGGAGCGGCGGGAATTCGCTGACCCGTCAGGACTGGGGCGTGATTCTGGTGACGGCCCTGGCCACCGTGCTTGCCGTGGCGCTGTTAGTGGCGCTAGGGCCGCTGTTGGCCCCGGCTTGGCAAGGGCTGGCACCGGGCTTGAGGCTCTTGCTGGTGCTCGGGGTTATCGGTGCCTACTGGCTCGGTATGCGGCGGTGGCGAACTGTTTCGGCACAGCCGCAGCACCGCTTGAGCCGCGGCGAACGCAATCGTATTGTAGCCATCCTCATCATGGCCCTATTCGTGGTCTTTTTCTGGATGGGCTTTGAGCAGGCCGGCGGCACCATGAACCTATTCGCCGATCAGCTCACCGACCGCGTGGTGCTCGGCTGGGAGATTCCGGCGACCTATTTCCAGGCGATCAACCCCCTGCTGATTCTATTGCTAGCGCCCCTGTTCGCGGTATTTTGGCTGCGGCTGGATCGCTCGCGCTTCGCCCTGTCCGCCCCGGCTAAACAAGGGATCGGTCTGATCCTGCTGGGCCTGGGCTTCGGGGTGCTGGCTCTGGCCCAGGCGCGGGCCGAGGCAGTCGGCCAGGTCGGGCCGCAGTGGCTGTTGGCTGTGTATTTTCTCCATACCAGCGGCGAGTTGTTCCTGTCGCCCATCGGGCTGTCCATGGTCAGTCGCCTGGCGCCTGTACATTTGGTCTCGATGCTGATGGGATTGTGGTTTATCGCGATTGCCGTGGCCAGCTATCTGGCGGGCACCCTGGAGGCGCTGCTGGCTGGCACCGGCCTGCCGTTGTACGGTTTCCTGCTGGCCAGCTCAGTGGGCGCGGGGGTGTTCTTACTGCTATTGACACCCTGGTTGAAGCGCCTGATGCAGGACAGTGACGACGCCTTGGGGTACGGGAATTGGGGTGGCTGAGCTATTTCGCTGCGGCGAAGCAAGCCGTTTATAAGCCTGCTTCACCTTCGATCTCGGCGGTGATGCCGGTCCAATCGTAGTCCGCCAAACCGTGGGCCATGGCAGCCAGGAAGCGGTCCTGCAGGACACTGGCAAAACGCATCGGTGTTTGACTGGCTTGGGCCGATTGGTCGAGCAGGCACATATCCTTGTGGCCCAGACTCAGCTTGAACAGGGCCTCCTCATAACGGCCGTCGACGATTTGCTGGCCATAGTTCTTGTACAGCGGGCAAGCGAGGAACGTGCTGGTGATGGCCGTCAGCAGGGTCTGCGGGTCGCCGTTATGCTTTGCCATGAAGGTGAAGGCCTCACCCATGGCCTCGATCGCCGAGGCGATCAGGAAATTTGCCGCGAGCTTGGCGACATTGGCGGCTGCCGGGTCCTCGCCGTAATCGAATACACCGGCACTGATGGCTTCCAGAATAGGGGTTACCCGGGCCTTGGCGCTGGGGTCGCCGCTGATGAAATAGGCCTGCTTTTGCCCAGCTACGGCGTCCGGGCGGCCCATCACCGGCGCGGCGAGATAATAGCCGCCTAACTTGGCTTGCTGTTCGGCTAGGCGTTGACTGGTCGGCGGGGCGATCGTGCTCATGGAGATGTGGATACCGCCAGGGCCCAACCGGTTCGGCAGCTCGCCTTGGTCGCCGATAATGGTCTCGACAGCGGTATCATCGGCGACGAGGCTAATGACGATGCCACCTGATGCGGCGGCTTCCCAGGGCTGATCAACGGCCGTGGCGCCCAGCTCGAGCAAGGGGGTGAGCTTTTCCCGGCTGCGATTGTAGACTTTCAACGGATAGCCGGCTTGCAGCAAATTGACGGCCATGGGCTGGCCGAGCATGCCAGTGCCGATAAAGCCCAAAGTAGGCTGATCGCTCATAATGACTCCTGTGTAGTCGGAATTCGGTCGGTAATTTGCGCCAAGGCGTCCAATACCACCTGTGTGTCAGCGCCGGGACGCGGGGCTTGTTCGCTGAGGATGCGGCGCCATTGTTTGGCGCCGGGGCGGTTATGGAACAGGCCGATCAATGGCCGGGTGAGGTGGGTCAGGGGGACGCCCTGGGCAAGCTGGTGCTCGATATAAGGCAGATACGCCCTGACGAGGGCTTCGGGCCGGGCAGGTGGGCCGGGTTCGGCAAAGATTGCCTGGTCCACGGCCGCCAGCAGCGAGGGATGCTCGTAAGCTGCTCGTCCCAGCATCACGCCATCGACCTGTTGCAGATGTTCCCGCGCCGCGGCGAGGTTGGCAATGCCGCCATTGAGGATAATCTCCAGTTCAGGAAAGGCAGCCTTGAGGCGGTAGACCCGGGGATAGTCCAAAGGCGGTATGTCCCGATTTTCACGTGGGCTCAAACCCTGTAGCCAGGCCTTGCGGGCATGGACGATGAACGTCCGGCAGCCGGCGGCCTGGACGGTCCGAATGAACGTATGCAAGTCGGCTTCACTATCCCGGTCATCGATACCGATGCGGGTTTTCACGGTCACCGGAATCGATACGGCCGCCTGCATGGCAGCGACGCAGGCGGCGACCCGCTCAGGCTCGGCCATCAGGCAGGCGCCGAAGCGCCCCGACTGGACACGATCGCTCGGGCAGCCGACATTGATGTTGACTTCAGCATAGCCCCAGGCCTCGGCCAGGCGCGCGCAGTGCGCCATGGCGTCGGGCTCGCTGCCGCCGAGCTGCAGGGCGAGTGGCTGCTCGCAGGCATCGAAAGCCAAAAAACGCGCGGGCTCGGCATGGATCAATGCACCCGTGGTGACCATTTCGGTGTACAGGATGGCACGCCGGGTCAGCAAGCGCCAGAAATAGCGCGCATGCCGATCCGAGCGGTCCAGCATGGGGGCCACACAAAAGCGATGAGCCAACGGCCCAGCTAACTTTTCATGCACCGGCTCGGCTGTCACTGGCCGTAGCGCTGCTGCAGCCAGGCAAATACGGTCCGCAAGCCCATCGCCTCGCCGCCTTTGGGACGGCCCGGTCGGGCCCGCTGGTTCCAGGCCATCAGGTCAAAATGCAGCCAATCAAGGTCAGCGCCGACGAACTCGCGCAAAAACAAGGCCGCCGTGATGGCACCGCCGAAGCGGCCTTCGCTGGCGTTCATAAGATCGGCGACTTGGCTGTCGAGCTCCTGGCGATAACCGTCATGCAGGGGCAGGCGCCAGATTGGATCGGTCCGCTCGCCAGCTAGGGTATGGAGTTTCTCGGCCCAGCTGTCGTTGGTAGTGAAAAACGCCGGAAGCTCCGTGCCCAAGGCGACCCGAGCGGCACCGGTCAAGGTGGCGAAGTCGATCAGTACGTCCGGTCGGTCCTCGCTGGCGGCAGTGAGGGCATCGGCCAGCACCAAGCGGCCTTCGGCATCGGTATTTTCGATTTCGATCTGCAGGCCCTGGCGGGAGGGCAGGATGTCGCCGGGCCGGAAAGCGTTGCCGGCGACCGCGTTTTCCACGGCCGGAACCAGCAGGCGCAATTGCACGGGCAGATCCGCCGCCATGATCAGCTCGGCGAGGCCCAAAGCATGCGCGGCACCGCCCATATCCTTTTTCATGATGCGCATGCCGCTGGCCGGCTTGAGATCGAGCCCGCCGCTATCGAAACAGACCCCTTTGCCGACCAGGGTGACTTTGGGCGCGCCTGCCTTGCCCCAGCGCAGATCGAGCAAGCGGGGCGCCTCGGTACTGGCGCGGCCGACCGCATGCACCAGCGGATAGCCCTGGGCGAGCAGGTCAGCCCCCTGGGTCTCGGTAACCTGCGCGTCTTGTTCGGCACCGACGGCCTGGATCGCTGCCGCCAACTGGGGCGGCAGCATGTCGTTCGCCGGCGTATTGATCAAATCCCGGACGCGGCTCAAGGCGCGCAGTTCGGCTTGAAGCCGCTCCCCGCTGGCACCGGCTGGCAGAAACAACTGCACTGAGCAGGTTTCGTCAGGTTTGTGATAGCCGGGAAAGCGATAAGCGCCCAACCCCCAGCCCAACGCCCAATCCGCGAATGCCGGCTGATCGGGATTGAGCTTGTAAGTGCCTGCTGGCAGGCGCTTCGGTAAATCGGCCAGGGCGAAGAGATCGGGCGCGTCGCCCAGGCCCACCACGACGGCGCCAAGCGTGCCGTCGCTGTTGGGCAGCAGGCACGACTCGCCAGCCTTGGCGGCAAATTGGTTGGCCCACAGCCAGCGCTGCAGTTTGCTGGGGAGGTCGGCCAGCCATGCGGGGCGATCGGCGGTAGTGACAGGGATGATGTCTATGGCTTCGGTGGGATCGTCAGTATAGCAGTCAAACATGAGGACTCTCATTCGCTGGCTGGGGGTTGATGCTTGAGTGAACGACTCGAGATTCACCTATGTTAAGCTGTTATGTCAATTCAATCACGCAAAGTGCAGTCGCATGACCCCAGCGTTAGCCGTGCACAATCTTCGTAAAACTTACAAGAATGGCTTTGAGGCCCTCAAGGGCGTTGATCTTGAAGTCAATCCCGGTGATTTTTTTGCCCTGTTGGGGCCCAACGGTGCCGGCAAGACCACGCTGATCGGGATTGTCAGCACCTTAGTGCGCAGCAGCGGCGGTAGCGTGTCCATCTTCGGGCATGATCTCGACACCCAGCCGGCCGCCGCCAAAAAGCTGCTCGGCCTGATGCCCCAGGAGATCAATTTCAGTCTGTTCGAGCGGGTCGAGCAGATCGTCGTCAACCAGGCCGGTTTTTATGGGATTGCGCGCCCGCTCGCGCGCCGCCGAGCAGAGCATTATCTGCGTCAGCTCGGCCTGTGGGACAAACGTGAGCAGCAATCGCGCCAGCTTTCCGGAGGCATGAAGCGCCGCCTGATGATCGCCCGGGCCCTGGTCCATCAGCCGAAGCTGCTGATTCTGGACGAGCCGACCGCCGGCGTGGACATCGAGCTGCGCCGTTCTATGTGGGACTTCCTGCGGGAGATTAACGCCCAAGGGACCACCATTATCCTGACCACGCATTATCTGGAAGAAGCCGAGAGCCTGTGCCGCAATATCGCCATTATCGACGCCGGTCAGTTAGTGACCCATACCAGTATGAAAGGGTTGCTCACCCAGCTCAGCAACGAGACCTTCGTGCTAGACGTGACCGGCATGCCCGCCGTGTTGCCGGCCATCGAAGGGCATGCCCTGCGGCGTGTCGATGACAATACCCTGGAGGTCGAGGTGGCCAAAGAACAGGGCCTGAACCGGCTGTTCAGGGTATTGTCCGAGCACGGTATCCAAGTTTTGTCCATGCGCAATAAGGCTAATCGTCTGGAGCAGCTATTTATGCATCTAGTGACTCATTCGCAACCGGGAGTGGCCGCCTGATGGAAGCCGAAGCCGACTGGCGCCCGCATCTCGCCGATCAGAGCGGGCTGACTTGGCGGGATCGGTACGTCGCCTTTATGACCATCGTCGCCAAAGAGATCAACCGGTTCGCGCGTATCTGGACCCAGACCATCGTCCCGCCGGTGATCACCATCAGCTTGTATTTCGTGGTGTTCGGCAACCTGATCGGGCCGCGCATCGGCGATATGGCGGGGCATCGCTATATCGATTACATCGTCCCCGGCCTGGTGATGATGTCGGTGATCACCAATGCCTATTCCAATGTGGTCTCCTCGTTCTTCAGCTCGAAGTTCCAGCGCCATATCGAGGAAATGCTGGTCTCGCCCGTGCCGAATTATATTATCGTGCTCGGCTATATCGCCGGCGGTATGGGCCGGGGGCTGGCCGTCGGCGTGCTGGTGACCAGCGTGTCCATGGTCTTCGCGCAGCTGCATGTGCATAGTTTGGCAATCATTTTCAGCGTGGTCCTACTTACTTCCATGCTGTTCTCCTTAGGTGGCCTGATTAACGGGATATTCGCGAAAAGCTTCGACGATATCTCTATCATTCCGACCTTTGTCCTAACGCCGCTGATCTATCTGGGCGGGGTGTTTTATTCCATCGATATGCTGCCCGATTTCTGGCAGACGGTGTCTTTGTTCAATCCGATTCTGTATATGATCAACGCCTTTCGCTACGGCATCCTGGGGCACTCGGATATTCCTTTGGGGGTGTCCTATATCATTATTATCGGCTTCGTGGTGGGACTGTTCGCGCTGAGCTTGTGGCTGCTGCAGCGTGGCCACGGGATCCGCAATTAGGCCAATGGGCGCAGGCGCTAGGTTGTTCGCCTGAGGGCAACATTGTCGCCAGCCAATGAACATAACTTTACCTTGCCATGGCGGTGGTGCATGAATTTCCCTGCATTGGCCTGTTATTGGCGGCCGGCAGCAGTCAGCGTTTCGGCGGCGATAAGCGCTGGCACAGGTTGGCGGACGGCAGCCCCATGGCCTTGGCCACCGCCCGCACGCTAAAGGCAGCGCAGCTCCCTTCACTGGCCGTCTTGCGCCCGGAGGACACAACCTTGGCTGAACGGTTGCAGTCAGCCGGCCTAGAGATTGCCATCAATGACGATCCAACCGCTGGTCTCGGTAGCAGTATCGCCTGTGGGGTTAAGGCGAGTGTAAATGCAAATGGCTGGCTGATTGTTCTGGCCGACATGCCCTATGTGCAGGTGGCCACCATCCGCCAGGTTGCGGCTTGTCTGGCCGCCGGGGCACGCATCGCTGCCCCGGTCCATGCCGGCCAACGTGGCCACCCAGTCGGCTTCGCCCATGAGTTCGGCCCGGCTTTGAGGCAACTGAAGGGCGAGCCAGGCGCACGGGTTATTTTGCAGCAACAAGCCGGGTATCTGGTGACAGTTCCTGTCAATGACCCAGGTATACTGATCGATGTGGATTACCATGAACCAACCGGGCCGGCGTCATGACTTCCAGGTCAACACCTATTGCCTGAGTCCATTGGCCTGAGGCAAGTCCCGCCCAATGCCGTACTCCAATGGCCTAGCATAGCCTCTGTAAACCCTCACTGGGTAGGGTCGGTTTCAACCGACCACGGCGCCTGCATGGAGGCTCGGCGAGGCGG
>CAYFSA010000026.1:0-27194 GCA_964345605.1 uncultured Ectothiorhodospiraceae bacterium
CGGGTGCCAGCCGACGAACTGCGTGACGGGGATTCGCTCATGCCTTTGTACCGGCAGTTGGCCCGTGGTTATGAGGTCGTTTACCAGCCCCTGAATGGGCATCTCTGTCCCACCCATCGGCTGGCGGATGAATGGAATCTGCGCCACGGCATTTATACCGATACATTAGGAACGCACCGCCATCACAGGGATATGGACCGGCGGAACAATATGCCCTGGAATATAGAGCGTATGGATGCCGCCGAGCATCTGCGGCTGCATAATGCGCTCAATTATGGCGAGGATTTCGACCCGGACGAACATAGTGAATCCATTCGCCAAGCCCTAGAGCGTTTGCGCCAGGATCCCCAGTGGTTATCAAACTACCGAACCGTGCAATCTCGTCGTGCTCAACAATTCTGGAATGATGCCTGTTATGCCGAAGCCCGGGAAAACCTACGGCGCAGACATAGGGAATCCTGGACTGAACAACGCCGCACGCAACAGCGCGAGGCCATAATGCGCTACTACGCTGAGCAGACAGCCCGTGACCGGTCATCGCGTAGCTCGCAAAATGCTTGGTCACGCGATCAGGGAGAGCGCCGTGCTCGGCAGGCGGCAATAGCTCGCGGTATCAATCTGCGCGAGGAGATTACTGCAGATGTAGTCCGGCAAGCCCTGGAGCGCACGGGGTCGATCCGCGGGGCCGCTCGGTTGCTCGATTGTGATCGTTCAGTCTTTCGACGTTTTCCGGAAGAATTGGCGGCTTTCAGAGGACAGCGCCCTTCCACCGGTCGCAACCACAAAATCACATCGGTGCGTTCATTGCCTGGAGACCACGATGTATATTGCCTGACAGTGCCGGAGGCGGGGAATTTTGCCCTGGAAGCCGGTGTCTTCGTCAGCAACTGCGGCATCATCGTCAATGTGACCCCGCTCGAGCCGGAGTGGGAGGGGCATGTGACCCTGGAGTTTTCCAACACTACACCGCTGCCGGCCAAGATTTATGCTAACGAGGGCGTTGCCCAGATTCTGTTCCTGGAATCCGACGAGCCCTGCGAACGCTCCTACCTGGACCGCGCCGGCAAGTATCAGGGCCAGCGTGGCGTGACCTTGCCCAAGGCGTAGCAGGCCAAGCCAGGCGCTTGGTATTCATGAGCCGGCCAAGATCACACCCGCATCATGGACAAGGGCGCGCATAGCAGCGGGACAAACAATTCATGCCAGGTGAGCGCCCCGTGCTGCGAGACGAACCGGGAGGGATAGAGCGGTTCCGGGTCCGGGGGCGGATGGCGCTGGAACAGGACGCCTTCTTCCAGAATCACCACGAGATCGCCGAGGCTAGCTTGAATCCAGGCCGGGTCTAAGGGCGGCTGGCCGGCGCTGACAAATTTCGAGTCGGTGCCGACTAGCGGCATGACCTCCGCCGCCTCGCAAACCTCGCCATCCTCGCCGAGCCAATCCTGGAGCCAGTGGCGCACCGGCTCGGCCGGATAATCCTTGAGATAGACGTGCATCACCCGCCCGGAAAAGCCCAAGGCGTGGGTATGTGACTGCAGCCATTCCAGCGGCGCGCCATGCAGCGGGCGACGTTTCTGCAAACCGCTCTGGCCGTGGTCAGCAACAATCATGACCGCTGTGTCCTCGGCAACTTCAGGCGGGACACTGTTGGCCAGATAAGCCAACAAATCTTCCAGATGCTGCACGGCCAGGCCGACTTCGCCGCTGCCTCCGCCCAGGGTATGGGTCAGGGTGTCGATCATCGGCATGTATAGACTGACGAAACCCTGGTCCATGCTGTTCAGCATGCGCGTGGCTTTCTGGAAGCCTTCGATGAGTTCGCCGTAGGGAATGCGCGGAATGTTGCCGTAGGAAAACGTGGATAGCCCGCTGTTGGCGATAAACCGTGGCAACAGATGATAACCCGGGGGCGACTCGGCGGATTGGCGCTCCAGGATGCCGGCTTGGCGTTTCCAGACATGCGGATTGAAACCGGCGGCGGTGAGCGAATGACTGGCGCCTTCGACCTGCATGGTCAGCACATCGACCACGGCACCGGGGCAGTCCTTCCAGATTTTATGGCCGGTCAAACCATGGCGGGCCGGGGCCAGGCTTTGATAAAGCGAAGACAGCGCACAGCTCGTGATGCTGGGGAAAACCGAAGTGATCCAGGTGCCATAGTCTGGATAGAGCTGTTGCAGTTGCCGCGAATGGGCCCATTCGCGATAGCCGAAGCTATCTACCGTTAGCAATACGACCCACTTGGCCTGGCGGGGCGCGGCCGCGGGTAAATAGGGCAGCAGGCTTGGCTGCTGCGGCTCATGGCCCAGCAGTGTCAGTACGGTGGGCAGCACACCGGTCAGGCAGCGGTGATAATCAGGGCGGTACCAGTGTCGTCGCTGGCCGTTAGGCGACCAGCGCAGGTACTCGCTCCCTGCCGGCGGCTGAGTGGCGAAGGCAGTGCTGTGCTGCGAATGACTTGTCTCGTCGCGCATGGTTATCGGTGCTCGGGAAAAAGGTTAAGCATTGACCAGCCGTGGCAGCCAATGTTTCACATACCGCGGGCGCGGCGGATTTGCTGATAGGCTCGGCTGATGGTCTGGGCACGATCTTTCGCAGATTCCAGCAGATCATCGGAAAGCCGCTGCGCCATTAATTTATCGGGATGATGCTCGCTCATCAGCCGGCGATAGGCAAGCTTGAGTTCGGCCGGACCAACACTGGGCCGCACGCCCAGGATAGCGTAGGCACGGCGGACTTCAGCGCTCAGCTCGTCTTCACGGGGAGCCTGGTAGCTTTGCTTAGCATCCGCCTGGCGGGCGCTGCGCTCGGCCTTGCGTTTTGCCTTTTTGCGGTCACGACGCTCGCGGGCGGTCATTGGGTCGGCTTGCGGGCGTGCGCGTTTCGCCTTGCGGGCGGCCGCTTGCCAAGGCTTACCGGTATCGGCAGGGCGCTCGCTGGTTTGTCGGTTGGCGAGGATTTGCTCAAGCTCCCAGGAGGAAAAGCCAATCCGGGCCGCAATGCGATTGAGCATGCGTTGCTGCGGGGGAGACAGGCCGTCGGCTAGCCCGATGTCGATCTGGGCTTCAAAGAAAGTCCTTAGGGTGTCGATGTTGCCGCTGCATTCCTTGTAAAAGCGATTGAGTACGCGTTCGAGTGGAAAATCAGGGGATTTGCCCTCGTGAAACAGGCCGATCGCGGTGCGCCGTTGTTTGGCATCGAGCTGCATGCGTTGCATGACCCGATCGGTCGCCTCGATTTCGGCGCGCACGACTTTGCCGTCAGCTTTGGCGAGGTGACCCATCACGGAAAACATCGCCAGGAATAACGACGTATCTTCGAGCGTGACGGATTTATCGGAGGAGTCCCGTCGCAGCATGCGGTAGCCAAAGTCCAGACCATGACCGGCAAGCAGACCAGCAAGCAGACCGACCAAGCCGCCGAGCATGAAACCGACGCCGCTGCCGAGCAGTTTGCCCCACCAAATCATGAGTCAATCGGTATTGTAAGCAGGTGGTTCATGTATAGAGGGTATTGAAAATGCATCATGCTGCGAAAAATACCAAAAGCAGCAGGCCGAGTGCGAGATATTTACGATGGGCGGAGCGGCTAGCTTGCCGGCTTGGCAAGACCGCGGCATGAGAAAAGACAAAACCGGTTCAAGTCAGCCGACAGGAAAACCGCCCGCTACGCAGGGTAACGGGCGGTTGGGCCGACGCCGATGGGCGCCCAGCCCGTACTGGTTTTACTCCTCGATAATATAGATTTCGATACGCCGATTCTTGGCACGTCCTGCGGCGGTGCTGTTATCGGCGATCGGTTCTAACTCACCATACCCTACCACGCTCAGGCGTTCTGCATCGATGCCTTGCGAAACCAGGTAATCCTTCACGGCGCCTGCCCGGCGCAATGATAAGCGCTTGTTGCTGGCAGCGGAACCGACGCTGTCGGTATGGCCGACAATGGTGAAGCGGGCCGCCTCGGCTGATTGCATCTTATCGACGACTTTGTCGAGACGCTGTTTGTCGGTGGCGGCGAGTTGGGCGCTACCGGTGCTGAAGCGGATCCTGTCATGCGCCATTTCGCGGCCAATAAATTTGATCTCGATCCGGCGATTTTGCGCCCGGCCCTCGGCAGTACTGTTGTCGGCAACCGGCTGGCTCTCGCCATAGCCCCGCGTTGCTAGGCGGTCACTGTCGACCCCCTGGGCTACCAAGTAATCCTTCACGGCATCAGCCCGCTGTTGGGATAAACGCATGTTGTAATCAGCCGGACCGACGTTATCAGTATGGCCGCTGATCAAGAAATTGACTTGCGGATGGGCCAGCATTTGCTCGGCAACCTTGTCGAGGCTTGCCTTGTCGGCTGCAGTAAGCTTAGTACCGCCTGTGCCGAAGGTGACATTCGGCAAGGTGAACTCCTTTACCTTCATCGGGCAGCCGGCTTCATCGACTCTGGCGTTGGGCCGGGTATTGGGACATTGATCGCGGTTGTCGGCGACGCCGTCAAAGTCGGAATCGAGTTCGCAGCCATATTCGCCGACCACTACACCGGGTGCGGTTTCCGGGCAGATATCGACAGTATCGAGCACGCCGTCCCCATCGCTGTCGCGGGGGCAGCCACTCGCGTCGGTCGGTGCGTCAGTCGGGGTATCGGGGCATTGATCGCGATGATCGGCAACGCCGTCGTTATCGCTATCCAATGGGCAGCCCCGCGCGTCGATGGGCGCGCCGGCTGGGGTGTTGGGGCATTGGTCTTTGCTGTTGATCACGCCATCCTTGTCCTGGTCCTCATCACCCTCGCACTCGCCGATATAATCATCCTCGTCCCAGCTCGAGTTGTGCCAGCAGGTGCCAGAGCTGTTAGTGTACGGCTTACCCTGGCTATCCACCCAATAGCCCGAATAGTCCGGATCAGCGGCTTGTAACCCGGTAGCCGCGCCGATCAGCAGCACGCCGACTGCCAGCTGCACCGGCAGAAGCAAACGATACGCAGCAGAGCTCATAGAATTATTCCTCATTTTGCTATGGATAAAGCTGGTTAATGTTGCGGAACCACCCACCGGGGTAGCGATTGAGCACCCTCGGTAGCCGGTTAACAGCTTAGTGGTGAGCGGCGATGAGGACAACGGTCTACGCAAAAAAACCAGCGAATCCTTGATTAAGGTAGCCATGGTGGCTGCCTAGCGCAAGGTTGGGCGCAGCTGGCGGCGGACCTCGCTGGTATCGGGGAACAGTCCCCGCCACAGGCGGAAGGATTCGGCGGCTTGCTCGATTAACATGCCGAGCCCATCGCTTGATTGTGCCGCGCCCTGGGTTTGCGCCCAACGGAGAAAGGCCGTTGGTGTGGCCGCATAGACCATGTCATAGCACAGGGCGTGCGGCATGAGCAGATTGTCGGGCAGAGGCGGCAGTTCGTCAGCCAGGCTGGCGGCCGTGCCGTTGATAATCAGATCGAAGCGCTCGCCGGCCAGATTCGCGAAGCCACAGGCCTCCACAGTGGCCAGCGAGCCGAAATCCTGGGCCAGCTCGGCGGCTTTGGCAACGGTTCGATTAGCGATCATCAGGCGTTGCGGTGGCTGCTGCAGCAATACCGGGAGAATGCCGCGGACTGCGCCGCCGGCGCCCAGGATCAGGATGTCGCGCGAGGCCGGCTCAACGCCCAGGTGATCGCGCAAATCCCGCACAAGGCCGATACCGTCGGTGTTATCGCCGTACAGTATGCCAGCCTCGCGTTGCTGTAAGGTGTTGACCGCTTGAGCCTGACTGGCCCGGTCACTGAGTCGATCCGCCAGGGTATGCGCCTCGCCCTTGAACGGCAACGTAACATTCAGGCCGCGGCCGCCGGCTTGGATGAATCGTTCGACGGTCGCCGCGAAATCGTCTTTGGGGGCCAATAAGGCCTCATAGGTCATCGCCTGAGCCAATTGCTCGGCGAACAGCGTATGAATGCGCGGTGACAGACTGTGCGCAATGGGATTGCCGATGACAGCGTAGCGATCCATACGCCAGTCAGGCTCCGCGACAACGGCTGGTCGTCGTTGCCACTCGCCCAGCGCCTGCCGGGGCGAGCGGCCAATCGCTGCTGGCGCTTACTCGGCCAGCCATTGCGCAACTTGCTTGCCGTAATAGGTCAAGATGCCATCGGCTCCTGCCCGTTTGCAGCTGAGCAGGGCTTCCAGCACGCAGGGGCGTTCCTTGATCCAGCCGTGATCGCCGGCGGCTTTGAGCATGGCGTATTCGCCGCTGACTTGATAGACGAAGGTTGGCGCGCCGAATTGATCCTTCACGCGCCGCACGATATCGAGATAAGGCAGCCCCGGCTTGATCATCACCATGTCCGCGCCTTCTTCCAGATCCAGAGCGACCTCGCGCAGGGCTTCGTCGCTGTTGGCCGGGTCCATCTGATAAGTGTGCTTGCCGCCGCTGCCCAGATTGCCGGCCGAGCCTACCGCATCACGAAATGGCCCATAGAAATCGGATGCGTATTTGGCCGCATAGGCCAGGATGCGAACATTGCCATGGCCTTCTTCTTCCAACGTGTCGCGGATTTCGGCGATGCGCCCGTCCATCATGTCGGACGGGGCGACGATATCGGCGCCGGCTTCGGCATGGGACAAGGCCTGCTTGACCAGGACTTCGACGGTTTCGTCGTTCATTACATAGCCATTCGCATCGATGAGGCCGTCCTGGCCGTGCGAGGTGAAGGGATCCAAGGCAACGTCGGTGATCACGCCGAGGTCAGGCAGGGCATCCTTGAGGGCTTGTGTGGCTCGCTGGGCGATACCGTCCGGATTGAATGCCTCGCTGGCATCCTCGCTTTTGCGCTCCGGCGGCGTGACCGGAAACAGGGCGAGTGCCGGTACTCCCAAGGCATGCACGGTGCGGGCTTCCTGAATCAAGGCGTCCAGCCCGAGCCGCTCGACGCCCGGCATCGACGGCACCGGTTCGCGCTCGTTGCCGCCGTCGGTAACGAACACCGGATAAATCAAATCCTGCGGCGTTAACTGGTTTTCGCGCATCAATTGCCGCGAGAACGCGTCACGACGCATGCGCCGCATGCGGGTACTGGGAAATAGGCCGTGAAATGTGGTCATAGACGTGTCCGCAAGGTTTTTAGAAGTTTACATAGCGGCTTGGATAACCCCTTGATCGCCACGACTATTGACTACCGGGTAACCTTCCATGCGCAATTCGGGCAATCCCTGGCGCAGGCGTTTGGCTTCGATCCCGTTTTGTCGCAGCCGGCGCACGGCATCTTGCGACATGAAGCAATACTGCCCCCGGCAATAGACAATGACGCAGCGATTTGAGGGTAAGCGTTCATGCTCGTTTTCCAGGATATCGAGCGGGATATTGATCGCGCCCACCAGATGCCCGGCGTTGAATTCCTCGGTTGGCCGCACATCGACGACAACAAGCGTACCATCTTCAACACATTTCAAGAAGACCTCTTTGGATTCCGGGGCGTACTCTTCTTCGGGGGCGAAATGGGTTTCGACCAGCCGGCCCACTTCACCGATGCGTCCCATGCCTAACTGCTGCAGGGCCAATAACAGCTTGACGATGGCGTCGTCGTCCGTGAGCCGATAATGGACGTGCTGCGCTTCTTTGCGCGAAGTGACCAGCCCTGCGTGGCGCAGGGATTGCAAATGCTGCGAGGTGTTGGCGATCGACAGGCAGGCCAGACTGGCTAGATTTTCCACGCTGCGCTCGCATTGCGCGAGATAATACAGCAGATTGATGCGATGACTATTGCTGACGGCCTTGCCGATGCGGGCGACGTGACCGAAGTACTCTTGTTCAACATGGCTAGACATTGCGAAACATCCTCAGCAAGTTTGGCGGGGCTTAGTCGATTTTGCAAAAACATCGTTTTGCGCGATGCAAAATACAAAAAATTCAGAAAAGCGTCGCTCGTTGGTGGTAATTACCTGATTAATAAGAATAAACGACAATATTAGCGTTTGATCATTTAACGAGGGCCACGCGACCCACTAACATAACTGTAGCACGGTATTGCGATTAATCAATTGTTCAGGCAAAGGATATTATGAACGCCCGTGTCAGCCGACAAGCTTAATCAAATCGCCTGTGAGCATTTTGCTGGGCTGGTGTTGACATTGATCAGTTCGCGGGGGCGGCAGTGCCGGCTATATGGGCGGGTCCAGTAACGGCGAGTGCTTTGCTAAGACCCTGCCGATCGCTGCGCCAGCGGACGTTTGGTGGGGGTTGAAGCACCGCGGCGGGTAACTGGCACCGCTCGCCAAACTGTACTACCATGCCGACTTCTAGTTTATATCGGTTCCAAGCAAGGCAGATTGAGCTATGCCCCTAGCATTCCCGTTTTCGGCCATTGTTGCCCAAGAAGAGATGAAAACCGCCCTCCTGATTGCTGCCACCGAACCCAGTGTGGGCGGTGTGCTGGTGTTCGGCGATCGGGGAACCGGCAAGTCCACGGCGGTGCGTGCCCTGGCGGCGCTGCTGCCGCAGATGCAAGTCGTGGCGGGGTGTCGCTATAACTGCGATCCCCAAGCCGATTTAGCCGGCCTCTGCGAACAATGTCAGGGGCTTAAGCCCGGCGAGCATCCACACGCCCAATCCGTACCGGTGCCGGTCGTGGATCTGCCGCTCGGGGCCACCGAGGATCGGGTTGTCGGTGCCCTGGACCTGGAGAATGCCCTGGCCAAGGGCATCAAGTCCTTCGAGCCTGGCTTGCTGGCCCGTGCCCATCGCGGCTTTTTATATATTGACGAGGTCAATCTGCTCGAGGACCACTTGGTCGACTTGCTGTTGGACGTGGCCGCCTCCGGGGAAAATGTGGTCGAGCGCGAAGGCCTGAGCGTCCGTCATCCGGCCCGCTTCGTCCTGGTCGGTAGCGGCAACCCGGAAGAAGGCGAACTGCGGCCGCAGTTGCTGGACCGGTTTGGCCTGTCGGTGGAAGTCTCAACACCGACGGATTTGCCTACTCGGGTTGAGGTCATTCGGCTGCGTGACGAATTCGAACGCGATCCGCAGGCTTTTATCGATAAATGGGAAGAGCAGGAAGCCGGGGTGCGTGAAAAGATCGATACCGGGCGCAAGCTGATCAGGGAAGTCGATGTCGCTGACGCCACGGTCGAGCGTGCCTCGCAATTGTGCATGAGCCTGGGCACCGACGGCCTACGCGGCGAGTTGACCCTGATCCGCGCTTCGCGGGCGCTGGCGGCTCTGGAAGGCGAGCGTGAGGTAACCGATGAGCATTTGCGCCGTATCGCGCCGACTGCGCTGCGGCATCGCCTGCGCCGCGATCCCTTGGACGATGCCGGCTCGACCGTGCGGGTCGAGCGGGCCGTCGAGGAGATCTTTGACGCATGAGTACGCCCGCGGCCTTTCCCTGGGATGATGCGGTCCTGGCCGCCACGCTGTTCGCCATCGATCCGGTGGGCAGTGGCGGCGTGGCCCTGCGCGCGCTGCCGGGGCCGGTCCGCGATGAATGGCTGACGCTCACCCGCGAGTTGCTGCCGCCCGCCGCGCCGATGCGGCGCATTCCGGTACATGTCACCGACAATCGCCTGCTGGGCGGATTGGATTTAGCGGCCACCTTACAGGCTGGCCGGCCCATTGCCGAGCGCGGCATCCTCGCCGAGGCCGATGGCGGCACCGTGATACTGGCCATGGCCGAGCGGGTAGGGGGGACGACCGTTGCCCGCCTGACGGCGACTTTGGATGCCGGCGAGGTCCTGCTCGAACGCGATGGTATCGCTGCGCGCACGCCGACTCGCTTCGGCGTGATCGCCATCGATGAAGGCGTGAATGAGGACGAGCAGCTCTCCGCTGCTTTGCTGGACCGGCTTGCCTTCCACTTGAACCTGAATGGCATCGGTTTTCGCGAGACGCTGGCGTTGGCCTACACGCCTGATGATGTCGCCGCTGCCCGCCGGCTGTTGCCGTCCGTGACGGTGACTGACAAGGGGTTTGAAGCCTTGTGCGGCACGGCCCTGGCGTTGGGGATCGATTCGCTGCGGGCGCCGTTGCTGGCGCTGCGAGTCACGCGGGCGGCCGCGGCTTTGGCCGGGCGTGATCAGGTTGAGGACGAAGATATCCAGGCGGCCGCACGGCTCGTGCTGAGTCCGCGGGCCACGGTAATTCCGATGGAGCCGCCCCCAGAGGACGAGGAAGAGGAGCAATCGCAAACACCGGAGCCGCCCGAGGAATCGGAAACGCCCGAGGAGCAGAGCGAAACCCTCGATCAACCGCTCGAAGAGCGCGTTTTGGAGGCGGCCCAGGCGGCGATTCCCGAGGATCTGCTGGCGCAATTACGCCTTGGTGGGGGGCGCCGGCCCCGCAATACCTCGACCGGCAAAGCCGGCATGGTGCAGCAATCCAAGCTGCGCGGCCGCCCGGCGGGTGTGCATTATGGCGAGCCCCGTGGCGGTGCCCGCATGAATGTCGTCGAGACCCTGCGCACGGCGGCACCCTGGCAGCGGATTCGGCGTCAGGAAATGGCCGCCAGTGGGCGGCCGGCCGAGGAGATCGAGCGGGTCCAGGTGCGCCGGGACGATTTTCGGGTCACCCGCTTCAAGCATCGCTCCGAAACGACCACCATTTTCGCGGTCGATGCCTCAGGATCGGCGGCCTTGCATCGCCTGGCCGAAGCCAAAGGGGCCGTGGAGCTGCTGCTGGCGGATTGCTACGTGCGCCGGGATCGGGTTGCGCTGGTCGCGTTTCGGGGCGAGGCCGCCGAGCTGCTCCTGCCGCCGACCCGTTCGCTGGTGCGGGCCAAACGCAGTCTTGCCAGTTTGCCGGGCGGCGGCGGGACGCCGCTGGCTGCGGGGATCGATATGGCGCTCGGCTTGGCGGATGCTGTGCAGCGGCGCGGCGGTACACCGATCATCGTGGTCTTGACCGATGGTCGGGCAAATATCGCCCGTGATGGTCAGGGTGGTCGTGATCAGGCCCGCGAAGACGCCTTGGCCGCAGCCCGGGTCGTGCGGGCCAATTGGTTGACCGCGTTGGTAGTGGATACCTCGCCGCGGCCCCGGCCGCAGGCCCGCGAACTCGCCGAGGAAATGGCCGCGCGTTATTTGCCACTGCCGTATGCCGATGCGCAGTTGCTGTCCAATGCCGTGCAGGCTGCCGCACCGACATAAATGGCCTGCATGCTGCTTGAGGCACCCACTTGGGAACGTGATGGCCGGGACTGGCCGCATCGCCAGGCGAGTCGTTTTGTAGCTGCTGCGGGGATCCGCTGGCATGTCCAGCAATTCGGCAGTGGCCCGACAGTCCTGCTGATCCACGGTACCGGTGCCTCGACTCATACCTGGCGCCATCTGGCGCCGCTTTTGGCCGGACATTACAGCGTGGTCATGCTGGATTTGCCGGGGCACGGTTTTACCGGCACACCGCGCTTCGCGCGCATGGCACTACCGGCGATGGCGGCCGACCTCGGGGCCTTGTTGGCGGTCTTGAATGTCTCGCCGAGCCTGGTAATCGGGCATTCCGCTGGGGCGGCGATCCTTGCCCGGATGCAGCTCGATGGTTGGCTGCCCGCCGCCACGCCTTTGATCAGTTTGAACGGGGCATTGCTGCCTTTTGACGGCGCGGCGGGTGTGTTCTTTTCACCCATGGCCAAACTCTTTGCCATCAGCCCCCTCGTGCCGCAAATCGTCGCGTGGCATGGCTATGATCAGCGTGCTGTCGAACGGCTGGTGCGCAGTACCGGCTCGCAATTGGATCGCGAGGGAGTTGCCCTGTATGCCCGCCTGATCCGACGCACCGGCCATGTGCATGGCGTGCTCGCCATGATGGCCAATTGGGATTTGGCCCCCCTGGAAGAGGATCTGCGCCAGCTCCAGGGGCCGTTGGTGCTGGTGGCGGCCAGCCAGGATCGCGCGGTGCCGCCTTCGGAAGCCAACCGCATTGCGCAACGGGTGCCGCATGCCCAGGTGATTAGCTTGAGCGGGCTCGGTCATCTGGCGCATGAAGAAGATGCCGCGCGTGTCTGGCGCAGTTTGCAAGGGCTTGCCATACTGCCGAAACCCGCCGTGCGGGAAGGCTTGATTGAAGTCGGCCAATAAGTCTGCCCTCGGTTCCCAAGTGCAATTGGAAACTGCTCTGATCCCGATTTTCAGGTAAGCATTAAGCGGCTTGATTGAAGTCAGTCGATGGTTTGGAATGGGTATGGTTTTGATCTGGGTGCCTTGACATGGGGGCTTAAATGCCTATGATTAAGGCCAAACATTGCTTGTAAACTCAACTTGACAATAGCGGGGTCACGGTAATTTGACAGTTAATCCACCCAATACGGCTTCGGTGCAAACCGGTCGTAACCAGCCGCATGCCGTTGTCATCGGAAGTGGTTTCGGTGGCTTAGCAGCCGCGATCCGCCTGGGTGCGCGTGGCTATCGTGTAACGGTCGTCGAAAAGCTCGATGCCCCCGGTGGGCGTGCCTATGTCTTCAGGCAGGATGGCTTTACCTTCGATGCTGGCCCCACGATCGTCACCGCGCCGTTCCTGCTCGAAGAGCTCTGGTCACTGGCCGGTCGCCGCTTTGCCGACGATATCGAACTCAAGCTCATGGAGCCGTTTTACCGCATCCGCTTCGCCGATGGCGAGTGTTTCGATTACAGCGGCGATGCCGAGGCGGTACGTGCCGAGATTCGGCGATTTTCGCCTGAAGATGCCGCTGGCTACGACCGCTATATGCAGGCCAGTCAGAAGATTTTTAAAGTCGGTTTCGAGGACTTAGGCCATGTGCCGTTCAACACCATTTGGGACATGGCCCGCATTGTGCCGGATATGGTCAAGCTGCAGAGCTATCGCAGCGTCTATGGCATGGTGTCCAAATACATCAAGGATCCCCGGGTCCGCATGGTGCTGAGCTTCCACCCCTTGCTGGTGGGCGGTAATCCCTTCAATGTGACCTCTATCTATACCTTGATTTCCTACCTGGAGCGGCGCTGGGGGGTGTATTCCGCCATGGGTGGCACCGGTGCCCTGGTCAAGGGGATGGTCGACCTGATCGAAGGGCAGGGCAATACCCTGCGGTATAATGCTGAAGTTGCCGAGATTACCCTGGATGGGCGTCGTGCCACGGGCGTGAAATTGACCTCGGGCGAGACGATTGCCGCCGATATCGTCGTCTCCAACGCCGATGCGGCTTGGACCTATCGTTATCTGCTGCCGGCCGCGGCCCGTAAGCGCTGGACCGATCGGCGTATTGATAAAGCGCGCTATTCCAATGGCCTGTTCGTCTGGTACTTCGGTACTGATCGGCAATACCCCGATGTCCCGCATCACAGCATTCTGCTCGGCCCGCGTTATCGTGAGCTGATTCAGGATATTTTCAAGCGCAAGGTGCTGGCCGACGACTTCAGCTTGTATCTGCACCGCCCAACGGCGACCGATCCGTCGCTGGCACCAGAAGGCTGCGATACCTTCTACGTCCTCGCCCCGGTGCCCCATTTGGGCGGAGATGTGGACTGGGCCGAGCGCGCCGAGCCGTATCGGCAAGCGATTGCTCGGTTCCTCAGCGAATCGTTCCTGCCCGAGCTTGAGCCTCACGTGGTCAGCTCGAAGGTGGCGACCCCGCAAGATTTCCACGATCGCCTCTGCTCGTTTATGGGAGCCGGTTTTAGTCTCGAGCCGGCACTTACCCAGAGCGCGTGGCTGCGACCCCATAACCGTAGCGAGGAGGTGGACCGGCTGTACCTGGTCGGTGCCGGGACGCATCCGGGCGCGGGTTTGCCGGGTGTCATCTCGTCAGCACGGGTTCTCGACCAAGTGGTGCCTGATGCGACTACCTTCGCTTGATTTACCCGTATTTGCCAGCCCGGCCGACCTGGCCGCCTGCCGGGCCATGCTGCGCGGCGGCTCGCGCTCGTTTTTCGCCGCCTCGCTGTTACTGCCCAGTTCGGCGGCGCACGCCGCAACCGGGCTCTATGCCTTTTGTCGGGTTGCCGATGACGCGGTCGATTTTGCGGTAGACAAGCCGGCGGCTCTAGCCGAGCTGCGTGAGCGCCTTGATCGCATCTATGCTCAGCAGCCGTTGCCGGAACCGGCCGATCGAGCGTTTGCCGATGTCGTGGCGCGTTTCGAGGTTCCCAAGGCCTTGCCGGCAGCGCTCCTGGAGGGCTTTGAATGGGACGCCGAGGAACGTCGTTATGATGATATCAGCGGCATTTATGCCTATTCCGCGCGTGTGGCCGGCACTGTCGGCGTCATGATGACCTTGCTGATGGGGGTGCGTGATCCGTTTGCTCTGGCCCGGGCCTGTGATCTCGGCGTTGCCATGCAATTGACCAATATCGCCCGTGATGTCGGTGAGGATGCCCATGCCGGGCGGATCTATTTGCCTTTGGAGTGGCTGCGGGAAGCTGGTATCGAGCCGGCAACCTGGCTCGCGCGGCCCCGGTTCAGTGCGGCGCTGGCCGAGGTGGTGCAGCGGCTGCTGGATACCGCCGATTGGCTTTATCAGCGGGCAGAGTCCGGTATTGGCCGGCTTCCCTGGGGGTGCCGGCCGGGCATTTATGCCGCCCGGTTTGTCTACGCCGAGATCGGCCGGGAGCTTGAGCGCTGCAGCTTGGATTCGGTCAATCAACGCGCCATTACGTCGACGGCCCGCAAAGCACAGCTATTGGGCAAGGCAGTTGGCGCCTCGTTCGCGCCGCCTACCCAGGATTTGCACCTGGCGCCCTTGGACGAGACGAGCTATTTGATCGAAGCGGTCGCGAAAGCCGATCAAGAAAGCGAGCGGAGGAAAGAGGTACCTTGGTGGGCCTTGGGCGAGCGCTGGGGGTGGGCGATGGAGCTATTCTCCCGGCTCGATAGTCGGGTCCGCTGAGTTGCCAGGCTATTTTTTCGCGTACCCGTCAAGGCCAGCAGGTACGAATGAATTATAAGGACGTGTTCTGCTTGTCAAGTTGGCGCTCTGTTTAATCAGCGACAGTAAGGGGGATGCCATGCATTATTGGATCGGAGTGACCTTTTTTATTATCGGTACGCTGTTGTTCTACCGCGCTTATACCCATCGTGCCCGGGTTATGAAAATCCAGGAAGCGGTGGCGGCTAATCCCGAGCAGGCCGAAGCGACCAATACCTTCAATTATGGCTTGCTGCTGGCACCAATGGTAAATTTCGGTTTGCTCGTGACAGCGGTGGTATTGATTATCGGCTATGCATCCACTGACTTGTCGACCGTGATTTCCTGGGTCGATTTGCTCGGGGTGTTCTTCTGCTTCATCGGTTACGCGACCCTGGTCAATTTCGAGGTTGCCTATCGGCCTATGTACCTGTTGGCTGCCGAGCAGCAGCAAAATGCCCCGGCAGAGTCATCGGCATCGGCCTCAAGCGAGAGGCAGGACAACGCAGCTGCCGGCGCTTAAAAAATAAGCGCGAATTTTCCATACGTTTTTTCAATCCCTTCCCCCCAGGGGGAAGGGAACGGATGAACGGCCTCAACTGGCCAATACGCCTTATCCAATAACGGTTCTACCAGCCGGGTTGTAAAACCTGTTCAAAACCCTAAAACCTCCCCGACATCGACTACGATGCCTGCAATGCTGTCAGTCCAGGCCTGCATGCCGATCTCGGCATAATCTCTACGCTCATAACGCCCGTCCCGGGGGGTACGATACAGCTCGAAGCGTCGCTGCGGGAGGTTGATCAGCCAGATTTCCGGAATGCCATGGAGGGCATACAGGGGCAGTTTGACCGTTTGATCATAAGTCAGGGAGCTATCCGCTATTTCGATGAGCAGGCAAACATCGGCGGCTGTCGGCTTGGCATACTTATAAAAATCTGCCCGCCAGCGCAGCACCAGCAGGTCGGGCTCGGGCTCGTTATGGGCATCAAGGACCAACGGCGTTTGCACGCCCACTAAATAAGCCTCGCCGCTGCGCCGGGTTAGCAGATAATTAAGTTGATTGGTGATGCCGGCGTGGGCATCGCCGATCGGGGCCATTTCAATCAGTTCACCATCAATGAGCTCAATGCGGTCATCCTTGCCCAGCACTCCGGCGGCAATCATCTTGTGGTAATCGGCAACCCGCAGCCGGTGCCGCGGGACTTCGAGGCCTTCCACTGTAACCGCGATGGCACTCATGGCTATCGGCTCGGCTCATTATTCATGCCCGCCGGGGCATGCGATAGGTCAGCAGGCTCTGCACCCAGCGCGTGCGGAAGCGTTCCAGTGACAGGCTCTCATGGATGGCGGTATGCGGTTGGCCCAGTACCTGGGTAGCGATCACCGAGCGGGCATAAAAGGGGGTGTCTTCCAGCGTTTGGACGATACGCGGGCTGTAACCGGCATCGGCCTGGGTGGAGCGGGCGATGCGCCACCAGCGGGTGCGCGGCAGCGGCTGATCGGCCGGTGCCTCGAATTCGTGCAGATCACCTTGTTGATCGAAGCGCAGAGCCAGGGCATTCGGCGTGCGATCGCGGCGCTGCATGTCGTACAGAATCACGGTGTCGCCGGCCAAGCTGGCGCGCGACCAGTTCCAGGTCGTGAAGCCGTCTTCCAGCGGCTCGGCCCCGGCGTTGGTATCGAAATAGGCATGGCCACTCCAGTTTAGCGAGGGCTTGCCCATGTTGACTTCCACGCGAGCGGACGGGGCGATAGGGCGCCAGTGATGGCGCGCGTTGGCGTCCAGAGTAAACTGACGCGCGTTGATAAAGTCCGGGGTAAGCTGCACTTCGCCACGCACCCGATGGGGCAGGGGGGTGCCGACTTCCTCGATGGCTACGGTCAGGGTGTTGTCGCTGTTCCAGCGCAGATAACTCGGCCCGACGCGGAAGTAATCGGCGCTCTGATCCACAGCCGCGGCGCCGCGCTCGGTCATGGTCCAGCGCCGTGTCTTGCCGTACAAAGCGACATTCAGGGCACAATGCTGATACGGATCGTACTTGCCGCGGCGCCGGGCCCGGGCGTAATAGGGCGAGAAGACGCTGCCGATAAAGGCGATCAGCGTCAGGCCATGTTCACCGTCGTCACTCAGCGCGTCAACATACCACCAAAGATACCCCCGCGGCGGGACTTCCTGCGCGAATTCAGGTCCGCGAGGACGGCTTTGGCCGCCATTTGCCCCGAGATCGCCGCCATCGGCACGCCCGCGCCCGGATGCACGCTGCCCCCCGCCAGATATAGCCCCGGCAGCTTCGCCCGCACTCCCTGCCGTTTGAAAGACGCCCGCCAGTCGTGCGAGGCCTGGCCGTAGAGTGCGCCCCCGGTGGCGGGAAACAGCCGATCGAAATCCGTCGGGTTGGTGATCACAGAGGTATCCGCCCGTCGTTTGATCTGCAAGCCACAGCGCGCTAGTAGCGCGAAGGTCCGCTCCTCGCATTGTTCAATCTCCGCATTACTGAAAGGTTGGAGGTCGCCGCGCGGGGGCGCGTTGACCAGGCATAAAAGTCGTTCCGGGCCCTTGATGGTCGTGTCGTCACGATCGTCGCGGTCTTGCGCGCAGATATAGACGGTCGGTTCTTGCGGCAGCCGGCCTTGTTGGAAGATGTCGTCGAATTCGGCGGCGTAGTGCCGGCAGAAAAAAACATTGTGGCGCAGCAGCGGAAAGCCGTCGGTCGGGCTATGCAGATTCCAGGTGACGGCCGACAGCGAGCGCTCCTCAGGTTTGGGGGCCGTGACCGTGCGCTGCACGTCGGCACCGAAGCGGCCGGCTGCCAGGGCGGCGACATCGGCATTGGCAACGACATAATCGGCCGGCAGATGCTCGCCTGTTGCCAAGCGCACCCCCGCGGCGCGGCCGTGCTGCACGCTGATGTCGGTGACCGCGGTGCCATAGCGGATCTCTACGCCGCGCTGGCTGCATAACCGCGCCAGGGCCTCGGGAATACGATGCATGCCGCCTTCGACCAGCCAGACCCCGTCCAGCTCGACATGCGCGACCAGCATCAAGGTGGCCGGTGCCAGAAACGGCGACGAACCGACATAGGTGGAATAACGGGCGAACAACTGACGCAGCCGGTCATCATGGAAATAGTCGCCGAGCCCTTTCCAGAGCGTGCCGTAAGGCTTGATATTCATCAAATCGAGCAGCTTGGTGTCACGCACCAGCGACAACGGACTCGGGTTGACGCTATGAATGAAGGCGTCTTCGAGCGTGCGGAAAACACGCTGGGAATGCCGGCAAAACTGGCGGAACCGCTGAGCCTCAGCGGTTCCCGAAAACGCGCTGATGGCTTCGACCGAGCGTTCGATGTCGGCATACAGGTCGAGCCGCTCGGTTTCGCTCCAGGCATGGCGTGCCAAGATATCGGCCTGCTTCAAGGTAAGATGGTCGTCGAGCTGGGTATCGGCGCTGGCAAAGATTTCTTCGAAAACCTTGCGCATAGTCAATACTGTCGGCCCGGCATCGATTTTAGCCTTACCGGCGCTGACTTCACGCATCTTGCCGCCCGGGCGCATGGCGCGCTCGATCAGGGTGACATCCAGGCCACGCATGGTGAGCTGAAGGGCCGCAACCAAGCCACCGATACCGGCCCCGACGACTATCGCTTTAGAATTTTGCATATACTCAGGCCTGAATTCACCTTTGACTAGACGAAGTCTAGTGTCTATTCTACATGACACGCAAACCTGACAACATAACTTTACAACTTAACCGCATCCCGGAGGCATGAGAATGATGGACGCGAAGACCCGAATCGAGCGAGCGCTGACTGAAGCGCTGGACCAGGGACAGGTGTCCGAGTGTCCGCCCCGCTTGGCTGAAGCCGTGCGTTATGCCGTCTTTCCGGGTGGCGCGCGGCTGCGCCCGCTGCTTAGTTTAGCGGTATCCGGGGCCTGTGGCGAGGATGATTCGGCCCTGGCCGACGCGGCCGCTGCTGCTATCGAGCTGATGCACTGTGCCTCCTTGGTGCATGATGATCTGCCTTGCTTCGACGACGCCGCCATGCGCCGCGGCAAACCGACCATTCATAAAGCCTATGACGAACGGATTGCGGTGTTGACCGGGGATGCGCTGATGGTGCTGGCTTTTCAGACCCTGGCGCGCCATGCCGTCATCAATCCCGTGCGCCTCGGCCCTTTGACGCTGGCCGTGGGTCGTGGTGTCGGCGTGCCAAAGGGGATTATTCCCGGCCAGGCCTGGGAGTGTGAGCCCGGGGTGACCTTATCGGAATACCAGCGGGAGAAGACCGGCGCTTTGTTTGCTGCGGCGACCGAGGCCGGGGCGGCGGCTGCCGGTGTGGAAGCGGGACCCTGGCGGCTGCTTGGCGAGCGGTTGGGCGAGGCCTATCAAGTTGCCGATGATATCCGGGATGTCATTGCCAACGAGGACGAGCTGGGCAAGCCCACCGGCCAGGACGAGGCACTGGATCGGCCGAGTGCCGTGCGCGAACTGGGTTTGAGTGGCGCCAAGCAGCGTCTGGAAACGCTGATTGAGAGCGCGCTGGCCTCCATTCCTGACTGCCCTGGCGCCAGCGAGCTCAAGAGCTATCTGATGAATCAGTCACGGCGTTTTTTCCCCGGTGAGTTAGGCAAGCACGCGGCTTGAATGCTTGGATCGAGGTAACACGATGGCACGGGTGCGAACTGCGGGTTATCCGCAAACAACCAGCGCGGTAACTGAGCCCAAGCAGCCTAGAATCGGCACACTGGCCGCTTGGTGGGATATTGTTCAAGGCGGCATCGATCGCCTGCAGGCCAGCCAGCGCTTTCGCGATATCGTCAGCGCAGTGCCCTTGCTGCAATTGATTGGCCGGCGCCGCGCGCGGGCTTTATTTGATCTCTGTGCGGGTTTTGTCTATACCCAGGTCTTGTTGGCTTGTGTGCGTCTGGATTTGTTCAATCTTATAGCTGAGCGGCCCTTGACGGCAGCAGCGGTCAGCGAACGGGTGGGATTGTCCGTGGCCGCGACCGAGCGGCTGCTGCGCGCCGGTGTGGCGCTGAAATTGTTCCGGCGGCGTGGCGGCCGGCGTTATGGCTTGGGCCGCTTGGGCCTGGCAGTGATCAGTATCTCCGGGATTCGGGAAATGGTCGAGCACCACGCCATGCTCTATGCGGATCTCTACGATCCCGTGGCGCTACTGCGGGGTGAGCGGCAATCCACCGAACTCGGGCAGTACTGGGCGTATGCGGCCAATGATGCGCCCACAAAAGTGCAAGCCGAGCATGTCGATTCCTACACGTCGTTGATGGCAGCCTCGCAGCCCATGATCGCTGCCGAGGTGCTGGCCGCCTATCCCCTGCACAAACATCATTGTCTGCTCGATGTGGGTGGGGGCGATGGCAGTTTTATAGCCGCGGTCGCGGCCAAATGCCCGAAGCTTGAGCTCATGCTGTTCGATTTGCCGCCGGTGGCCGAGCGGGCCAGTGCCCGGCTGGCCGCCGAGGGTTACGCCGCCAGGGCCGCCACGGTCGGCGGCGATCTGTTCACCGATCCCTTGCCGACGGGTGCTGACATTATCTCTTTGGTGCGGGTGGTGCACGATCATGACGACGAGGCGGTGCGGACCATTTTGGCGGCGGCCTATGACGCCTTGCCGCCGGGCGGAACCCTGCTGGTGGCCGAGCCCATGGCGGAAACCAAGGGCGCCGAGGCCGTCGGCGATGCCTACTTTGGCCTTTATTTGCTGGCCATGGGCAGTGGCCGCGCGCGCTCGCCGAAAGAACTCAAAGCCATGCTGACGGCTGCTGGATTTGAGCGCTGTCGTCTGCTCAGTACACGCACGCCGATTCTTGCGCGTGTCTTGCTTGCGCGCAAGCCAAGTTAGAAAAGGTTGTAAATGAAACTTGACATAGGCTTAAGTCAAGCTAAACTGACAGTATTGATGTGTAAGTTGTTCTAAACACAACACGGTTTGGGTTGATGCCTGACGAAACGATGAAAACCACCGCCGTTATCCTGGAGCAACCGGGGCAGCTGGTGCTCGGCGAGGTCGAGCTGATCCCGCCGGGGCCGGCAGACGTCGTGGTCGACATCGCCTGGAGCGGCATCAGTACGGGCACCGAGCGGCTGTTGTGGTCGGGCAAGATGCCGAGCTTCCCCGGCATGGGGTATCCGCTGGTGCCGGGCTACGAGTCGGTCGGGCAAATTGTCAGCGCCGGTGCACAGGCTGAGCGCGAGCCGGGTGAATACGTGTTCGTGCCGGGCGCGAATTGCTACCACGAGGTGCGGGGGCTGTTTGGCGGGGCGGCGCGCCGCGTCGTGGTGCCAGGCAGTAAGGCGGTCCCGGTCCCGGCGCAGCTCGGCGAGCAAGCCGTGCTGTTGGCCCTGGCCGCCACCGCCCAGCATGCGATCAACGATGGTCTGGGTCAGCTGCCTGAGCTGATTGTCGGCCACGGCGTGCTGGGGCGCTTGCTGGCCCGTTTGACCCTGGCCAACGGGGGGGCGCCGCCTTGCGTGTGGGAGCGTGATCCGGAACGGCGTGGGGGAGCGCTGGGCTATACCGTGCTCGACCCGGCGGCGGATGATAAAAATGATTATCGTGCCATTTATGATGTGAGTGGGGACGCAAGTCTGCTGGATGCCTTGATCGGGCGACTCGCTAAGGGTGGCGAGATCGTGCTCGCCGGTTTTTACAGCGACCGGCTGAGCTTCGCCTTCCCGCCGGCGTTTATGCGCGAAGCCCGGCTTCGGACCGCGGCCGAATGGCAAGCCGCGGATCTCGCGCAGGTCAAGCGCTGGTCAGCGTCCGGCGAGCTGACTCTGACAGACTTGATTACCCATCGCCAGCCCGCCCAGGCAGCGAGCAATGCCTATCGGATCGCCTTCGAGGATCCGAGCTGCTTGAAAATGGTCCTGGATTGGCGGGATTTGGCGGCATGATGGCTTTTGCGGCGCGGGGTGAGGGCGTGTCTGTTGGCGGCGGTAACGCTGCAGCGCGCGGAACGCGAACCCAAGATATTAAAGAGAATGTGTTGATGCCAGCTTCTGGAAAGCATACAGAAATCATTGCCATTTATGGTAAGGGCGGAATCGGCAAGAGCTTTACGCTTGCCAATCTCTCTTACATGATGGCCCAGCAAAATGTAAAGACGCTGCTGATCGGCTGCGATCCAAAAAGCGATACCACCTCCTTGCTGTTCAACGGGCGGGCCTGCCCGACCATTATCGAGACCTCGTCCAAAAAGAAACAATCTGGTGAGCCAATTAGCGTTAGCGATATTTGCTTCAAACGCGATGGCGTATTCGCCATGGAACTTGGCGGTCCTGAGGTCGGCCGGGGGTGTGGGGGACGTGGCATTATCCATGGCTTTGAAACCCTCGAGAATCTCGGTTTTTACGACTGGGATTTCGATTATGTCCTGCTGGACTTCCTCGGTGATGTCGTGTGCGGCGGCTTTGGTCTGCCGATCGCCCGCGATCTTTGCCAAAAGGTGATAGTGGTTGGCTCCAATGACTTGCAATCCCTTTATGTCGTCAATAATGTCTGCTCGGCGGTCAATTATTTCAACAAACTAGGCGGCAACGTCGGCGTGGCTGGCATGGTGATCAACAAGGATGACGGCACCGGTGAGGCACAGGCCTTCGCTGATCAGGCCCGGATTCCCGTGCTGGCGACGATTCCCGCCCATGAGGATATCCGCCGCAAGAGCGCGAATTACCAAATCATCGGCATGCCGGGCGGTGAATGGGGGCCTTTGTTCGCCAGCCTGGCCGAACAAGTCGCCTTGGCGCCGCCGGTGCAGCCTAATGCCCTGAGCCAAGATCAATTGCTGGGCCTGTTCAAGGGTGAAGAGGTCGGCCGCGATGTGAAGCTCGAGCCGGCTTCCCTCGAAGACATGTGCGGGACGACCGAAGTGGTCAAGCCCTCGCTTGAAGTTGTCTATGACGATGCCTGAGTGCAGATCAGGGGTTGTTAAGGAGTTTGGCATCGTATGATGAATGATTCGCCCGATTATGCCATCAGTCAGCCGGCGCTGAGCGCCGCGGATGGCGATGCCGAGACGAACGCGTGGCCGGCGCCCGGGGGCGCAGCGGCTGAAGACGCGGCTGCACAAACCGGTGCGGGTTGTCATGGTGGCGAGCAAACCCTGCAGGCCGCGGCGGAGGCAGCCGGGCAAACCGAGTTACTCCAGCAATATGCCCGAGATTACCCCAAAGGTCCGCATGACCGGCCTCAAACCATGTGCCCGGCTTTCGGTTCCTTGCGGGTGGGGTTGCGCATGCGGCGCACCGCCTCCGTCCTGTCCGGCTCGGCTTGCTGTGTCTATGGCCTGAGTTTTACCTCTCATTTTTATGGCGCCCGCCGCACCGTCGGCTATGTGCCATTCGATTCGGAAAGCCTGGTAACCGGGAAATTATTCGAGGACCTCAAAGAGGCCGTCGAGCAGCTCGCCGACCCTACCCACTACGATGCCATTATCGTAATCAATCTGTGTGTGCCGTCCGCATCTGGGGTCCCATTGCGCCTCATGCCGGAAGAAATCAACGGGGTGCGGATTATCGGTCTGGATGTGCCGGGTTTCGGCGTGCCCACGCATGCGGAAGCCAAGGATGTGCTGGCCTCGGCCATGCTGCGTTATGCCCGTAACGAGGCCGAACAAGGCCCGGTCCAAGCGCCGACCGGTGGGCCGAGCGAACGACCCACGATCACGCTGCTCGGTGAAATGTTTCCCGGCGATCCCGTGGTGATTGGCCAAATGGTCGAGCCGCTCGGCCTGGCGGCCGGCACCACCGTCCCGACGCGGGAATGGCGCGAGCTTTACACTGCGCTGGATTGTGCAGCCGTTGCTGCCATCCATCCTTATTATACCGCCGCCATCAAGGAATTTTCCCTAGCCGGGCGCGATTGTATCGCCTCGGCCCCGGTGGGCTATGAAGGTACGGCCGCCTGGTTGGAGGCGGTGGGCCGAGTCTGCGGTTTGCCCGAGGGCCAAGTGGCAACAGCCAAGAACCAATGCCTGCCGGCCATTCGCGATGCCTTGGCCGGGACTTCCATCAAGGGGCGCATTACCCTGTCCGGTTATGAAGGCTCCGAGCTGTTGGTGGCGCGTTTGCTTATCGAAAGCGGTGCGGATGTGCCTTATGTCGGTACCGCCCTGCCGGCGACGCCCTGGTCGGAGCCCGACCGCGATTGGCTGCAGGCGCGCGGTGTGGAAGTGCATTATCGCGCACCGCTGGAGCAGGACATCGCTGCCATTGACGCGCTCAAGCCGGACTTGGCCATTGGTACCACCCCGGTTGTGCAAGCGGCGAAAGAGCGGGCCATTCCGGCGCTGTATTTCACCAATTTGATTTCGGCACGGCCGCTGATGGGCGCGACCGGCGTGGGTTCCCTGACCCAGATTATCAATACTGCGTTGGCCAATAAGGCCCGCTTTGAGCAGATGGAGCGGTTTTTTGAGGGCGTTGGCGAGGGCGATGCCGCCGGTATTTGGGAGGATAAACCGCAACCCCGGCCGGATTTTCGCTCGCAGCAGCGCCGCCAGAAAGCTGCCCGGAGGCAGGCCTGATGCTGGTGCAGGATCTGGATCGCGCCGGCGGTTATTGGGGTGCTGTGTATGCCTTTACCGCGGTGAAAGGGCTGCAGGTCATTATCGACGGCCCCGTCGGCTGCGAAAACCTGCCGGTTACGGCCGTGCTGCATTATAGCGATGCCTTGCCGCCGCACGAGCTACCCGTAGTGGTTACCGGTTTGGGCGAGGAAGAGCTGGGGCAGTTCGGTACCGAAGCCGCGATGAAGCGGGCCTATGAAACCCTGGACCCGGAGCTGCCGGTCGTGGTGGTGACCGGTTCCATCGCGGAAATGATCGGGGGTGGGGTGGTTCCCGAGGGTACCCATATTCAGCGTTTCTTGCCGCGCACCATTGACGAGGATCAATGGCAGAGTGCGGATCGTGCGTTGCAGTGGTTGTGGTCCATGTATGGGCCTAAAAACGAGGTAGGCGCTAGCACTGGGAAGACGGGTGAGGCTGCGACTAAACCTAGGGTCAATATTATTGGCCCCATGTATGGCCAATTTAACTGCTGGTCGGATTTGGCTGAAATTCGCCGGTTGGTCGAAGGCATTGGGGCTGAAGTCAATTTGGTGTTTCCGTTGGGAACGCATCTTGCCGATATCGCCAAACTAGCCAAGGCAGATGTCAATATTTGCATGTATCGTGAATATGGACGCAAGCTTTGTGAGGTGTTAGGTAAACCGTATTTGCAAGCACCTGTTGGGCTGCATAGTACGACTAAATTTCTACAAATGCTCGGAAAATTGCTAAAAGTTGATGTAGAGCAATTCATTGAACGTGAAAAATATACCACAATAAAGCCAATATGGGATTTATGGCGATCGGTTACCCAGGACTTTTTCGGAACTGCGAGTTTCGGTATCGCAGCAAATGAAACCTACAGCCGAGGTATTCGCCATTTTTTGGAAACGGAACTGGGCATGCCGTGCCATTTCGCCTTTGAGCGCCGCGCGGGGCAAAAAATAGATAATGCAGCAGTGCGGGCAGCAGTGCATAAACAGACCCCGTTAGTGCTCTTTGGCAGTTACAACGAACGGATGTATGCAGCGGAATGTGGCGGCCGGGCAGCCTTTATTCCGGCATCGTTTCCCGGAACGATCGTGCGCCGGCATACGGGTACGCCGTTTATGGGCTACGCGGGGGCGACGTATTTAGTGCAGGAAGTCTGTAATGCCCTGTTCGATACGCTGTTCAACATATTGCCCCTGGGGACCGAGCTGGATAAGACGGATGCGACATTGTCGCGCCGTAAAGAGGACGAGCTGCCCTGGGACGAGCTGGCAAAGACAAAATTAGACGAGTTGGTTCAGGCGCAACCGGTGCTGGTGAGAATTTCCGCAGCTAAGCGCTTGCGGGATGCGGCTGAGCAGGCTGCACGGCGAGCCGGTGAGCCGCGTGTTAACCTGGCGACAGTGCTGCAGGTTGCTGACGGATAAGCGCGCTTTTTAAAAGCAATGGCGACATTCGTCAAGTATGATGGGTTTTGGAGGGCAACGTCATGAGTCAGCAAGCGAGCATGGCAGCAGAAATAAGAATTTGGGCGAATGAAGAACAAAAATCATTCAAGCGTATTTTTATGTTGTCCTTCCCTTTGTTCGTGCTGGTTGCTTCGCTTGCCCGGTTGGTGCCGGGGCGGAGAGCAAAGCGGCTAGCCGGCGGTCAGCGCCAAACGATTTTGAGCGAAGCGCGGGCGCTTGCCGATATGGTTATTCCGTTCGCCTTCATGGCGTGACGGAGCAAGGTTCGCCCGCTGCGGTGGGCGGAGAGCGTGCCGTGTTCCTATGGGTTCACGGCTCCTAAAAGGGTGCGCATATTTAGATGCGCTGTAACGGCCGCAAGGCCATCAATTCGGAGGCTAGAAAATGGCTGATAATCAATCCCTGTCGGGGCTGACCGAAGAAGAAGCCAGGGAGTTCCATGGCGTCTTCATGAGCAGCTTCCTGCTCTTCTTGGTGATCGCGATCGTCGCGCACATCCTGGTCTGGGGCTATCGTCCCTGGCTGTAAACCGCTAAACAATTCTTTTTGGAGGATATCAATATGTGGCGTACATGGTTGCTCTTCGATCCGCGCAGAGCCCTGACTGCTCTGTTTACTTTCCTGGCCGTATTGGCTTTCTTGATTCACTTTATTGTGCTCAGCACCGAGCTGAACTGGCTGGACGACGGGATTCCGCCGGTACAGCCCACTGCAGCCGAATAACAGTGCTTTGCAAGCGATGGGTGAGTGCTTGCTTGATTTAGCTCATCCGTCGCTTACATGAAGGGTCGATTTGGAATACAACAACAAACAGGGAAAGTGATAGGTAAGCAATTTATTTGATTGCTTGAAGTTTGGTCGTGAGTGCTTTCTATCTCGCGGCAAAATCTGTGGTTAACTAAGGCTCATAAATTGGCCGTTTGGCTTCAATTCGGAGGTAAAAAAAATGGCAGAGAACCAATCCTTGTCTGGCTTGAGCGAAGAGGAAGCGCGTGAATTTCACGGCGTTTTCATGAACAGCTTCCTGCTTTTCCTGATTATTGCAATCGTCGCGCATGTCCTGGTTTGGGGTTATCGTCCCTGGTTGTAATTTTATTTAATCGGTTTTTTGGAGGACTTCAATATGTGGCGTATGTGGCTGCTTTTCGATCCGCGCAGAGCGCTGACTGCTCTGTTTACTTTCTTAGCTGTATTGGCTTTCCTGATTCATTTCATCGTGCTCAGCACCGAATTGAATTGGCTGGACGACGGGATTCCGCCGATCGAGGCCGCAGAATAAGACTCGGGTCCCTTGGGGTGGCGTGGCCCGGGCTGCTTGCCCGGGCGCGCCTGCTCCTT
>CAYFSA010000027.1:0-5045 GCA_964345605.1 uncultured Ectothiorhodospiraceae bacterium
CGCGGCGTTGCTCGAGGGTGGCTTCGTCAACCTCGATATCCAGGCGACGCGTCGCTGCGTCGATGGTGATGATATCGCCATCCTCGACCAGGGCGAGCGGGCCGCCTTCCTGGGCTTCGGGGACGATATGACCGATGATGAAGCCATGCGAGCCGCCGGAGAAGCGGCCATCGGTCAACAGGGCGACATCGGCGCCAAGACCGGCGCCCATGATGGCCGAGGTCGGGGTGAGCATCTCCGGCATGCCGGGGCCGCCCTTGGGGCCTTCGTAACGGATGACGACTACATCGCCGGCCTGAATCTTACTGGCTTCCAGACCCGCCAGCATGTCTTCTTCGGAATCGAACACCCGGGCCGGACCGCGGAACTGTTCGCCTTCCTTGCCGGTGATCTTGGCGACGCCGCCGCCGGGGGCGAGATTGCCGCGCAGGATTTGAATATGCCCGCTCGGTTTGATCGGATCGGCCAGCGAGTGAATGATGGCCTGGTTCTCTTCGAGACCAGGCAGCTCGGCGACATTCTCGGCCAGGGTTTTGCCGGTGACGGTCAGGCAGTCGCCATGCAACAAATCAGCAGCCAGCAGCAGCTTGATGATGGCCGGGGTGCCGCCGATCTTGTGGACATCCTCCATGACCGCGCGGCCGCTGGGCTTGAGGTCGGCAATATAGGGTACCCGGTCGCTGATTCGCTGGAAATCGTCCAGACCCAGCTCGACGTTGACCGCCCGGGCCATGGCGATGAGATGGAGTACGGCATTAGTCGAGCCGCCCAGTGCCATGACGATGGTGATGGCATTCTCGAAGGCCTTGCGGGTCATGATGTCGCTGGGCTTGATGTCCTGTTCCAATAAATGCCAGATGGCATGGCCGGCCGCCAGACACTCGTCCTGCTTGCGCTGATCCACTGCCGGGGTCGAGGAACTGTAGGGTAGGGACATCCCTAAGGCCTCGATGGCCGAGGCCATGGTGTTGGCCGTGTACATGCCGCCGCAGGCACCGGGGCCGGGACAGGCATGGCGGACGATATCCTGGCGCTCCTGCTCATCGATGGCGCCGCTCAGGTATTGTCCATAGCTCTGGAAGGCTGAGACGATATCGACGGACTGACGGGATTTCTGGGTATACCCGGGCTTAATGGTGCCGCCGTAGATCATGATAGCGGGCCGGTTCAGGCGGGCCATGGCGATGATCGCGCCGGGCATGTTCTTGTCGCAGCCGGGCAGGGAGACGTTGGCGTCATACCATTGGGCCGACATCACGGTTTCGATGGAGTCGGCGATCAAATCCCGCGATTGCAGTGAATAGCTCATGCCTTCGGTGCCCATGGCGATGCCGTCGGAGACGCCGATGGTGTTAAACCGCATGCCCACCATGCCGGCACCGTCCACGCCGGCTTTGACCTGTCGGGCCAGCTCCAGCAAATGCATGTTGCAGGGGTTGCCTTCGTACCAGACGCTGGCAATACCGACCTGCGGCTTGTGCATATCGGCTTCACTCATGCCGGTAGCATAGAGCATCGCCTGCGAGGCCCCTTGGGATTTGCGTTCAGTGATGCGAGAACTGTAACGATTGAGTTGCGTGGACATAGGCGTTCCTTTGTAGCGAAGCGTATGCGGGAAAAGTTGTAAACGACTTCTCCCTGTAGGCATTTGGGCTGAATCGGCGGCCATGAAGATAAACGAGCCGATTCAATACCCTGCCAGTTTAGCATTGCCAAGGAGGCGCAGCATTGACATTCACCGTTCAAAACCCCATCGCCCCAGGGCGTTGCCCTGGCCTGGCCGGTCGCACCCCGATTGTTTGGTGCTGCTGGTTGCCTGCTCGGCTTGCCTTGCCCTATTGCAATTTGGAGAGGTCCGCGGTTCCCAGAAAGAGCGACTGTAACTGCCCGAGCAGGGCCAGCCGGTTGCGCTGCAAGTTTGGGTCTTCGGCCATGACCAGGACCGTGTCGAAGAACTGATCGACTGCATCGCGCAAGCCGGCGAGCTGGGTCATGGCGGTTTGGTAATTACCGGCGACGAGCTGGGCGGTTACTGGCGCATGGCGGGCGGTGACCTGGTCATGCAGGGCCTGTTCGGCGGGTTCCTGCAATAATGCCGAATCGACGGTGTTCGGGACGTCGGCGTCGGTTTTTTTCAGGATGTTGTGAATCCGCTTATTGGCGGCTGCCAGACTGGCGGCTTCGGGCAAGTCCAGAAACGCCTGGACAGCCTGCAGCCGGCGGTCGATGTCAAAAGGTCGGGTCGGGCGGCGCGCCAGGACCGCTTCGATGCGGTCATGGGCAATGCCGCGCTCATGGTAATAGCCCCGCAGGCGGTCCATGCAATAATCAAATACTTCAACAGGGGCGTGGTCGGCATCGACCTGTCCGGCCAGCCCGGTAGCGGCCGCTTGCAGCAGGGCCTCGAGATCCAAATCCAGGCGCTGTTCAATCAGGATGCGCAACACGCCCAGGGCGGCCCGCCGCAGGCCAAAGGGATCCTTGACGCCGGTGGGGCGTTGACCGATGGCGAAGATACCGACCAGGGTGTCGAGTTTATCTGCCAGCGCCAGACACCGGCCGACGCCAGTGCTCGGCAATGTGTCACCCGCCTGCCGTGGCAGGTAGTGTTCGGCCATGGCCGCCGCAACCTCGACAGGTTCGCCATCATGCAAGGCGTAATAGCGCCCCATAATGCCCTGTAGTTCGGTGAATTCGAAGACCATATCGGTCAGCAAATCGCATTTCGCCAGCAATGCGGCACGCCGCGCTTGGGCTGGATCGACCTTGAGCTGAGCGGCGATGGTCTCGGCGAGCTGGGCGACCCGCTCGCTTTTGACGCGCAGGGTGCCCAGCTTTTGCTGAAAGAGCATCGCCTCGAGGTCGTCGATGCGGCTGGCCAGGGAGCGCTTGCGGTCCTGGTTCCAGAAGAACTCGGCGTCCGCTAGGCGGGGCCGGATGACGCGTTCATTGCCTAAGCGTACTTGCTCGGGAGCACGGCTGGCGATATTGCTGATGGTGATGAAATGCGGCAGCAATTGGCCGTTGGCGTCGACAACCGGGAAGTACTTCTGATGCTGCTGCATGGTCAGGATCAGAGCTTCCTGCGGCACTTTCAAGAAGCGGGCGTCGAAATGGCCGGTGATCGGCACCGGCCATTCCACCAACGCAGTGACTTCGGCCAGCAGCGCCTCATCGAGCAGCGGTTGCCCGCCCAGCTCGGCCGCGGCCGCCGCCACTTGCTGACGGATTGTCTCGTGGCGTTCAGCGAGTTCGGCCATGACCCAGCCCGTTTCGCGGAGCTGGTGGGCATAGGTTGCCGGTGCGTCGATGGCGATGGTCCCCGGATGATGGAATCGGTGGCCGTAACTGTGCCGCCCGGCAGTCACGTCCAGCAGTTCGGCGGGAATGACCTCGTCGCCGAACAGGAGTACCAGCCAATGCACGGGTCGGACAAACTCGGCTTCGCTGGTTCCCCAGCGCATGCGCTTCGGGATGGGCAGCTTGCTGATGGCTTCGGTCAAGATGTCTGGTATCAGCGCAGCGCTTGCTTGGCCCGGCGCCTGTTTGCGAAACACCAACCAAGTGCCTTTAGGGGTTTCCATGCGGTCCAGCTCGGCCACGTCGACTCCACAGGAGCGGGCGAAACCGAGCACGGCTTTGGTCGGCTGACCCTCGGCATCAAAGGCCTTGTCCAGGGCAGGACCACGACGTTCGATCGTTTGGGTGGGCTGGGTCACGGGTACCTGCCGCACCAGCAAACCCAGGCGTCGCGGTGTGGCATAAGTTTGATAGGCGTTACCGGCAATCGCCGCCTCGGCGAGGCCGGTCTGAACCTGCTCGGTCAAGGCGTTGGCGAGAGTTTCCAGGGCCGCGGGCGGCAGCTCTTCGGTGCCGATTTCGATTAACAGATCGCGTGCGTGCTCAGTCATGCGCCGGCTCCTGGCCAGAGTTGACTGTATCCAGCATGGGGAACCCGAGCTGTTCGCGGGCAGTGTAGTAAGCCTGTGCGACCCCCCTTGCCAGGGTGCGCACGCGCAGGATGTAGCGCTGGCGCTCGGTCACGGAAATGGCATGGCGGGCGTCGAGCAGATTGAAGCTATGTGAGGCCTTGAGCATCTGCTCATAGGCCGGCAGCGGCAGGCCGTTTGCCACCAGCCGCAGGCTTTCGTGCTCACAGGTCGCGAACCAGCCGAACAGGCTGTCCGTGTCGGCCTGTTCGAAATTGTAATGGGACTGCTCGACCTCGTTTTGCTCAAAGACATCGCCGTAGGTCACGCGCCCCTGCGGGCCTGCGGTCCAGACCAGGTCATAGACGCTCTCGACGCCCTGCAGGTACATCGCCAGGCGCTCCAGGCCATAGGTGATCTCGCCGCTGACCGGCCGGCAATCCAGACCGCCGACTTGCTGAAAATAGGTGAACTGGGTGATCTCCATGCCGTTGAGCCAGACCTCCCAGCCCAGGCCCCAGGCACCGAGGGTGGGCGATTCCCAGTTATCCTCGACAAAGCGGATGTCGTGGACCAGTGGATCCAGGCCGAGGGCTGCCAGCGAGCCCAGATAGATCGCCTGGATATCCAGCGGCGAGGGCTTGAGCAGTACCTGGAACTGATAATAATGCTGCAGACGATTGGGATTTTCGCCATAGCGGCCGTCGGTGGGCCGGCGTGAGGGCTGGACATAGGCCGCCCGCCAGGGCTCGGGGCCGATGGCGCGCAGGAAAGTGGCCGAGTGGAAGGTGCCGGCGCCGACTTCCATGTCGTAGGGCTGCAGGATCACACAACCCTGGTCGGCCCAATAGGCCTGCATAGCCAGGATCAGGCCCTGGAATGTCTGAAGATTGTCTTGAGCCATGAAATCGATGGGTCGATGCAAAACGCGCAGTATAACGGTTTTGCCGCCGGCCCCGCCAGCATTGGAGATGGTGGGTCGGTCTTATGAAGCAGGCAGCGCAGGCAGTGGCGCTGAGGGTCGGCTGACCCCGACCCGATAGTCAAGGCAGCAAGGGTAGGGTTTTAAGCGAGTTAGGGTAGGGTAGGGCGGGCTGCAACCCGCCAAACGGCGGC
>CAYFSA010000027.1:5145-9942 GCA_964345605.1 uncultured Ectothiorhodospiraceae bacterium
GTTAAAACCGACCCGACGTAGGGCGGGTTTCAACCCGCCCCGCCAGCGGCTAACCCCAATGCGGGTTGGCGGCAGCCACCTCTGCATAGCAAGCTGCAACCGGAGTCTCGAGCATGCCGGTTTGTTGCTCGGGTTCAGGCTTGGGCATCACCATGGGTACCACGAAGTAACCGATCACAATCCCGAGGACCATGCCGAAAAACGCGCCCAGCAAGACAGCAATACCTTTCATTGTTATCACCTCGATTCTTGTATGAATGATTGGGTGGCCGCCCTTCCGCTGGGTCGTGCAAGCATTGAAACGGGTCTGATGGGTATCTCGACCACCCGGCGCAAGTGTCAGGGCTCACTGGCGCCAAGTCAAGTTGAATATGCGATTGGTCAATTCGGTGCTGTGCCGGGTCAGCCCATCAGCGCTTCCATCAGCGCTTTTTGGGCATGCAGGCGATTTTCGGCCTGCTCCCAGACCACGCTGTGCTCGCCCTCCAGTACCTCGGTGCTGACTTCCTCGCCGCGGTGGGCGGGCAAGCAATGCATAAACAAGGCATCCGAGGCCGCGAGCCGCAGCAGCTCGGCATTGACCTGGTAATCGCCGAATGCTTGCCGCCGGGCGATTTGTTCCTCTTCTTGGCCCATGCTGGCCCAGACGTCAGTGGTGAGCAAATGCGCATCTTGAGCGGCGGCATGCGGGTCGTGGACGATCTCGATATGCGTGGCGGCCTGGGCAACGATGTCGGCATCCGGCTCATAGCCCGGCGGGCAGGCGATGCGCAGCTGAAAATCCAACTGCTTGGCGGCGTTGATATAGGAATTGCACATATTATTACCGTCGCCGATCCAGGCTACCGTGCAACCTTGAATATCGCCGCGGTGCTCGAAAAAGGTCTGCATGTCGGCCAGTAACTGACAAGGGTGGCAGCGATCTGTTAAACCGTTGATCACCGGCACGGCGGAATAGGCGGCAAAGCGCTCGACCATTTCGTGCTGATAAGTGCGAATCATGACGCCGTCGACCATGCGCGACAGGACCCGGGCAGTGTCTTCCACCGGTTCACCGCGGCCGAGCTGCATGTCGCGCGGGGAAAGAAATAAGGCATGACCGCCGAGCTGGGTCATGCCGGCCTCGAACGATACCCGCGTCCGGGTCGAGGACTTTTCGAATATCATCCCCAAGCTGCGGCAGCGCAGGGATTCGATGCACTCGCCGCGTTTGCGTGCTTGTTTGAGTTCACTGGCGCGATTGAGAATGGCACGCAATTCATCGGCTTGCAGGTCCAACAGGGTCAGGAAATGGCGGGCGGCCATGAGTGGATCTCCTTAATCAGCCAGGAAAACGGTGACGATCTCCGTCACCCGCTCGACGATCAGGTCGGTTTCCGCCGCTTGCAGGATTAACGGTGGTAACAAGCGCACTACGCGGTCGGCGGTGACATTGATCAATATCCCTTTTTCGAGGGCGTGCCCGACCAGCGGGGCGCAGGGACGATCAAGTTCGATGGCGACCATCAGGCCCTGGCCGCGGATGTCCGTTACGCCGGCAAGATCGCCAAGGTGCCGGCGCAAGCCTTCGAGCAACCGCTGCCCTTGCTGGGCCGCGCGCTCGCACAACTGGTCAGCGTCGATGGTATCCATGACCGCGCGCGCTGCCGCACAGGCGAGGGGGTTGCCGCCGAACGTAGAGCCGTGGCTGCCGGGGGCGAACACTTCCGCGGCTGCACCACGAGCGAGACAGGCGCCGATTGGCACGCCGTTGCCCAAGCCCTTGGCCAGGGTAACGACATCCGGCTGTAGTTTGCTATGTTGATAGGCCAGCCATCGGCCGGTGCGGCCCACGCCTGTTTGGACTTCGTCGAGCAGCAGCAGCCAGCCATGCTGATCGCATAGCTCGCGCAAGCGCTCCAGATAAGTCGGCGCCGGGATGACAATACCGCCTTCGCCCTGGATGGGTTCGACCAGGATTGCCGCGATCGAGGCTTTATCGGTCAGCTTGGCGATGGCGTCGACAGCGTTATAGGGCACGCGAACAAAGCCGGGTAACAGCGGGGCAAAACCGGCCTGGGCCTTGGTGTTGGCCGTGGCGCTGACAGTCGCCAGGGTGCGGCCGTGAAACGCGCCGTCGGTTACCACGATCTGCGGTTCGCTGATACCGCGCTGGTAACCGTACAGGCGGGCTAGTTTGATGGCGGCTTCGTTGGCTTCGGCGCCGGAGTTGGCGAAAAATACCCGCTCCATGCCGGTATGTCGGCATAGCTGGGCGCCGGCATGCCGTTGTTGATCGATCTGGTACAGGTTCGAGGTGTGCACCAAGGTGCCGGCTTGCTCGCAAACTGCTGCCGTAACGGCAGGATGTGCATGGCCGAGCCCGGTCACGGCGATCCCCGCCAGGGCATCGAGGTAGCGTTGGCCGTTAGTGTCCCATAGCCAGACGCCCTCACCATGGGTGAAGGTGACCGGTAGGCGGTTATAGGTATTCATTAAATGCTGATTCATGCCGCAAAAAACCCGAGTCGGCAAACAAAAACGGCAGCCCCTTAAGCTGCCGAAATTCTGATCCTATACTGATTATGGCGCCTGTTGCAAGGCATTGCCGTGCTGCCGAACTGCTGCTGTTTAGCGTGGCTAATGGCGGGTGCTTAGGGCACCTGGCGGCCAAGCGCTGCTGTCGGCGTGCGCAGGGAGGACCGGCCGGTCCTCCCTGCGGAACTGGCAGAGTGATAGCCTTAAGGCCATTGAATTAGGCTTGATAGTTGCGCGACACAAAGTCCCAGTTAACGATATCCCATAGGGATGCCAGGTATTTGGGCCGGGCGTTGCGATAATCGATGTAGTAGGCGTGCTCCCAGACATCGACAGTGAACAGGGCCTGTTTGCCTTCAGTCATGGGGGTACCGGCGTTCGAGGTGTTGAATATCTCGATGCTGCCGTCGTTGTTTTTAACCAGCCAGGTCCAGCCCGAGCCGAAGTTCCCGGCGCCTGCCGCTTGGAATTTCTCCTTGAAGGCCTCGAAGGAGCCGAAGGTCGAATTGATGGCGTCGGCCAACGGGCCACTGGGCTCGCCACCTTTGTTGGGGCTCAGGCAGTTAAAGTAAAAGGTGTGATTCCAGACTTGGGCGGCATTGTTGAAGATGCCGCCGCTCGGGGCCTTCATGATGATGTCCTCGAGCGCCATGGACTCGAACTCGGTGCCCGGAATCAGCTTATTCAGGTTGGTGACGTAGGTGGCATGGTGCTTGTCGTGATGATACTCCAGCGTTTCCGCCGAGATAATCGGCGCCAAGGCATCCATGGAATAGGGTAATGCGGGGAGTTCATGCGTCATTGTCTATACCTCGTGTTAAGTTGACTGTGCTTATCAGGATATACGACAGCCAGAGATTAGGGCAATCGCGCCGACCGATGCAAGCGCCGCCGCCGACCCTCTCTAGCGGGGTATTGGCATACTTTAGACTGAGTCTATATTTTAACGTCATGCAGTCCCATTAGATCAAACTTCAGTTCGTGAGGTAGATGCCCGATGGATGTGATCGACAGAATCAAGCAGCAATTGCAAAACAACCACATCGTTTTGTTCATGAAAGGTGATCCGCAGTTTCCGATGTGTGGGTTCTCGGCTCGCACGGCCGCTGCCCTGCAGGAGGTCGGCGCGAAATTCGCCCATGTCAATATCTTAGAGGATCAGGAGCTGCGCGAGGTGTTGAAGACCCACGCCGGCTGGCCGACCTACCCCCAATTATATATCGATGGTGAATTGGTCGGGGGGCATGACATCGTGATGGAGCTGTATCAAAACGGCGAGCTTGCCCGCATGACCAGCGCCGCTGCGGCCTGATCAGTGCGTCGTTGCCCCTAACCGCCGGCAGTCTGCGGCAACCGTGCGCCCTGAGTCTGGCGAAAGGCGGCGGTTGTCGCAATATGTGCTTGTTCTGCGGTCGGCTCGTCGCGGGCGCGACCGGACCCGGCCCTCAGTTCAAACCGGCTTGAAGGATTCGCCGGCTAGCGCGGCATACGCCTGCCAGCGATTGATGATGGTACAGAACAGGTCGGCGGTCTTTTCCGCATCATAGAGCGCGGAATGCGCCTCCTCGTTTTCCCAGCCCAGACCGGCCGCGCGAACCGAGCGGGCCAGGACAGTCTGGCCGAAGGCCATCGCGCTCAAAGTAACCGTGTCCAGACTGCTGAACTGATGAAAGGGGTTGCGCTTGATGCCATTGCGTTCGGCAGCCGCGTTGATGAATTGCAGATCGAAATAGGCGTTATGGCCCACCAAGATTGCCCGATTGCAGGCATTTAGCTTGATCTCCGCGCGAATGGCCTTGAACACCTCCCCCAGTCCCTGTGGCTCTGCTACCGCCAAACGCAGCGGATGATGGGGGTCAATGCGATTGACTTCCAGGGACTTCGGATCGAGCCGTGCCCCCTCGAAAGGTTCTAGATGGTAAGACATTGTCCGATGGCGATAGAGCTCGCCCTTCTCGTCCATGCGCAGCAAAACCGCACCAATTTGTAACAGGGCATCGGTATGCGGATTGAAGCCGCCTGTTTCGACGTCAACAACCACCGGCAAAAAGCCTCGGAAGCGCTTGCCGAAGGGGGTAAAATCATCATTGGATTCACTCATGCAGGCACCTTAACCGATCAGGCCGTTGGACGCTATTATTGTGTTCAATGGGTTTATTCAAGCTGCTGACTTTTGCTCAGCGGCGACCGTCATTTAGGGGCGATTTCCCGGCTGCCCGTCGAATCGTCCCTCAGCCCGGGTTATCCCCTTTATGAGGTCACCGCGAGTGGGATGAACAG
>CAYFSA010000027.1:10042-14756 GCA_964345605.1 uncultured Ectothiorhodospiraceae bacterium
GTATTGGCTGATAACGTTCGTCGGGATCATTTGGGTCTGCTGCAAATCGACTGGGAGGCCGGGGCGCTGACCCTAGCTCTGGCGGATGTCGCAGGCGAACCCTTGGCCAAGCATCGCGTTGCTTGGCAGGCATTACAGATGGAAGAATAATGGCCTCATGTTGAAAGCTGGTCAGCGGGCTGAGCAGTTTGGACAGTGCGTTTAACACTTTTCTGATGGTTCTGATATGCCTGATCCAGAAATGGCGGTCACGGCGGACAATCCCATTCGGGTCGGCATCAGTAGCTGCCTGCTTGGCGAGGCAGTTCGCTTTGATGGCGGCCACAAAAATGATAGTTACATCAACGGCACCCTGCGCCAGCACTTTGAGCTGGTGCCGGTCTGCCCGGAAGTGGCCATCGGCTTGGGGACACCGCGCCAGCCGATTCGCTTGGTGGCCACCGAGGATGGGGTACGGGCGTTAGGGACCAAGGATCCTTCCCTCGATGTCACCGAGCAGCTGGCGGCTTACGGACGCGAAATGCACGTCCATCTCGGCGAGCTGAGCGGCTATATTTTCAAAAATCGCTCGCCGAGCTGCGGCATGGAACGCGTCAAGGTCTATCCGCCCAAACCCAATGTGCCGGCGGCTAACACCGGCGTCGGCATTTATGCGGGTGAGATCAAACGGTTGCGGCCGTTACTACCAACTGAGGAAGAAGGGCGGCTCGGTGATCCGATGCTGCGGGAGAATTTTATCGAGCGGGTGTTTACCTATCATCGTTGGCAAACCCTGTGTCGCGAAGGGCTGACTGCGGCAGCCGTGGTGGCCTTTCATACCCAGCATAAGCTCGCCATCATGGCGCATAGTGTGCCGGGTTACCGCAATCTGGGGCGTCTGGTGGCCAAAGCAGGCGAGCTGCCCATTGGGCAATTGGCCGAGGAGTACATTAACGGCCTGATGACCGCCCTGGCGGTGCGCGCGACCCGGCGCAGTCATACCAATGTGCTGCAGCATTTGATGGGGTATCTCAAGCGCGATCTGGACGGCGATGACAAAGCCGAGCTCAGTGCTCTGATCGAGCGTTATCGTCAGGGCCAAGTGCCGCTGATCGTGCCGATTACCCTGCTCAATCATCATTTCCGTCGCCATCCCAAGACGTATGTCGAGCAGCAAATCTACCTGCAGCCGCATCCGCCGGAAATGATGCTGCGGAATTTGCTATAATATGTTCCCTTTGGTGCCTTGTGGTGTGCTCTTCATTTTAACGACGCAGCAGGGCGGTTTTAACCAAAGTTTTCCAGGCGCCCATGACCACTTCGCATACCCCTGAAACCAAAGCGCCGCATGATTTTGCCGCGCAGCGCTTTGGCTTGCTCATCATTGGCGACGAATTGCTCTGCGGCCGCCGCCAGGATCGGCATATGGGTTTTTTCATCGACACCCTGCAGCGCCGTGGGCTGGAGCTGGCCTGGGTCAGCATCCTCGGGGACGAGATCGAACGGCTTGCGGCTGTTCTGCAAACCTCCCTGGCGGCCCCGAATCCGGTGTTCTGTCTCGGCGGCATCGGCGCCACCCCGGACGACTGCACCCGGCAGGCCGCGGCCCGGGCCTGCGGCAGCGAGCTGGTCCGCCATCCCGAGGCCGTGGCGCTGTTGGAAGCCCGGTTCGGCGAGGCGGCCTATCCCTGGCGCATCCGCATGGCCGAGCTGCCCGCGCAGGCGCGCCTGATCCCGAATCCGGTGAACCAGATTCCCGGCTTTTCCTTAGGCGAGCATCACTTCCTGCCCGGGTTTCCCAACATGGCCTGGCCGATGAGCGAATGGGTGCTCGATCATTATTATGCCGCGTGGCGCGGTGCGGCTGTTGAAACGCGCACCGTCCAGGTCTGGCATGTTCCCGAGAGCGAGCTGATCCCGATTATGGATGCCATATTGGCCGCTTATCCGGGCGTGCAGGTCTCCAGCCTGCCAAGCACGACCGCTGACCAGCCGCGCGTGGAGCTGGGCTTACGCGGTCAGCGGGAAGCCGTAGCCCCAGCTTATGCGGCCATGCTTGAGGCGCTGCAGGCGCGGGGGTATCACTATGAGGCGTGGTGAATGGGTTTTGACCCGCCTTGGAGAGTGCTCGAAGGACGAAGTGGGCTTTCGTTTTTATGGCTGATCTAGCCCGTTATCTAGACCTGGTCGATGAGCCCGAGGCCTTTCTGGCCTGTGCAAGCCGTCCCTTGCCACGGGCCATCTGGGTCAATACCTTGCTGACGTCCGTGGCGGCGATGCAGTCAATCATTCACAGGCGTGCGCCCAATGCAGAACGGCTGCCGGGTTTGACGGGTGCCTGGCGATTACCTGCAGAGGCCAAGCCCGGCAAATGGCCGGAGTTTCATCTCGGGCTGCTGCATGCCCAGGAAGAAGTCGCGCTTTGGCCGGTGCATGTGCTCGACCCCCAGCCCGGCGAACGAGTGCTGGATTTATGTGCTGCACCTGGCAACAAGGCGGTCCGTATTGCGGTGGCCATGGGCGACCATGGCCAGGTCTGGGCGAACGATAGCCATTCCCGGCGGGTGGATGCGGTGAGCCAATTGGCCGTGCGCTTGGGGCTGACGTCCCTGGTGGTGACAGTGGCCGATGGCGCGACGCTGGCCGATAACGAACGCTTTGACCGCGTGCTTGTGGATGCGCCCTGCAGCTGCGAGGGCACGACCCGCAAACGCCTGCGTCGGCGCGATGGGGAGCGGCCCGACGATTGGCACGGCATGGCCGCGCAGCAAAGCGCCTTACTGCAGCGGGCCGTTGACCTGACGCGGCCGGGTGGCGTGATTGTCTATAGCACTTGCACCTATGCCCCGGAAGAAAACGAAGGGGTGCTGGATCGTCTGAACGCCGAGCAAGTCCGCATCGAGCCGACCCATGCCGCAATCGCGGCGCGTGCCGAGCCCGGCATCCAGCAATGGCGCGGGCGCCGGTTTCGAGCCGATGTCGTCAACAGCGCACGGTTTTGGCCGCATCACAACGATACGGGAGGTTTTTTTGTCGCGCGCTTGCATCGGCTTTGAGCCCTATCCCCAAGCATCCTTGCTCGTTGACTATCTGGCCAGGCTTTTCGGTATGCCCGCCGCGAGTTGGGAGGCGTTTCAATTCTGGCATCGGCCCGGGGCGAGCGCGGTGTGGATTGCCCACCGCAGCAATGCCCTGCCGTCTGCAGTGCGTGTAGAGACGCTTGGCTTGGTATTGTTTCGCCAGCCGCCGCCGCGCGGCTATCCGACCACGGCCTTTTTGCGGCGATTCGGTTTTCTGGCCACGCGCCGGCTATTTTGGGTCAACGCAAAGGCCGGCGAGTTTTTGATGCATGGTCAAGCACTTGCCATCCCAGCCGATCGCCTGCAGCGCGGTCCCTACATTGTGCGTACGCCGCAAGCCATACTGGGCCGCGGCTGGGCACGGGCCGGTCGCTTGACCCTGGATTGCGCCAAGGAGTGGCGCAAGTGCATGACGCCGTTGGTGGCGGAGGACGCTGCTTAGTGCCGGCTGGCAGCTAACGGCGTTGTTTGGTAACAAGCCAGGCGGTTTGCTTGAGCGGGCGGGGAATGGGCGGGATCTCGATGCGCGGGGTCTCGCGCAGGGTGAACGCCCCCACCATCATCAGCGGCGGTGCCAGGAACACTAACAGCTTCATGACCGAGCCTTCTTCGAGCTGCTGCCATTGAATACTCGGGGCGAGAGCCAGCAGCAGCAGACCGATAAGCAGGGGGATGCTGCGCTGAAAGCTGACCCGCCAACGCGCGCCTCGATGCCGGGCGTGGAAGGCTTTGGGTGGCTGGGCGAGCGTTGCCGCCAAATGCGTCACGGTGGTGGCCAATTGGGTCTCGAGGTCCTCGGTGCGCTTGGGCTCGCGGGCGGCCACCCTGAGATTGCCGCGCCAATAACTGCCGAAATCCTGACAAGGACGCCAGCGCCAGCCTAGCACGGCGAGCAAATCCTCGGGTATCTGCAGTTTTATGCCGGGGTCGGTGGTCAGCCGGACTTCGGCGAGCGGCCCGTCCAGGCGAACGGCTTTCAATTCGAGCTGAACACCCTCGACTCGGGCCCGGGCACCGACCAGGATCGGCCGCCTACGAACAGGCTTGGAATCCGTTGCAGGCTTGTTGTCAGATCGGGCTAGCCGGCGCTCGGTCGAGCCATTCAAAACATCCATCTCATAGCTGCGCGCCACGGGAAAACCTGAGTAGATGCGAAAATGACGCTCTACCGGCAAGGCATCAAGGGCCTCGAGCAGCCTGCCGATGTCTTTGCCCATGACTGTCGCGGTGGCTGTCAGTCCACTGTCATCGGTGACGGTCCGCATCAGTTCATGTCTGCCCTGTGTTGCCGCCTGTAAACAAAGCTGCGCTTGCAAGTTGCCGGGGAAATCTGTGCTGGGAGGATGCTCGCTCGGTTTAAAGACTACGCGCCGTTCTTCCCGGCGACTAGCATCCATGTCCATTTGCAGACCCCGTTCGGTAAACGGGGCAATCAAGGTCATGATTTCATGATGAGTCAGCGGCTTGGCTTGCCGCGCACCGCCAAAATAAGTTGCTGCTGGCATAGTTTGGGTCGCTTGGTGTCGGACGCGAAGAGGTTGCATGGGCCCATCCATCCTGCCGTCACAGGGCAATCAGTTGCGGTAAGGCGTAGAATGGCCTGGCGCTATCATAATACCGAGCTGATTATATGGTTAAGATAATTGCGTCAGAGG
>CAYFSA010000027.1:14856-26474 GCA_964345605.1 uncultured Ectothiorhodospiraceae bacterium
AATGTTGAGGGGACGGTTAATGCAGGCGGTTGCAGTGGCTGGCGAGCTGTTCGCGGATCAGCCGCTCGGCATCGTCGGCCAGCTTGTCGAAAACCAAGGAAACCGCTTCCAAAGACATGCGCGGGGTCTGCGGCGAGGGGGCGCTGAAGGCTTCAAAAGCCCATTGTTCGGCGGCTTGCTGGATTTCCTGTTCACTCGGCTCAGTGCTCAAGGCGACGGGGATGGCGTTAATCATGAGTTGCATTTGAGTTGTCATGGCTGTGTTCGCTCTGTTTTACGGTCAATGGATCGTTTCAGTGAAGAATTTGCTGTTGATCGATATAAAGCAATAGCCGGGCCAACGCTGTCAGTGGCGTTCAGGTCAGCCAATGGGTGTTAATGCACTTTATCCTGTGAAGTGCGTCGCAGTTTGATAATGGATGGCGGCAGGGATCAGTGACAAGCCGTGACAATGCTGTCACGGCCAGGGTCAGATGTGGCCTTGGCAACCGCTCAAGGCCGTTGGGTCGACTGAGCCGACCCAACGAAGGAGGGCCTGATTGAACGCGCTGCGGGGTTGGGTGCTGGTTGCAGCCGGCTGGCTTGCCGCCTTGTTGATTCGCCTCAGTCCGGCAAAATCGCTACACTGAATATTTTTAGCGGACAGCGAACGGGGGACAACAATGGCTTTAGCGGTGATTGTACTGGCGGCCGGTAAAGGTAAGCGGATGCGCTCGGCCTTGCCGAAAGTGCTGCATCCGGTCGGCGGGCAGCCCATGCTGCAACGGGTATTGGACACAGCCCGGGTGCTCGAGCCAAGCCAATTGATCGTTGTTTACGGCCATGGCGGGCAGGCCGTGCCTGACGCACTGGGGCCGACGGCGGTGACCTGGGTTGAACAGACCGAGCAGCTCGGTACCGGGCATGCCGTCCAGCAGGCCATGCCCTGGGTCGATCCCGGTAACGCGGTGCTGGTGCTGTATGGCGATGTCCCGCTGGTATTGCCTGAAACCCTGACGCCATTGACCGATCTGGCAAGTGGGGTCGGTATTAATTTGCTGACAATTACGCTGGATGAGCCGAGCGGTTATGGCCGCATTATCCGCATGCGGGATGGCTCGATTGCGCGGATCGTTGAGGAAAAGGATGCTACCCATCAGGAGCGCGCGGTGCATGAGATCAACACCGGCATTTTGTGCGCCCCGGCAGAACGGCTCAATGCCTGGTTGGGCCGCCTGGATAATGCGAATGTCCAGGGCGAATATTATCTGACTGACTGTATTGCCGCCTCGGTTGCGGATGGCTTGCCGGTAGCGGGCCTGTCAGCGACTAGCCCTGAAGAAGTCCTGGGCATCAATGACAAGCAGCAATTGGCACGGGTCGAACGGATTTTTCAGCGGCGCCAGGCCGATGATTTGCTGCGCCGCGGGGTGACCCTTGCGGATCCGGCCCGTTTGGACGTGCGCGGGACGGTCGCCATCGGCCAGGATGTTAGCATCGATGCGAATGTCATTCTGGAAGGGCATGTCGCGCTTGGCGATGGGGTGACAATCGGCGCCAACTGTGTCATCAAGGATGCACAACTTGCTAACGGCGCTCACGTTCTGCCGCATTCGCTCATCGAGGCCGCAGTCATCGGTCCGGCCGCCCGCATCGGCCCGTTCGCCCGGATTCGGCCCGATACCGAGCTTGGTCCCGATGTCCATATCGGCAATTTCGTGGAAGTGAAAAAATCCCGCATCGCTGCCGGCAGCAAGGTCAATCATCTGAGTTATATCGGCGATACCCGGATCGGCAAGCAGGTCAATGTCGGCGCGGGAACCATCACCTGTAATTATGACGGTGCCAACAAGCATGTGACTGACATCGGTGACGATGTCTTTATCGGTTCCGATACCCAGTTGGTCGCGCCGGTCAGTGTGGGGGACGGGGCGACTATCGGAGCCGGCTCGACCATCACCAAGGATGCGCCGGCTGGGCAGCTCAGCTTGAGTCGACCCAAACAAGTCAATGTACCGAATTGGACCCGTCCCAAAAAATCCACTTGAAGGAGTCGTCAGTCATGTGCGGTATTGTCGGAGCAATAGCCCAGCGCGATGTCGCGCCGATTTTGTTGGAAGGTCTAAAACGCCTAGAGTATCGCGGCTATGATTCTGCCGGTATGGCGGTGCTTGATGAGCAGCAGCGGATCGGCCGGCATCGGCGTCTGGGCAAAGTCGCGGAACTGGATGATGCCTTGACCGAACAGGAGTTATTGGGGGCCCTGGGCATTGCGCATACCCGCTGGGCGACCCATGGCTCGCCTTCCGAACTGAATGCCCATCCGCATATTAGCAATGACCGGGTTGCGGTTGTGCACAACGGCATTATCGAGAATCATCAAGCCTTGCGGCTGCGCTTGGCCGCCCAGGGCTATGCCTTCACCTCCGACACCGATACGGAAGTGATTGCCCATCTCATTGATTCGTATCTCGATCAGGAAGGCGATCTAGAGGCGGCCGTGCGTCAGGCGGTGGCCGAGCTGGAGGGCGCTTATGCGATCGGCGTGCTGAGCACCCGGGAGCCGGCCCGCTTGATCGCCGCCCGGCAGGGGAGCCCGCTGGTGGTCGGTGTCGGCATTCGCGAGCATTTCATCGCCTCGGATATCCATGCCTTGCTGCCGGTCACGCAGCAGTTTATCTATTTGGAAAACGGCGATATCGTCGCCTTGACTCGGGACGAAATAGCGGTCTTCGATGTGACGGGGCAGGCGGTCACGCGGCCGATCAAAACCAGCTCGATGACGGCCGCCCAATCCGACCGCAGCGGCTACCGGCATTATATGCTCAAGGAGATCCACGAGCAGCCGCGTGCCATCGGCGAGACCCTCGAGGGCCGCCTGCTCGATGACGGTATCCCCAGTGATATTCTCGGCCAACAAGCGGATCAATTGCTGCGGCAAGTGCGGGCCATCAGTATCGTGGCCTGCGGCACGAGTTACCATGCAGGCCTGGTCGCCAAGCACTGGTTCGAGGAAAAGCTCAAGTTGCGCTGTGATGTCGAGGTGGCCAGCGAGTTTCGTTATCGGCTGCATCCGGTGATGCCGGGCACGTTATTTGTCACGATTTCGCAATCCGGGGAAACCGCCGATACCTTGGCGGCCTTGGAAGAAATCAAGCGCGGCGGTGAGTATCTGGCGTCATTGGCGATATGCAATGTGGCGGAAAGCAGCCTGATTCGCGAATCGGATCTGGCGCTGTTGACGCATGCCGGCCCGGAGATTGGGGTGGCCTCGACTAAAGCGTTTACTACCCAGCTCGTGGCCTTGTTACTGCTGCTTGGCATCCTGGCGAAACGGGATGGCCATGATGTCCTGGCCGGCCAGGTATTGGAACAGTTAAGACGTCTGCCCGGTGCCATCGAAAGGGTACTGGGCTTTGACCCGATCCTGGAGCGTATCGCCGGTGCCTTTGTCGATAAACATCACGCCTTGTTCTTAGGCCGCGGTCCTCTGTCAGCGATCGCCATGGAGGGGGCGCTCAAGCTCAAGGAAATTTCCTATATTCATGCCGAAGCCTATCCCGCCGGTGAACTCAAACACGGTCCGCTCGCGCTGGTCGATGCGGACATGCCCGTAGTTGCCGTAGCGCCCAATAACGGCTTACTGGAGAAGTTAAAGTCCAATCTGGAAGAGGTGCGTGCGCGTGGCGGGCAACTCTACGTGCTGGCCGATCGCGACGGCGGACTGGACGCGCAGAGCGAATTACAGCTGCTGCCAATGCCGGCGACCGACGAGCTGATGGCCCCATTGGTTTATACCATCCCGCTCCAACTATTGGCCTATCATGTGGCCGTGCTCAAAGGGACGGATGTCGACCGGCCGCGTAATCTGGCCAAGTCGGTGACGGTGGAGTAAGTGAGCCAGGGCCGCCGGTAAATCCTTGCCTGCTGCTTACGTGGCCCGGGTAGCAGCTGGCGCTCGGCTCATAAAAAAAGCGGCCTGAACAGGCCGCTTTTTTGTATCAACACGTTGTTAACCGGGTCGATTAACGCCGCGTAGTCGTCGTGGCATAACGACGCCGTGCCCACCAGGGCATGCGCATTAGTGCCTTGTCGGCGTCATCATCGACCTCGGGCTCGGTCGGTTGATGTGCACCGATATGGCCCTGCTCAATGGCCAGGGCAACCCGGGTCAGCAGGATGAACACCAGTGCCCCCATGGCCCAAACGCCGGCAGCGATGGAGACCTCGGTAAAGGTCGGCGTGTACTCGAAGAATTCGCCGAGCGGGGTGGGGATGAAGCCCGGTACCACCAGCCCCAAGCCTTTTTCCAGCCAAATGCCGACGAAAACCAGCACGGCCGCGAGATTAAGCGTCTTAATGTTGTTGCGCGTCTTATGCACCATCAACAGAACCAGCGCGATGGCGTTGAAGGTGATCGCCGTCCAGATGAACGGCCGCAGACCATTGAGACCCTCCATGCCGAACAACAGGTAATGCAGGGAAGCCGAGTGCTGACCCTCTTGGTAGAAGTGGGTGTAGATTTCGGAGCCCAGGAAGAACAAGTTGATCTGCACGGTAACCGTCATGATCAGAGCCAGTGTCGGAATGACCTTGTCACTGATCGGATAGGTGGTGTATTTCTTGATCGCTTGTAGAGCCAGGATCATCAACGCCGGACCGGCGGCGAAGGCCGAGGCGATGAAGCGTGGTGCCAGCAGGGCCGAGTTCCAGAATGGATGACCATTGTTACCCGCGAATACGAAGGCTGTTACGGTGTGGATGGAGATCGCCCAGAACATGGCGATGACCACAAACACAAAGTAAGACTTCAGATCCGGTTCTTTACCCTGGTAATGGTGATACAGCATATAGAACGGAATACCGAGATTGAGCAGCAGGTAGCCGTTCAACACCACGATATCCCAGGACAGGATGGAATACGGCCATTGGAACCAGCCGATCCCAGGCAGCAGGTGCAGGAAGCGATCGATACGGCCCAGATCGACGGAGACAAAGGTCAAGGCAACCAATACCGCGGCCACCGCCAGGGCTTCGCCGATGATAACGACGTTCTTGAACTCCTTGCGGTAGAAGATATAGGCCGGAATGACCAATAGCACGGCGGCCGCTGCGATGCCGACGAAGAAGGCGAAATTGGCGATGTAGAAGCCCCAGGATACCTGGTCGGACATCCCGGTGATCTGCAGGCCATTTTGCCATTGGATCGAATAGTTATAGATGCCCCAAGCAAGTACGGCGGCGAGCGCGAGTAGGGTCCGCTGATAGATCTTGTTGCCCTGAAATACAATGCGGAGCCCATCGGCAAACATGGCTTTGACGACGGAAAATCTCATGAGCGCGCCCTACCTTGGTCGGAGAAGTAGAAGAACGACGGCTCGGTGCCGACCTCTTCTTTCAGTCGGAAGACCACTTTGTTCTCGAGGATATAGCGGATATCGCTATTGGGGTCGAGCAGATTGCCAAATACCCGAGCACCGGTCGGGCAGGCTTCCAAACAGGCCGGGTTCATGCCTTCACGGGTGCGCTGCACGCAGAAATGGCATTTTTCGACCACCCCGACATCCCGCAGCCGATTGCCGAGATAGGCAGTATGCGGATTGATTTGCTCGGCGGGGACCTCTGGCTGACGCCAGTTGAAGCGGCGGGCCCAATAGGGACAGGAGGTCATGCACATGCGGCAGCCGATGCACCAGTCATAGTCGACCACAACGATGCCGTCGGTGTCTTTCCAGGTGGCATTGGTCGGGCAGGTCAGCACACAGGGCGGATCGCCGCACTGCTGACATTGTACCGGCATGTACCATTTACCCGGATGCGGCACGGTTTCGTGATCGTAGTAATGGTTGGAGTGTTCCAGATTGCGATCACCCCATTCCATTTCCAGTACGCGGATATATTCCATGGATGAGCCGCGGTCCTGATTGTTCTCTTTCACGCAGCCCCAGACGCAGTCCCGATAGCCACGGCATTTCGAGATGTTCAAGGCATAGGCGAAATAGGTGCCCGGAATGGCGCGCACGTCCTTGCATTCGGTTTCTACGCCATAGAGCCGCTGGGTCCGCCGTTCGATCCGATGCAGGGCGTCGGTGATCTCCTCATCGGTCATGCGGATATAATGCTCTTGGAAGAAGCGCTGGAAGGCATCCTCCATGGTACGGCCGCCCCAGGCGGGGTTGCCGATGGCGGCGCCGGCAGCCGTTGCCCCGGCCGCGCCGACTGCCGCGGTTGCGCCGGCATTTTTCAGAAACCGGCGCCGGGCCGTTTCCGGGTTGTCAGATTGCTGTTCGGATCCTTGCGGATCGGAGTTATGCTTAGTCACGCTGCACCTCAAGCTTCTTGAAATCTACAGAATCACGCCACCAGTATTGATGATCGCCATGGTGATCCGGCATGGGCTCCAGGCCTGCCCTGATGCCGGGTGCCGGCGAAGGTTTGCGCCGCATGAAGGCCGGATTATGGGGGTTATGGCAGTGCGTGCAGTTATAACGGACCGGGCTTTCGTTCTCTTGCCAGCTCCGCGTGCGTTTGCCGTGAGCGCCGTAATGCCAGTCCTCTTCATGCGATTGGTGGCATTGGCCGCAGACTTTCCACGCCTTGTTCAGTGATAGTTTGTCGCCATCGAGCGTCTGCAATTGACTGGGATCGTCCGGATTGTGGCAAGTATGGCACCAGTAGCGGCCGCGGCCATGATTGAGCTCGTTGTTGAGCCTGGGATTGTTTTCGCTGTAATGCGCGGGCGCCAATTCACGCTCTTGCAAGTTGGTCTCGCGGTAGTTATGGCATTGTGCGCAAGGGTAGGAAACCAGCACATCCAGGCGCGACGGCACTTCGGGGGTCGGCACCTCGATAAAGCGAGTGCGATTGGGATCTTTGTACGTTTCGGTTTCTTGCATCGCTTTATCCGCCGCCTCGGCGGGAGCATCCGACGCCAATGTTGTCTGGCCGAACACCACTGCCAGCAGCGTTACGGGGACGATGAGCAAGGCGCCCCTCAGTAAGGAATCAGGCTTGATAGACATGCCGGCCACCCTATCGCAAGGACGCATAATAAGCAGCCAGATTCTGGATTTCCTTATCGCTCAGGCCCTGGGCGATGGAGCGCATCAGTTTGCGCTCGGGATATTGCAGTTCCTTGCGCTTGCCGGTTTTGTAAGCCTTCATCGATTCAGTCAGATAGGCTTCGCGCTGGCCGGCGATCTGCGGATAAGCGGGTTGTGTATCGGTCTGATTGGCACCCATGCCTTGAGGGCCGTGACAACCCATGCAGATGGCGGCCTTGGCTTTGCCGGCTTCCACATCGCCCGCCATGCTAGCTGGTGCTGCTAAGGCGAGCAGGAGAACAAGGACAAATAGAACCAGTGTCTTTGCAGACATTTGTGTATCTCCTAAAAGTTTTGGGAAATTGGCCCGAATCAGGGCTTTACATGGAACGCAGATCTCGCGAGTTACGAGGCCGCACTCGTTGAACATCGGGTTCAATAGGTGCCTTAATGACTTGCCAGAACCATTTGTTCTTATCCGTTTAGGTACCTAACGAGCATGAGGATAGCTGCTGTGGGCGGGTTGGTAATTGATGTAGGTTAAAATTTGTAACTGTTGTCCCCTTGTGGCTTGCGCCCGAAGGATGCGGGCAAGGCCATGGTTGGACTGGCGGTGAGTCTGGCTCTGGCCTTCGGCCTGCCGGCCTTGGCCAAGCTCATCGAGACCGGGGCAATGACGCCGACGCAAACCGCTCAAGCCGGCGAAGATCAGCGGGTTAAAACCTGCCCTGCGACTTAAGGGCTTTGCCTTAAGCCTGTAGCGCCGTTTGTGCTGCCCGGGTCAAGCGCGCCAATTTGACGCCGCGCAGCCCTTCGATTTGATGGACAAGCTGCTCGATCAGACTGGCTTGGCCACGACAGACGATAGTCTCTAGGCAGTGGTCATGGTCCAAGTGGACGTGCGTGGCACAGATGACGTTGACGTAATGGTCATGCTGTACCGCCAGAATCTTTTGATTGAGCTCGCGCTGGTGATGATCGTAAGCGATGGTCAGCACGCCGACGACTTCCTGATCCGCTTGGGTGGCGGTCCATTGCTCGTCGACCAGTTTGTCGCGAATCATGTCGCGTACCAGCTCTGAGCGCGAGGCATAGCCGCGGTGGGTGATGCGGGTGTCTAGCTCGGCCAGTAAGCTCGCCGGTAAGGAAACACTGAAGCGGATGGTGCGCTCCTCGGTTTCAGGTGTGCCGGCGGCTTGGTCATGGGTGGATGCGGGCGGTTTGGCAGAATCATGCGGCGCGCTCACAAGGATCTCCCCTTAATAAAGAAAAGCTTTGCTGTAACGGTGCCTTATAGCCCGCTACGGCATTGGGCACAAGTGCCGAGCAGTTCGACTACTCGGCGTTCCGTCTGAAAGCCCGCGGCCGCGGCAGCATTGCTCAAGTCCTGCTCCAGCCGATCATCCTCGACATGTTTGACCACCCCGCAGCGTTCACAAATCAGAAACTGGGCTGAATGCGGGTGTTCGGGATGGTTGCAGCCGACATAGGCATGCAGGCTCTCGACTTTATGGACCAAGCCTTGCTTGAGCAAGAAATCCAGAGCGCGATAAACGGTCGGCGGGGCCGGATTGGGCAGTATGCTGCGCATGCCGTCCAAAATCTCGTAAGCGCCGAGTGGCCGCTTGGAGGCACAGATCAGCTCCAGGACTTTGCGCCGTTGCGGCGTCAACCGAGCGCCTCGTTGCTGACAGAGGGCCTCGGCGCGTTGCATGAGGTTATCCAACTCGGCCATGGTCAGGAAGAAGTCGCGGTTTGGTAATGCTTCACCGAGCGTGCGGCCCGACGGTGCTGCAAGGCGCGCGACAAGATTGCCGAGACGATGTAGACCAAGCCAGCGAGCAGAATAATGGTTGGGCCTACCGGTAAGTCGGGCCCATAGGCCAGCCCCAGCCCACTCACGGTTAATAAGGCGCCGAGCAAGGTGGCAACCAGCATGATGCCAGTGAGGCCGTTGAGATAATGGTGGGCGACGGTCGCAGGCAGCGTTAGCAAAGCCAGGACCAAAATCAGGCCGACGACTTGGATCATCAACACCACCGTCACTGCGACCAGCACCAGCAGCAACTGATAGAAAAACGCGACGGGGATACCGCGCAGGCGTGCGAATTCCTCGTCGAAGACCACGGCCAGCAGTTGCCTATGAAACAAAGCGACCACCGTCAACAATACCGCATCTAAACCGGCCATGATCCACAGGCTGGATTGCGGTACGAGTAAAATATTGCCAAATAAATAACTCATTAAATTGGATTGATAGCCGGGCGTCTGGGCAATGAACAGGATACCGACAGCCATGCCGATTGCCCAGATGGCGCTGATTAGGGTGTCTTCCTGAGCCTGCCAATGCAGCCGGACCCAGCCGATCAGCAGGGCTACCAAAACCGCGGCGATCAGAGCGCCGACCAGGGGATGGCCGCCGACATAGGCAGCCACGCCCATACCGCCGAGGACCGAGTGGGCGATCCCGCCGGCGAGAAACGCAATACGTTTGACGACTACATAAGTGCCGGTTACCCCGCAGCCGATGCTGGCCAGCAGACCGGCGACCAGAGCAGTTTGCAGAAAATCATACTGCGCCAAGGCGGCGAAAAATTCCATCTCGTCCCCTCGCAATTAAGCCGAATGATGGTGATGGGCGACCATGCGCACCGGCTCGCCATACAAGTCTTGGATGACCTGCCCGTCAATGGCGTCGGTACGGTGACAGACCAGGCTGCGATTGAGACAGGCGACCCGGCCGATATAGCTGGAGATAAAGCCGACATCATGTGAGACCACGACTATGGTCATGCGGGCATTAAGCTCGCGTAACCGATCGAAAATATCTATCTCCAAGCGTTGATCGATGTTCGCCGTCGGCTCATCCAGAATCAGCAGCTTGGGCTCGATGACCAAGGCCCGGGCCAATAAGACACGCTGCAGTTGCCCGCCGGACAGATTTGAAATGGGCCGCTGAGCTAAATCGTCGGCATCGACAGAGGCCAGTGCTTGCTGGGCCTGCCGCCGGTCTTGGCGGGAGAAACCGCCGATGGCCATGCCGCCAGTGCCGTTTTTGCCCAGCCGACCCAACAGCACGACTTGCTCGACTGAAATGGGAAAATCTCGGGAAAAGCCGGGATGTTGCGGGACATAGCCGATATGCCGGCGGGCCGCCCGAGGCGCTTGGCCGAACATCCGGATACGACCGGCTTGCGGCTCGAGCAGACCGAGCAGCAGTTTCAGCAGGGTGCTCTTGCCGCCGGCATTGGGACCGACGATACCTAAGAATTCACCGGCCGGTACCCTGAGCGTGATGTCCTCGAGGGCAGGCGGGCCGCCATAGGAAAAGCTGACCCCGTTAAGCTCGACGGCTGCAATGGGTGCATGCATCAATGATTCGTCTCGGCGATTGCCTGAGTTAATTGACGTAACGTATCACAGTAAGCCGGGTCCAGGGGATCGATAGTGACCACCTGAGCCCCGATGGATTTCGCCAAACGCCGGGTCAAGCTTGGATTGAACTGAGGTTGGACAAAGAGCGTATGGATATCGTGCTGTTCGGCCAGTTTGACCAAGCTTGTGATCTGTTTGGCGCCGGGCGATTTGCCGGCTTGCTCGATGGCCAGTTGGGTCAATCCATAGGTGTCGGCGTAATAACCCCAGGCCGGGTGAAAAACCATGAAATAGCGATTGTCGAGCTTGGCCAATTGCTGCCGAATGTGCTGGTCGAGCTCGCTCAAGGTGGTTCGGTAGTCGGCATAACCGGCGTCGAATGTGGCTTTGTGAGCAGGCGCTAGGTTAACAAGCGCAGTATGGATGTTGGCAAGGATACGCTTAGCGAGCGGCGGACTGGTCCAGATGTGCGGATCCAGCATCTCGTCAACCGAGTTCTCTGGATCAGTATGGGCCAGATGCGAGGTCAGCTGCTGGAGTTCGATACCTTGACGCGCATCGATGATCGGCATATCGGGATTGGCGCTGCGAATGCGCTGCAGCCAGGCGGACTCGAACGGCACGCCGATGCGGATATAGGCATCGGCTTCAGCAAGCCGGGCAATCTGCCGCGGCGAGGGCGAGTATGTTGCCGGGCTTTGCCCAGCGGGCACCATCGTTTGCACGCTGACCGGTTTGCCACCGATTTTGTCGACAAAGGTTTTCAGCGGCAAGACGCTGACAAAGAGCTGCAAGGTGGCGGCACTCGCCAAACCCGGGAGCAGGCATAGCCATGCCAGACCGGCAAGATGCAACCGCCGCCGTGCTTGAGGGTTATTGCGAAGATTGAGCAAATGAGTGTTGAGCATGGGTTCCCCAAAAATTGTTCGATTGGCGATGTCTACTGTGATGTCTTGAGTTATGCGATGCCATTGGATTGGATGTTATAACATTGTTTTTACGGCAGACCCAAGGATGGGTTGCGTGTGCCGGATGAGGCGACCGCTCTGGAATCGGGCAAGCCGAGTGATCCCCTGGCGACCGGCAAGGTCCCGTTTACCGATTACCGCCAGTTCATATGTGGATGGTGAATTAGACGATGGCCGTACCGTCGACAACCTGTTCGATCGGGCCTATCGGGATTTTCTGGATACCTATAAAATTGTCACCCTCGGGCCGGGC
>CAYFSA010000028.1:0-1441 GCA_964345605.1 uncultured Ectothiorhodospiraceae bacterium
CGTCGACTGGCTGCTACAGTATGCCCTGGAGCAGCGGGCCAGCGACATCCACATGGAGCCGCGGCGCGAGACCGGCAATATCCGCTTCCGCATCGACGGGGTGATGCACCGGGTCTATCAAGTGCCGGCGACGGTCATGACCGCTATCACCAGCCGGGTCAAGATCCTCGGGCGCATGGATGTGGCCGAGAAGCGCCGCCCCCAGGACGGGCGCATCAAGACCCGCACCGAGGACGGCCGCGAAGTCGAAATCCGCCTGTCCACCATGCCCACCGCCTTCGGCGAAAAGCTGGTCCTGCGGCTGTTCAACCCGGAAATATTATTACAAGACATCACGGCACTCGGTTTCGACAAGCACGAAGCCGAGCGTTGGCAGGCCATGGTTCAGCAGCCCAACGGCATCATCCTGGTCACCGGCCCGACCGGCTCGGGCAAAACCACGACGCTGTATTCCACCCTCAAGCACCTAGCCTCGCCCGAGGTCAATGTCTGCACCATCGAAGACCCCATCGAAATGGTCGAACCGGCCTTCAATCAGATGCAGGTCCATCATGCCATCGGCTTAGACTTCGCCGACGGCATCCGCACCCTGATGCGCCAGGACCCGGACATCATTATGGTCGGCGAGATCCGCGATGCCGAAACCGCCGACATGGCCGTGCAGGCCGCCCTGACCGGGCATCTGGTATTATCCACCCTGCATACCAACGATGCCCCCGCCGCCATCACCCGCCTGCTGGACATCGGCGTGCCGCATTATCTGCTCAAGGCCACCCTGCTCGGTGTGGTCGCCCAGCGCCTGGTGCGCTCGCTGTGTCCGTATTGCAAGCAGGCGGCCGAGCTCGACGCGGATCGCTGGGCCTCGCTGACCGCGCCCTGGCAAGTCACCACACCCGCGCGGGCCTTTGCGCCGGTCGGCTGCCTGGAATGCCGCAATACGGGTTATCTGGGCCGGACCGGCCTGTATGAAATCCTAACCCTGGATCAGCCGACCCGCACGCTAATCAACGCCGACTTCGAGGAAGCCGCCCTGCGCCGGCATGCCTATAAGCAGGGCTTGCGGCCCCTGCGCCTCAGCGGGGCACAGAAAATTGCCCGCGGCCAGACCAGCCTCGCCGAGGTGTTCAAGGTCGCACCGATGCGGGCTTCAGTGAAATAACGAGCATTACGTCAGTTTTCGTCCCCAAATCGGGGCAAATGGAAGCGGCGGGATAATCTCACTTCGAGAACGGATGGCCAACCTTAATAGCGCTCGGCGGCAATCACCTCATAGCAGTACCAGATTGTCCCGATGAACGATTTCGGTATCGTCCACATACCCGAGCAGGGCAGCGATTGCCTCGCTGGGCTGGCCTTTGATGCGCTCTGCCTCGTTGGCATCATAGTTCACCAGGCCACGGGCAATCTCCTGGCCATCCGGGGCAAAGCAGCGCACGACCTC
>CAYFSA010000028.1:1541-26330 GCA_964345605.1 uncultured Ectothiorhodospiraceae bacterium
TCACCAGGCCACGGGCAATCTCCTGGCCATCCGGGGCAAAGCAGCGCACGACCTCGCCGCGCCTAAAGTTTCCCTCCACCCCGGTGACCCCGACCGGCAACAGGCTGCGGCCATGCTGGCGAATCACTTGCGCAGCGCCCTGATCCAGCCACAATGCCCCGCGGGCGTGCAAATGCCCGGCAATCCATTGCTTGCGCGCCGCCATGGGCTCGCTGATCGGGTGTAACAGTGTCCCGAGCTGCTCGCCGGCGGCGATGCGAGTCAGCACTCCAGGCTCGCGCCCCGGCGCGATAATGGTCGCCGTACCCGAACGGGCCGCGCGTTTCGCGCCGATCAGCTTGGTCGCCATACCGCCCCGGCCAAGCTGGCCGCCGCTGCCCGCCGCATAGCCTGTCAGCCGCGGATCGTTCACCGCGGCCTCGCGGATCAGGGGGGCATCCGGATACTGCCGCGGGTCACGCTCGAACAGGCCCGCCTGATCGGTCAGTATCACGAACAGATCGGCCTCGATCAGATTGGCCACTAAACCGGCCAGGGTATCGTTATCACCGAAGCGGATTTCATCGGTGGCCACGGTATCGTTTTCGTTGACTACCGGGATCACGCCCAATTGCAGCAAAGTCCGCAACGTGCTGCGGGCATTCAAATAGCGTTTGCGATCACTTAGATCCTCGTGAGTCAGCAACACTTGGGCGGCCTGATAGCCATATCGCTGGAAATGGGCTTGATAGGCTTGTACCAGCCCCATCTGCCCCACGGCCGCAGCCGCTTGCAGCTCGTGCAAGGCCGCCGGTCGGCTGGACCAGCCCAAGCGGCTCATGCCTTCGGCCACTGCGCCTGAAGACACTAAGGATACTTCGCGCTGAGCCTCACAAAGCTGACTGATCTGGCGGGTCCATTGATCCATGCTGTCGACGTTGAGCCCGCGCCCCTCATTGGTAATCAGGGCACTGCCGAACTTGATCACCCAACGCCGACTGCGCCCGATTTGCTCACGCGTGCGCTGCATCGGCTGCGTCCAATACTGCCGCGGCTACCGCCTGAATCAACGTCGCCACACCTGCGCCGGTGGCCGCAGAAATGCCGTACACTGGCCCTTGCCAGCCCAATGCCTGCACGATTTCAGCGACCCGCTTCGCGCGCTCTGCGGCCGGCAGCAGATCGAGCTTGTTGCAAACCAGCCAACGAGGCTTGGCCGCCAGAGCGCTGCTATAGGCGGCGAGCTCCTCATCAATGGCGCGAATTTGCGCGGCAGGCTCAGAGTCTGCAGTGTCAGCCGTCGGCACGGCATCCACCACATGCAACAGCAAACCGGTGCGCTCCAGATGACGCAGAAACTGCAGCCCCAGCCCGGCGCCCGCCGAGGCTCCGGCGATCACACCCGGAATATCGGCGATCACGAAGCTTCTGTGCGGTGCTAGACTGACCACGCCGAGATGCGGATACAAAGTGGTAAACGGGTAATCGGCGATCTTCGGCCGCGCCGATGACACGGCGCTGATCAGGGTCGATTTGCCGGCATTGGGCATGCCGAGCAGGCCAACATCGGCCAGCAGTTTGAGCTCGAGACGCAAATGCCGTTGTTCGCCCGGTGTACCCGGCTTGGACTGGCGCGGCGCCCGGTTGGTCGAGCTCTTGTAGCGCAGATTGCCGAGGCCATGAATGCCGCCTTTAGCCACCAGCAGGTGTTGGTCCACTTGGGTCAAATCACCGATCAGTTCCTCGGTATCGGCATCATAGACCAGCGTACCGACCGGTACCGGAATCAGCTTATCATCGCCCTTGCGCCCGGTCATCTGGGCACCGCGGCCATCCTCGCCGCGCTGGGCTTTGTACAACCGGGCGTGGCGAAAATCCACTAAGGTATTCAAATTCCGATCGGCGACCAAATACACGCTGCCGCCGTCGCCGCCATCTCCCCCATCGGGGCCGCCATAAGGAATGTATTTTTCCCGTCGAAAACTCACACAGCCATGACCGCCATCACCGGCTTTGACGGTCATTTCGGCCTCATCGACAAATCGCATCGCGGCTTGACAACCTGACTTCGCGGGGGCTCACTGCCCCCGGTACGGATAGGATATGAGAATGCCAGGGAACGCGGCCCGGCTATCCCACTTGACCGGAATAGAAGCGGGACTCCGGCGGGCTGTTCGGAGAATCCAATTCATTGACGGCAATATTCAGGGGCTTAACGCCAGCATCCTTGATGGAAGTCGGCTGCGCTTCGCCAGGCTGTGATTGGCCATTGCCTGAGTCAGCTGACCCCGTTCCCTGTGCCTGTTCGGCCTCGGCGGAGTCGGCTGCCGTCAATGAAGTCGCATCCAGAAACTGGCCATAGCTCAGCAAGCGCTGATAACGCTGTTCCAACAGGCTGTCATAATCGAATTCACCCAGCCGCACCAGCGCCTGCTGCAGGCTTTCGTGCAGGGTCTGGGCAACGGCCTCATAGTCCTGATGCGCCCCGCCCATAGGCTCGGCCACGATTTCGTCGATCAGCCCCAGTTCCAGCAGCCGCCCCGAGGTGATACCGAGGGCCTCGGCCGCTTCCGGGGCCTGCTCGGCGCTTTTCCACAGGATAGAGGCACAACCCTCGGGCGAAATCACCGAGTAAGTGCTGTACTCCAGCATCAGGGTACGGTCCCCCACGCCGATGGCCAGCGCACCACCGGAGCCGCCCTCGCCAATCACCGTGCAGATCACGGGCGTGCGCAGATTCGACATTTCCGTCAGATTACGGGCAATGGCCTCGCTTTGGCCCCGTTCCTCGGCGCCGACCCCGGGATAGGCGCCCGGCGTGTCGATAAAGGTCAGCACCGGCAGCCGAAAGCGCTCCGCCAGGCGCATGACCCGCAAGGCCTTGCGATAGCCTTCTGGCCTTGGCATGCCGAAATTGCAGCGCACCTTTTCTTTGGTATCGCGGCCCTTGCGCTGACCGATCACGGCTACCGGGCGGCCATCGAACCGAGCCAGGGCCGTGACGATCGCGGGGTCATCGGCAAACGCCCGATCCCCATGCAGCTCGGTAACCTCGGTAAACAGCCGGCTCATGTAATCGGCGAAATGCGGGCGCCGCGGGTGTCGGGCCAATTGCGAGATTTGCCAGGGCGTGAGCTTGGCAAAAATGCTCTCGGTCAGATTGCGGCATTTTTCCTGCAGCCGGGCAATCTCGTCATTAATATTGAGCTCGCTGCCGTCGGTCAGCTTGCGCAGCTCATCGACTTTGGCCTCAAGCTCGGCGATCGGTTGTTCGAAGTCCAGGAAATCGGGGCTCATGAAACCATTCCGCGCTGGGGGTTAAAAATACCTGCATTGTACCGACGCCAAGCGCGCGGTGCGAGGCATGATGTTACCGTAAAACAACCCGCACGCCCACCAAGACTGCAGCAGGGGGAGCAGCATCGCTTTACGAATAGTGAATCTGGACCCGCTGCTCACCCAACAAGCGATTAAGATGACCGATCAAGTCATCGGCCGGCCGCACCGACCAATCCTGGCCCAGGCGCAAATCCGCGCTGGCCATGTGATTGCGGTAATTAACCAGCACCCGGCAGGGGCCGTGCCGGTAGGGCGTGAGCACCTCGGCCAACTGCCGCGACAGGCCCGGCAGTTCGCTGTCAGCTTGCAATTCCAGGCGCAGCGCCTTGGCATTTTGGCCGCGGGCCGTTTCGATATCCGCGACCTCACTGGCCCTCACCTGCAGGGTATCACTGTAGTCATCGGCGACTAGCGCACCCTTGACCACCACCACGCGATCCTTGACGAGCTGGGTCTTATGGGCATCAAAGGTCTCCCCGAACAGCTTGACCTCGATCCGGGCGGTCCGGTCATCCAGGGTCGCCAGCCCCATGCGCCCGCTTTGGGTATTGCGGGAACGCACCGCCACGATCAGCCCGGCCACTGTTACCTTGCGTTCCTGCTTGCCCTGAGTGTCCGCGCCACGGCTGAGCAAGTCAGCGATAGGACTGCCGCACAGGGCGCGCAGCTCAGTTTCATAGCGCGTCACCGGATGGCCGGTCAGATACAGGCCGAGGGTTTCTTTTTCCGCCCGCAGGCGCTCGGCCTCTTGCCATTCGGGCAAACCGGGATCGGCCACCACCACCGTGGCCTCTTCGAGCAGGTTGCCGAATAGACCGACTTGGCCCATCTCCCGGTCGCGCTGATGCTGCTCGGCCGAGCGCAGGGCTTGTGGCAGCTGGGCCATCAGGCTGGCGCGATTGCTGCCGAGCTCGTCGAGTGCGCCGGCACGGATCAGGGCCTCGAGCACTCGCCGATTGACCTTACCCAAGTCCATGCGCTGACACAAATCCGGCAGATCCTTAAACGGCCCGCGCGCTTGCCGATCCTGCAGCAGACCGTGCAGGGCCGCCTCGCCGACGCCCTTGATGGCGCCGAGGCCGTACCAGATGGTGCGCTCATCATGGGCCGTGAAGCGGTACTCGGAGCGATTCACGTTCGGCGGCTCGACCTGCAGGTCCATGCTCCGGCAGGCCTCGATCAGGGTCACGATCTTGTCGGTATTGTCCATATCCGCCGACAGCACCGAGGCCATGAACGCAGCCGGATAATGCGTCTTAAGCCAGGCGGTCTGATAGGACAGCAGAGCATAGGCGGCGCTGTGCGATTTATTGAAGCCGTATTTAGCGAACTCGGCGATCAGATCGAAGATATAGGCCGCCTGGGATTCGGCTACACCGCGCTCGACCGCGCCCTCGATGAACAGCGCCCGCTGCTTGTCCATTTCCTCCTGTTTTTTCTTGCCCATAGCCCGGCGCAGCAAATCCGCGCCGCCCAGGGTATAGCCGGCCAGCTCCTGGGCGCACTGCATGACCTGCTCCTGGTACAGGATGGTGCCATAGGTGGGTTTGAGAATCGGCTCCAGCTTGGGATGCGGATACTCAACCTTGGCCTGGCCATGCTTGCGAGCGACGAAGTCATTGACCATCCCCGAGCCCAGCGGCCCCGGCCGGTACAGGGCCACCAGGGCGATGATATCCTCGAAGCAGTCCGGCGCCAGACGCTTCATCAGCTCCTTCATGCCCTGCGATTCGAGCTGGAACACGGCCGTGGTGTCGGCCCGCTTGAGCAGGGCGAAGGTGAGGGCATCTTCCAGGGGCAGCTGCTGGATATCCAGCGGCGGCTCATCCCGCTGGGCCCGCTGGCTGTTGGCAATCTTCACCGCATGGTCGATGATGGTCAGAGTACGCAGGCCGAGGAAGTCGAATTTGACCAGCCCGACCGCCTCGACATCGTCCTTATCGAACTGGCTGACCACCTGGGGGGCTTCGCCGGGTTTGGGGGCTTCGCAATACAGCGGGGTGAATTCAGTCAGGGCGGTCGGCGCGATCACCACGCCGCCGGCATGCGTCCCGGCATTGCGGGTCAGACCCTCGACCTTGCGCGCCATGTCGACCAGGCCGCGGACATCCTCGTCCTTGTCATACTGCTCGCGGAAGTCGGGCTCGTCCTCCAGGGCCTGCTCCAGGCTGATATTGGCGCCGGGCTTGAACGGGATGAGCTTGGCGATGCGGTCGACATAGTTATAGCCGTAACCGAGTACCCGGCCGACATCGCGGACCGCGGCGCGCGCCGCCATGGTGCCGTAGGTAATGATCTGCGAGACCTTTTCCCGGCCATAGCGCTCGGCGACATACTCGATCACCTGGTCGCGGCCGTCCATGCAAAAATCGACGTCAAAATCGGGCATGGACACCCGCTCAGGGTTCAGGAAGCGCTCGAACAGCAAATCGTATTTCAGTGGGTCGAGATCGGTGATCTGCAGGGCATAGGCCACCAGCGAACCCGCCCCCGAGCCACGCCCCGGGCCGACCGGCACATCCTGGGCCTTGGCCCATTGGATGAAGTCGGCGACGATCAGAAAATAGCCGGGAAAGCCCATGCTGCAGATAACATCGAGCTCGCGCGCCAGGCGTTCCTCGTATGCCTGGGGTGCGGCCGCCGGCGCCGGCGTCGCTGCCAAGCGCTCGCGCAAGCCGGCCCAAGCCTGCTCGCGGAAATAGGTCTCGGTAGTCGTGCCTGCCGGCAGCGGAAACTCGGGCAGGACATTCTCCCCCAGGGTCAGGGTGACATTGCAGCGTTGTGCAATCGCCAGGGTGTTGTCCAGCGCCTCCGGGATGTCGGCGAACAGCTCGGCCATTTCCGCGGGGCCGCGCAGGTATTGCTGTTCGCTGAAGCGCCGCGGCCGGCGCGGGTCATCGAGGGTGTAGCCGTCATGGATGCCGACCCGGACCTCGTGGGCCTCGAAATCCTCGGTCTGCAGAAAGCGCACGTCATTGGTCGCCACCACTGGCGTGGCGGTCGCGCCCGCCAGCTCCACCGCAGCATGCAGATAGTCCTCGTCGCCAGGGCGGCCGGTGCGCTGCAATTCTAGATAAAACCGCCCGGGGAACAGCTCGTGCCAGTACGCCAGACGCGCTTCAGCTGTCGCCCGGCGGCCGGCCGTCAGGGCCTTGCCGATATCGCCCTCGCGCCCGCCGGACAGGGCCAGCAGCCCGCTGCTGGCCGCCGCCAGCCAATCGCGCTGCAGGACCGGCCGGCCGCTGGCCTGGCCTTCCAGATAGCTCTGCGAAATAAGCTGGGTCAGGTGCAGATAGCCGGTGTTGTTCTGACATAACAGCACCAGGCAATCCGCGCCGTCCTCGCCCTCCACCCAGACATCCACGCCGATCAGTGGCTTGATGCCCTGCTTGATGGCCGCCTTGTAAAACCGTACCAGGGCGAACAGATTACTCTGGTCGGTCAGGGCCACCGCCGGCATGCCGGCGGCCGCTACCGCCTCCATCAGCGGTCCGATCCGCACCAGGCCGTCGCTGATGGAATATTCGGTATGCAGGCGTAAATGGACGAAGTTTGGAGCCATAAAGATATTGTCACGGGAACATATATTTCGGGTTTACGGCAGGGTCGGATTCATCCGCCCCGGGCTGCAGGCCGCTGGCAGACTGCCATTGGCCCTACAGGCAGGCCTGCTCCAACACCCGCCGTACCGGCGCGAAGCTGCGGCGATGGCAGGCCGTCACCCCATACGCCCGGAGCGCGGCCAAATGCGCCGCCGTGGGATAGCCCTTGTGCCGCGCCAGGCCATAGCCGGGAAACTGCTCATCCAGGCCGACCAGCTCGCGATCCCGGACCACTTTGGCAACGATCGAGGCCGCCGCAATCGCCGGTTCCCGGGCATCACCGCCGATCAGGGTTTCACAGGGACATGATAACGCCGGGGCATAGCGGCCGTCGACTTTCACCAACGCCGGCTGGCAGGTCAAGGCCAGCACCGCCCGCCGCATGGCCGCCAGGGTAGCGTGGTGAATATTGAGCCGATCGATTTCCGCGACCTCGCAGCGGCCGAGCCCCACCGCCAGTGCCCGGGCCTGAATCTGCCCGGCCAGGGCCTCGCGCCGGCGGGGGCTGAGCCGCTTGGAATCGGTCAATCCCGCCAGGGACTGCCGCGGGTCCAGAATCACCGCCGCCGCCACCACCGGGCCCGCCAATGGCCCGCGCCCGACCTCATCGACCCCGGCGATCATCGGCCCCTCGCGCCATGCACCAGGTCCAGCAACGCCTGCGCGCTCCGGGCCGCCGCGTCGCGCCGCAAATCGGTATGCAGCCGGGCACAATGCTGCTGCCAGCGGGCCCGTTCATGGGGATCGAGATCCAGCCAGTGCGTCACTTCCCGCGCCAGCCGCTGACCGCTTACCTGCGCCTGCAACACTTCCGGCACCAAGGCGGTCTGGGCCAGCAGATTCGGCAGGGCCACCCAGGGTACCTGCAGCAGGCGCCGCAGCAGCCAGGCCGTCACGGGGGAGACCCGATAGGCCACTACCATAGGCCGCTGCAGCAGCATGGCCTCCAGAGTCGCGGTACCCGAGGCCAATAAGACAACATCGGCGGCTGCCATAGCCGTGAGCGAGTCGCCCTGCTGGACTGTCAGCGGTAATCCGGGGGCCTGCTTCGCCAGCGCCTGCTGGAATAGCGTCTGCGTCGCGGCTGTGGCCAGCGGGGCGATAAACCGCAGCGCCGGCCGCGCCGCTGCCAGTTGCCGGCAGGCGGCGACCATCGGTTCGCTCAAGCGCCGGACCTCACTCAGCCGACTGCCGGGCAGCACCGCCACCAGCGGGGTCGACTCGTTGAGACCCAGCTGAGCCCGGGCCCTGAGCGGCTCGGGCTGCAGCGGCAGTTCATCGGCCAGCGGATGGCCGACCCAGCGCACCGGCACAGCATGGTCCTGGTAAAAGGCCGCCTCGAATGGAAACAGGGTCAGCATACAATCGACACTCGCGGCGATGCGCTTAAGCCGCCACTGCCGCCAGGCCCAGACCGAGGGGCTGACCAGATGCGCGGTCGGAATACCGCCCGCCCGCAGCCGCGCTTCCAGGCCCAGATTGAAATCGGGGGCATCGACACCGAGAAACACATCCGGTGGGTTAGCCCGCCAATGGGCCACTAACCGCGCCCGCAGCCGCAAAAGCCCTGGCAAATCCCGCAGGACTTCGGTCAGGCCCATGACCGCCAGGCGTTCCATCGGGAACAGGCTCTGACAGCCGGCTGCCTGCAGGCGCGGGCCGCCGACGCCGTCAATATGCAGCGCGGGCTGCCGTGCCCGCAAGGCCTGCAGCACGGCGGCACCGAGGGCATCGCCGGATGGCTCGCCCGCGACGATACCGACCCGCAGGGGGCGCGCGGCGCTAGGCACGGTCATGACGTCGCCTGGCACGGCCACCGGTCACAGCCACCCCGGCTTGCAGGCCATCAGCGGACGATACTGCGTTCGCTGGCCTGCAGGAACTGCACGAGATGATCCAGCGCTGCAGCGGCAGGACTGGCTGTTTGCGCAGCCAGCCAGGCCACCGCCTCGTCCAGGCGCCTGCCTTCACGATACAGTGTTTTGTAGGCCTGGCGCAGCTCGCTGAGTTGGGCATTGCTGTAGCCCCGCCGTCGCAGCCCTTCGGTATTGATGCCGTGCGGCTTGGCCGGATTGCCAGCGACGGTGACAAACGGCGGCACGTCGCGATTCACGGCTGTACCCATGGCAGTAAAGGCATGCGCGCCGACCCGGCAGAACTGATGCACCAGGGTGAAACCGCCCAGGACGGCATAATCCTCGACCCGGACATGACCCGCAAGCGAGGCCGCATTCGCCAGTACTGTCTGGTCCCCAAGCCAGCAGTCGTGGGCCACATGCACATAGGCCATGATCCAGTTGTCGTTACCCAGCACGGTACGGCCGCGGTCTTGGGCCGTACCGCGGTTGAGGGTGCAGTATTCGCGAATGGTATTGCGGTCGCCGAGCACCAGTTCGGTGGGCTCGCCGGCGTATTTTTTGTCCTGGGGATCGCCGCCGAGCGCGGCGAAGGAGTAGATGCGATTATCCCGGCCGATCCGGGTCGGGCCCTGAATCACGCAATGCGAGTCGATCACCGTGCCAGCATCGATGCTCACATCCGCGCCGATAAGGGTAAAGGGACCGATTTGCACATCAGCAGCGAGCTCGGCCCTGGCATCCACCACGGCCCGATCATCAATCAATCCGTGAGCTCCCGTTCGGCACACATCAATTCGGCACTGGCTGCCAGCTCGTCGGCTACCGTGGCCTCGCCAGAAAAGCGCCACATGCCGCGCCGCACCCGCAGCAGCCGGACATCGAGATAGAGCTGATCGCCCGGCTCGACCTGGCGCTTGAAGCGGGCCTTATCGACGGAGACGAACAGATACAGCGACTGGGTCGCCCGTTTTTGATCGTACAGGCGCGGCGCCTCCCCGTTGGGCGCGGCGCCAGCCTCGCGGGTGGCAAAGGCCAGCAGGCCGGTCGCCTGGGCCAGGGCCTCGAGAATCAGCACCCCAGGCATGATCGGCTTGGCCGGAAAATGTCCCAAAAAGAACGGCTCGTTGAAAGTGACATTCTTGATGGCCATCAACCTTTCGCCCGGTTGATGATCGATCACCCGATCGACCAGCAGAAACGGGTAGCGGTGAGGCAATTGCCGCATTATTTCATTGATTGTCATCATACTCATGGTCTTCGCCTTCACCGCTTGCAACCCCTTCACCAAGGCCTTCATTCACCCGCCGCTCCAGGGATTTCAAGCGCCGAGCCAGATCGTCTAATTGGCGACTGCGAGCTACGTTTTTGCGCCACATCAGGTTGGGCTGCGCCGGGGCGCCGCCAGAATAAACCCCTGCCTGCTTGATCGAATTGTGAACCAACGTACCCCCTGTCAAAACCACACCATCGGCCAGCACCAGATGGCCTGCAATGCCACAGCCGCCACCGAGCTGACAATATTTGCCCACGGTCGTGCTCCCGGCAATACCGACACAGGCGGCAATCGCGGCATGCGCCCCCACCCGCACGTTATGCCCTAATTGTACCTGGTTATCGATTTTGGCACCCGATTCAATCACCGTGTCATCCAAGGCCCCACGGTCGATGGTAGTGTTCGCCCCAATATCGACATCATCGCCGATCACCACCCGCCCGAGCTGCGGTATGCGCACCCAGGCTCGCTCGTCCTGGGCAAAGCCGAAGCCGTCGGCCCCGAGCACCGCCCCCGGATGCAGCAGACAGCGCTGGCCGATCTGGGTCTGTTCGGCAACGGTGACCCGGGCGACCAAGCGGGTCTGCGCGCCAATATAGGCATTCTGTCGCACAATGCAAGCAGGCCCGATCTGCACTCCCGGCGCGATGACCGCCCCCGCTTCGATAACCGCGTTCGCCCCCACCCTGACATCGGCTGCCAGTTCGGCCTGCGCACTCACCTGCGCGCTCGCATCTATCCCGGGCGGCAAAGCCCGTGGCGGGTGCAATTCGCTGGCCACGCGGGCAAAACTCAGATAAGGATTCGTCGAGACCAGCGCCGCCACCGGGCAGTCAGCAGCCAACTCCGGCGGCAGAATCACTGCAGTCGCCTGGGTATCCTGCAGGGCCTTGCGATAGCGGGAACTGCCGAGAAAACAGATCGTGCCCGGACGATCGCGTCCCAAGGTCGCCACGGCCTCGACCTGTAAATCCGCGTCACCATGCAGCTCAACCGCCACCGCTTTTGCCAGCTCACCCAAGGTCTTGGCCACCGGACCTCCGCCGTCGCAAACGCGCTCGATCAGCGCTGGTAGGAGCGGCGCAAGCGCCGCAGTACCAAATCGCTCATATCGATCTGGTCGCTGGCATAGATCGCGTCGGCCATCACCAGATCATAATCGTATTGCTCGGCGACCTCGAGAATCACTTGATAAATCTCTTCCTGCAGCTTGGACAGCGCCTCTTTGCGCTGCAGGCTGAAATCCTCCTTGAAGGCATCACGCTCACGCTTGAACTGGCGGGTGCGATCACGGATCTCTTCGGAAACCGACTGCCGCTCGCTCTCGCTCATGACATCACGATCCCGCTTGAGCTTTTCCTCAAGGCGCATGATCGCCTCGCGCTCGGCGGCCAGCGACTGGTCACGGGGTTTGAATTCTTTTTCCAACTCGGCGCGCGCCGCCTCAGCTTGCGGTGCTTCTTCCATAATCTTGGCGACATCGACAAAGCCTATTTTCGGTGCCGCGGCGACGGGCAGGCTCACCAGCCCGGCGAATAAACAAACGAATACTGCGGTTGCTAATGACCTCAAAGCGGATGCTCCCAATTGGTTGATAAAGGCTGGCCGTTCGATCGTTAAGCTGGCAACGCTGACAATTTAGCCGCGGCGATTGTGCTTGGGATGCATACTGGTCGGTGTAGCCGGTGAGCAGTCGACAGGCTCCCAAGGCCGTTGCGTGCCGCTAGAAAGTCGCCCCGATGCTAAATTGAAATGTTTGCAATTCGTCGTCTTCCCTATCATTTAACGCTTTCGCCAAACTAAATGTCAACGCGCCGATGGGCGACAGCCAGGTAATGCCGACTCCGACCGAGGTCCGCAATGACTTGAAGCTGAAATCCTCGGCCCGGCCATACACATTACCGAAGTCATAGAAGGTGCTCATGCGCACTCCCTCGCTGTCGGTGGCAAACGGCGGCGGGAAGAAAATCCCCACGCTGCCCTCGGTGCGCAGATTGCCCCCGAAGGGATCATCCGTCGAATCGCGCGGGCCCAGCGAATTGTCCTCGTAGCCGCGCACCGAGTAAATGCCGCCACCAAAATACTTCTCGAAAAACGGCAGATCCGTGGTTTGGCCATAGCGGTTGCCATAGGCCACTTCGCCTCGCAGGCTCAGCGAGATGCGCTTATATAGGGGGAAGAACTGCTCGAGCTCGTAACGGGCCTTGTAAAACTGCAAATCCATGCCGGGCAGACTGAGCTCGCCGCCCAGGCGCTGGCGATTGCCCCGGGTCGGAAACACGGTGCGGTCGCGGGTATCGTGGACCAGAGCCAAATCCAGGGACAGCACATTATAGCCATTGCCATTGGCGCGCAGGAAATCCTCGACCTCAGCAGCAGTATCACTGCCGGTATCGACACTGATATTGCTATAGTCCAAGCGCGGGCGAATGCTATCGAATTCGGTCAGGGGAATGCCAAAGCCCAGCCCGGCGCCAAACCGGTCCACGCTATAACTGGTAATCCCCAGCTCGTCGGCATCGGTTTCGCGATAAAACAGCCGCAGGCTACGGCTGATACCATCGACGGTATAATAGGGATTGGTATAAGCAACACTGTACTCGGTGGTGACCGTGCTGCGATTGACGGTGACCGACAGCTCCTTGCCTTCGCCGCGGAAGTTGCGCTGGGTCACGCTGCCGTTGAGGATAATCCCCTGCGACTGGGAAAAGCCGATCCCGGCCATCAGCTCACCGGACTGGCGTTCGCTGACAGTGAAGTTTAGATCGACTTGATCGTCCGTACCCGGCACCCGTTGCGTCTCGACATCGACGCTTTCGATAAAGCTCAGGCGCTGCAGCCGCGTCTTCGAGCGCTCGATCTTGGAGGTCGCATACCAGCCGCTTTCCATTTGCCGCATCTCCCGCCGCAGGGTGTGATCGCGGGTCCGTTCGTTGCCGAAGAAATTGATCCGCCGGACATACACCCGCTGGCCCGGATCGACGAACAGGGTCAAGGCCACCTCGCGGGCTTCTTCATCCACCTTGGGCACGGGATTGACATTGGCGAAGGCAAAGCCATCATCGCCCAGACGGGTAGCGATGGCATCAGCCGCCGCCGTGATCTTGCTACGCGAGAACCATTCCCCGGGACTGAACTCGATCAATTCACGTAATTCGGCTTCAGGCACGATCAGGTTGCCGGCCAGGCGCACGTCGCTGATCCGGTAACGCGGCCCTTCGCTGACATTGATGGTAATATGAATATCGCGCTTGTCCGGGGTAATCGAAACCTGGGTGGAAGCGATATCGAATTTGAGGAAGCCGCGGTCGAGGTAAAACGAGCGAATGCGCTCGAGATCACCGGAAAGCTTTTGTTTAGCGTAGCGATCACGCTGACTGAACAGGGCTAAAGCCCCGGGCAGACCGGAATCCATGAGCTTGAGCAAGGTACTATCATCGAAGGCTTCATTGCCCACGATACTGACCCGCCGAATGCGGGCGACCGGCCCTTCATCGATATCGATGGCAATTCTGACCCGATTGCGGACTAGTTTTTCTATGCTCGTCTCAATCTCGACATTGTACTTACCGCGGGCGAAATACTGCTCGCGCAATTGTCGTTGCATGCGATCGAGCACCAGGCGATCGAACACCCGACCCTTGACCAAGCCAATTTGCTGCAGCACCTGATCCAGCGATTCCTGCGGAATATCCTTGTTGCCTTCGACCGTCACCTCGGCAATGGCCGGGCGCTCGCTGACCTCCAGTACCAGTGTCTCGCCCCGGCGGCGCAGTACCACATCCTCGAAAAAACCAGTCTTGAAGACCTCACGTACCACTTGAGCGCTCTTATCCGTATCAAAGCGATCGCCGACTTCGACCGGCAGATAAGTAAATACCGTACCGGGCGCAATCCGCTGCAGGCCGACGACTTCGATATCCGCGACCTCGAAGGTCGCGGACCATGCCGAGCCACCGAGCAGCAACAAGCCTAACCCGGCCAGATGAGCTAACCACCGCGCCGCCATCAACTAACCCAACATGCGGGTCAGGTCGTTATATAACGCCAGTGACATGAGCGCAGCCAGCAGCACAATGCCGACGCGGTGCGCGATCTCCTCGGTTAACTCGGAAACAGGACTGCCTTTAATCGCCTCCACTAGATAAAACATGATATGGCCGCCATCGAGCAGCGGGATGGGCAGCAAATTCAACAAGCCAAGACTCACGCTGACCAGCCCCAGAAACGACAGGAACGTCGCCAGCCCGGCCATGGCGGTCACGCCAGCGTACTCGGCAATACTCAAGGGACCGCTGATACTGCGCACGGACACTTCACCAGTGACGAGCTTGATCATCACTTTAACCGTCAGTGCACTGATCTCCCAGGTCTTTTGCAGGCCACGCTGCAACGCTTGTAGGGGCCCGTAGCGCAGCGTAATCTGATAACGTTGCAACCGCTCCCGATAGGCCTGCTCGTCGACTTGCGGTCCGGCTCCAATCCGACCGATGGTGGCACCATTCTCTTGTACCGCGCGGGGCCGCAGAGTCAGCGTGCGCTCATTACCATCGCGTAACAAGGTCACCTCGAACGGCTGCTCGGGATGGGTCTGAATATAGTCTACCCATTCGGACCAGCGTTCGAGCCGCTGGCCCTCCACGGCCAGCAGCCGGTCGCCGATTTGCAGACCCGCCTGCGCGGCCGGTTCACCGCCCCGGAGTTCGCCGATCACTGGGGCGATCGGCGGCCGCCAGGGGCTAAAGCCGAATTGCTCGAACAAGCTGCCTTCACTTAGCAAGCGCTTGCTGTCGGTCACGGGCAAAATTCGTTGCGCCTGACTACCTGCGGCAGTCTCCACCCACAGCGTTACCCGTTCCTTGGCCATGGCTTGCTCAATGATCCGCAGGTTTGCTTCATCCCAGGTACGTACCTCGGTGCCGCCGACCGCGCGAACTAACTCGTCACTTGCCAGGCCCGCACGGGCCGCGGGCGAGCCGGGCTCGACGTCGCCAATCATCGGCTGCAGGCCGACCACACCCACCATAAACATCAGGGCATAGGCGACGATGGCGAACAGAAAATTCGCGATCGGCCCAGCCGCCACAATGGCCAGGCGTTTGGCAACCGACTGCCGATTGAAGGCCAGATGCTGCTCGGCGGGGTCGACCTCGCCCTCACGTTCATCCAGCATCTGCACATAGCCCCCGAGCGGGATGGCCGACAGGGCGAATTCCGGCGCGGCCGGCCGCCGCTTGATAGACCACAGCACGGGGCCGAAGCCGATAGAAAACCGCAGCACCTTGACGCCAAGCCGGCGTGCCACCCAGAAATGCCCGGCTTCGTGGATCGTGACCAGGACCCCGATGGCGACGATGAAGGCCAGCACATGGTTCAGCCAGTCCATCATACAGTGGTCACCCGGGAACGCTGCCGTGCCACGGCCTGGGCGGCCAATTCGCGGGCCTGGCTGTCGGCAGCGAGGACAGTATCGATGTCCACGGGCTGCTGAATGGGCATACGGCCGAGCACCTCCTCGATGACCGCAGGGATGGCGGTAAAGCTCAGGCCTTCGTCCAGAAAAGCCGCCACTGCCACCTCATTGGCAGCGTTCAGGCCGACGGTCGCGGTTCCGGCGGTCGCCATTGCCTCGTAAGCCAGGCGCAGACAGGGAAAGCGCTGCCAATCGGGCGGCTCGAAATCGAGCCGCGCCACCGCGAACAGGTCCAGACGCTGCACCCCGGCGGCCAGACGCTCCGGCCAGCCCAGGGCATGGGCGATCGGGGTGCGCATATCCGGATTACCCAATTGGGCCAGCACCGAACCGTCGCTGTAGGCGACCATGGAATGAATCACGCTCTGCGGATGCAGCACCACCTGAATATGCTCGACCGCGGTATTGAACAGCCAGCAAGCCTCGATGATTTCCAGCCCCTTGTTCATCATGGTAGCCGAATCCACCGAAATCTTGCGTCCCATAGACCAGTTCGGATGGGCGCAGGCCTGCGCCGGCGTGACTTGCTGTAACTGTTCGACGGGGGTCTGGCGAAACGGGCCGCCCGAGGCAGTCAGCAGGATCTGCTCCACGCCGACGCTGGCCAGGCCCCGCTCGAAATCGTCGGGCATGCACTGGAAAATCGCGTTATGTTCGCTATCGATGGGCACGAGCTGGGCACCGTGTTCGCGCACCGCGGTCATCATCAGCATGCCGGACATGACCAGCGCTTCCTTATTGGCCAACAGCACGCGTTTGCCGGCCTGGGCTGCGGCCAGCGTCGGCAGCAGTCCCGCGCCGCCGACGATGGCCGCCATCACATAATCGGTCTCGGCATGGGCCGCGACCCTCGCCAGGGCCTCGGGCCCGGCCAGGACTTCAGTGGTCAGGCCGGCCTCACGCAGCTCCTTGGCCAGGGCTTGGGCACTGGCGGGATCGGCCATCACCGCAAAGCGCGGCTCCCATTGCCGGCATTGCGCCGCCATACGTTCCACACCACGATGGGCAGTCAGGGCGGTAACCCGGAACTTGTCCGGATGCCGGGCCAGCACATCCAGGGTATTGATGCCGATACTGCCCGTGGCCCCGAGAATGGTCACGCCGATGGGGGCATCCTGGGCCAGGGAATTCAAGGTTGGAGCAGGAGCAGGAGAAGTCATGGCAATATCCACACCAGGCCAAGAACGAAAACGGGAGCCGCCGCGGTGACACTGTCGATACGATCGAGCACGCCACCGTGGCCGGGTAACAGGGCACTGCTATCCTTGACGCCGGCATGGCGCTTGAGCAGGCTTTCGAACAAATCGCCTTCCACCGAAATGAGTACGCTCAGCAAGCACAGCCCGACAAAGCCCGTCCAGATACCCAGCGGCAAGCCAGCGACCCAAGCACCGAGCGTGCCCAGCAGGGCGCAGGCCACCAGGGCGCCATACAAGCCTTCCCGGGTCTTGCCGGGACTGAGATCCGGGGCCAAGGGGCTATGGCCGAAATAACGGCCGGCAAAAAAGGCCGCGATATCCGCAGTCGAGGTCAGCATCAGCAAAAACAGCAGCCACAAGGCAGCCAACTGATGCAGCATAACGACCGCCACCCAGGCCGGCCCCAAGACCATGAAGCCCGCCACCCGCCAGGGCCAGCGCCACCAGCCGAACCGTTTCCAGGCAGATCGATACACGGCATTGAAAAACGCTATCGCCAGCCACCAAAGCATGGCGATCAGCAAGGGCCAATGCTGCTCAGCCAGCAGAGTCAGCCAGGCCACACCCAGGCTGAATGCCATCACCCCGGCAACATACAATCCCTGTGACCAAGCTTGTCGGCAGCCAGTAAGCTGTGCCCATTCGCGCGCGCCGAGCAGCATGACGGCGCCCATGGCCGCGCCCAAGACGGGCGTCGGCAGCAGCAGCACCCCGGCAATAGCCAGCACGCCCAACGACAGCCCTGTCACCACGCGCTGCCGTAATGCCGATTTCGGCTGGGTCATCATGGCGCCGTCAGTTTCCAAGCCGCTGGTCAGCCCGTTTGTTGCTTGGCATGAACCACCTCGCCGACCTGCTCGCCCGTTTTGCCGAAGCGCCGCTGCCGCGAGCGATAATCCGCGATGGCCTGATCGAGGGAACTTTCATCGAACTCCGGCCAAAGGGTGCTGGTGAAATATAACTCGGTATAGGCGAGTTGCCACAGCAGAAAATTGCTGATACGAAAATCACCACCGGTGCGGATGAACAAATCCGGCTCGCCGCTGGCAGCGGTCGAAATATGCTGATTGAACAAGCGCTCATCGATCTCATCGGGCGCCAGCTCGCCCGCCGCCACGGCTTGGGCGAGCTGGCGTGCCGTGTCGACGATGTCCCAGCGGCCACCATAGTCAGCGGCTATCTGCAGCATCAGGCCGGTATTATCCTGGGTACGGGCTTCGGCAGCCGTAATCGTTTGGGCGAGTTCGCTGGAAAACCGGGAGCGTCCGCCAATAAAGCGCAGCCGCACGTCATTCTCGTCAAGCTTGTCGAGCTCGTTGCGAATACTGGCGGTAAACAGACTCATCAAATTGCCGACTTCCCGTTGGGGCCGGCGCCAATTCTCGCTGCTGAACGCGAACAAGGTAAGCACTTCGATGCCGCGCTCGCCGCAGGCATAGACAATCCGTCGGATGGCATCGACCCCACGCCGATGACCAGCCATCCGCGGCAGGCGACGCGCCTTAGCCCAGCGGCCATTACCATCCATGATGATCGCGATATGACGAAGCAAGGCGAAACTCTCGAGCTAGCGGCACATAAAGGGTAACGGACAGACGAGGTCACGGTGAACCTCAAATCTCCATGAGCTCTTTTTCTTTAGTGTTAACAGTCTGATCGATCTGCTCGACGAATTCGTTGGTCAGCTTTTGAATCGCCTGCTCACCCTGGTGCGAATCATCCTCGGTAATCTCCTTGTCCTTGAGCATCTGCTTGAGATGGGCGTTGCAATCGCGCCGGACATTGCGCACCGCCACCTTGCCCTGCTCCGCTTCGTGCTTGACTTTCTTGACCAACTCGCGGCGCCGCTCTTCGGTCATAGGCGGGATGGGTACCCGGATCACCATGCCCGCCGTCGCCGGATTCAAGCCGAGATCGGCGTTCAGAATCGCCTTTTCCACGACCGGCACCATGTTCTTTTCCCAGGGCGTCACGCTGAGCGTACGGGCATCCTCGACCTTGACTGAAGCCGCTTGATTGATCGGTACCTGCGAGCCGTAATAATCCACCGTCACCTGGTCCAGCAGCGCGGTATGCGCACGCCCGGTCCGAATCTTCGCCAGCTCATGGCGCAGCGCCTCAACGCTCTTGCTCATCCGCTCGCGTGCATCTTGTTCAACTTCTGCGATCATTGCTTATCCACCTCTACCAGCGTACCTACCGCTTCACCCAACGCGGCGCGCACCATTTCGCCTGGCCGCAGCAGGTTAAAAACCCGCAACGGTATCGAATTATCCCGACACAATACGATGGCCGTTGCATCCATCACCCCTAAGCGATGCGTCAATACTTCGTCGTAGGTCAGCACGCTATGACGCTCGGCGTCAGGATGCTGCACCGGATCGGCCGTATAGACCCCATCGACTTTCGTGCCTTTGAGCAACAGATCGGCCTCGATTTCACTCGCCCGCAGGCTCGCAGCCGAATCCGTGGTAAAGAACGGATTGCCGGTGCCTGCGGCGAACACCACCACCCGGTTTTTTTCCAAATGCCGGATAGCGCGCCGGCGAATATAGTCTTCGCAAACCTCGTGAATCTTGAGCGCCGACATGACCCGGCAGAATATCTCCCGGCGCTCCAGCGCATCCTGCAGGGCCAGGGCATTCATGACGGTGGCCAGCATACCCATGTAATCCGCCGACACCCGATCCATGCCGGCATGCGCCAGGCCCGCGCCGCGGAAAATATTGCCGCCGCCGATCACCAGCGCGGTCTGGACGCCCCACCGATAAATCTCACCGATTTCATCGGCAACACGCGCGAGCATGGCAGGATCGATCCCGCACTCGCCATCGCCGAGCAGCGCTTCGCCACTGAGCTTGATCAGCACCCGTCGACTGGCTGGTGAGTCGGTCATCAGCGCGGCACTCCCAAACCCGGGGCGGGCTTGCGCATGAGGGGCATAACCAGGGCTGCGCTACTCGCCTTTGACTTGCGCCATCACTTCGTCGGCGAAGTTGCCCTGCTCCTTTTCCTTGCCTTCGCCGACTTCCAGACGCTCATAGCGCTGCACGCTCGCCCCCTTGGCTTCCAGCAATTGTCCGACCGTCTGATCGGGGTCTTTGACGAACGGCTGACCGACCAAAGTGATTTCGGCCAGATGCTTTTGCAACCGGCCCTGCACCATTTTTTCGATGATTTCTGGGGGTTTACCGCTATCCGCTGCTTGGGCAATCAGGATTTCCTTCTCTTGTTCCAGCACCTGCGCCGGCACATCGTCGGAGCTCAAAAACTGCGGCCTGGTGGCGGCAATATGCATGGCGATATCCCGCGCCAGCTCGGGGCTGGGGCCCTGCAATGCCACACAGACGCCAATGCGGGCACCATGCAGATAATGCGCGACCTGGGCATCGCCGGCGACAAACCGGACAAACCGCCGTACTTGGATGTTCTCACCGATTTTCGCCACCAGTCCCTGGCGAGCATCCTCGACACTGACACCGGCTTTGCCGAGGGTCAAGCCGCTCAGCAACTCGACATCCGCCGGTGCCTGCTGCAGCACGCAGTCGGCCACATCATCGGCGAAGGCGACCAGATTATCGTCTTTGGCGGCAAAATCGGTTTCGGTGTTGATTTCCACCATGGCCACACCCGAGTCATCCGCTGCCAACGCAATGCGCCCCTCGGCCGCCACCCGACCTTCCTTCTTCACGGCTTTGGCTTGACCAGACTTGCGCATCAGCTCAATGGCCTGGTCCATATCGCCACCCGTCTCGTTGAGCGCTTTTTTGCATTCCATCATGCCGGCCCCGGTGCGCTCCCGCAGTGCCTTTACCAAATCTGCTGTAACCTGCATCGTCAATTGGACTCCAGTCTAGTGCAAGGAATTAGGTAACAAAGTCTATGTTCATCACAGCGACCATCACGCAGCGCTGTCAGCGGTCGCGGCCGTGTCTTCCTCGACCTCGACGAACTCGTCAGCGCTGCCCTGCAGCTGTGCTGCGGTGCGCGCCTCGAGAACCGCATCAGCCGCCGCCGAGACGTACAGCTGAATGGCCCGCATGGCGTCATCATTGCCCGGAATCACGTAATCCACACCCTTGGGCGAATTGTTGGAATCCACCACCGCCACTACCGGCAGGCCCAATTTATTCGCCTCGTTGACGGCGATGCGCTCGTGGCCGACATCGATGATGAACAAGGCATCCGGCAGGCTCACCATATCCTTGATGCCGCCAAGGCTGCGCTCGAGCTTGTCCTGCTCGCGCTGCAGCATGAGCACTTCTTTCTTGTTCAAACGCGCCAGGCTGCCATCCTGAGTCATGGCTTCCAAATCCTTGAGCCGCCGGATGGATTGCTTGACCGTACGGAAATTGGTCAGCATCCCGCCCAACCAGCGATGCGAAACATACGGCATACCGCAGCGCAGCGCTTCCTCGCGAATGGTGTCGCGGGCCGAGCGCTTGGTCCCGACGAACATGATCTTGCCGCCGTTGGCCGCCAGCTTGCCGATATAATTCATGGCCTCGCCGAATAGCGGCAGGCTCTTTTCCAGATTGATAATGTGAATCTTGTTCCGCTGCCCGAAGATGTAAGGTGCCATCTGCGGGTTCCAATACCGGGTCTGGTGCCCGAAATGCACGCCGGATTCGAGCATCTGGCGCATCGTGACATTAGCCATATCGATGTTTAACTCCGTTAAGATTCAGGGTTGGGCCGCCATGCATCCCATGCGCCAACCTCGGCCACCGCCAAGGCACCCCGGCGCATGTGCCGATGCATGTGTGGATTAGATCGCTATGAGGCGATAGTTTAACATGAATACATTGTTTGCTTGCGCGTAATTGCCTGACCGAGATCGCCTGACCGAGGCACCGACCAATCGCCCGCCCTTGCCAAGCCGATGCGGGCCGACGGCACGGGCGCGAGCCGATTTTGGCTTTATGAGAACAAATATCAATTGCGCCGAAAGCGCGCTCTTTATACCATAAAGCGTTTATTGACACCAAACAGGATCAGGTATCTTGCCCGGCGCTTGCGCGCCCGGCAATGCGCCGCTGATCTGCCGGTTCGCTGCGATGTGGCTCGTGTATGACTGTATCTATCAAAACCCCGGAAGAAATCGAAAAAATGCGTCTTGCCGGCCGGCTCGCCGCACAAGTGCTGGAAATGATCGAAGCCTATGTCAAGCCCGGGGTGACCACCGGCGAGCTCGACCGAATCTGCCATGATTTCATCGTTCACGAGCTCAAATGCACGCCCGCGCCGCTGAATTACCGCGGCTTTCCCAAATCGATCTGCACCTCGGTCAACCATCAAATTTGTCACGGCATTCCCGGTGACAAGCGGCTGAAATCCGGGGACATCATGAATCTCGATGTCACGGTCATCAAAGACGGCTATCATGGCGATACCAGTCGCATGTTCGAAATCGGCAAGGTCTCCACGGCCGCCACGCGTTTGACCCGCGTCACCCGCGAGGCGATGAAGCGGGGCATTGCCGCCGTGCAGCCGGGCGCCTTCCTCGGCGATATCGGCCATGCCATTCAGTCCTATGCCGAATCGCATCGGTGCTCGGTCGTGCGCGAGTACTGCGGCCACGGCATCGGCCTGGCATTTCACGAAGACCCGCAGGTGCTGCACTACGGCAAACCCGGCACGGGCCTGCAACTGCAGGCCGGCATGACCTTCACGGTCGAGCCCATGATCAACGCTGGCAAGCGCCATACCCGCGTGCTGCCGGATCAGTGGACGGTCGTCACCAAGGACCACAGCCTGTCCGCGCAATGGGAGCACACCCTCCTGGTCACCGCCGACGGCTACGAGCTCCTGACCCGGCGCTCTGGCGAAGACGATCTTTAGGCCCTGTTATGATATGCGATCCATTGCCGCTGCCCGAGCTCGACCCAGCGATTTACACCCAGGCCGAGGTAGCCACGTCCCTGGCGGACTGCCTGGCTTCGCTGGCCCAGCCTGACCGGCAGGCAGCGGACTTCGCGAGCTGTCTGCACCAAGCGCGCAGCTTGTTCGCCGAGGCCTTTCGGCAAGGCACGGCCGTCGCAACGCTGGTCCACGGCCAGGCCGCTGTTGTCGATCGACTGCTGTACCAAGCCTGGCAACGGCATGGCTTCGCCCAGACCCACGACATCACCCTGTTAGCCGTGGGCGGTTATGGCCGTGGCGAGCTCCAGCCCGGCTCGGACGTAGACATCCTCATGCTGACCAAGGCCGAACCAAACGCTACGCAAAACGAACGCCTGGCCCAATTTATCACCTTCCTTTGGGACATTGGCCTCAAACCCGGCCATAGCGTCCATAGTCTGGCTACCTGCAGCGAGCTGGCCAGCCACAACATCACGGTAGCTACCAATCTCATGGAGGCACGACTGCTTGCTGGCTCGACCGACTTGTTCGAATGCCTGCGCGAGCAAACCGGACCGCAAGCCATTTGGCCGTCGCCCCGCTTTTATGCCGCCAAGCTGGAAGAACAGCGCCAACGTCATCACAAGTTCGGTGACACCCCTTACCGGCTCGAGCCCAATGTTAAGGAAGGCCCGGGCGGGCTGCGTGACATCCAAATGATCGGCTGGGTCGCTAAGCGCCATTTGGGGGCCGCCTCCCTCAACGACCTGGTCGCTCACGGTTTTCTCACCGAAACCGAATACGCCACACTCGACGCCGGCCAGCAATTCCTCTGGCAAATCCGTTTTGCCCTGCACATCCTGAGCAAGCGTGCCGAGGATCGTCTGCTGTTCGACCGGCAGCGCGAGTTAGCTGACCTGTTCGGCTATCAAGACGCGCCCCAGAATCTCGGGGTCGAGCAGCTCATGCAGCGCTACTTCCGCACAGTCACCGATCTTGAGCGCCTTAACGAGCTGTTGCTGCAGCTCTACGACGAGGCCATTCCGTCCCCCAGCGGCACGGCCTCTGCCGAGCCCCAGATCATCAACCGGCGCTTTCAGGTCCGCCGCGGCTATCTTGAAGTCCGCCATCCGGATATTTTCAAGCGCTATCCGCCCGCCTTGCTGGAAGTGTTTTTATTGCTGCAGCAGCAACCGGAGCTCACCGGCGTGAGCGCCAGCACCATCCGCATCATCCGCCAGCATACTCGACTGATCGATACGCATTTTCGCCAAAACCCAGCCTGCCGCGCCCTGTTCATGGAAATCCTGCGCCAGCCGGGCGGCATCAACACCCAACTGCAGCGCATGAGCCGCTACGGCATTCTCGGTGCCTATATCCCGGCCTTCGCCCAGATCGTCGGGCGCATGCAATACGATCTATTCCATATCTACACCGTCGACCAGCACACCCTGTTCATCATTCGTAACCTGCGCCGTTTCGCCCTGCCGGAATTTCAGGACGAGCATCCCTTATGCGCCAGCGCCTTCCAGCAACTGCCCAAGCCGGAACTGGTCTACCTCGGCGGGCTTTTCCATGACATCGCCAAGGGCCGCGGCGGCGATCACAGTGAACTCGGCGCCCAGGACGCCCTGCGCTTTTGCCTCGATCATGGCCTCTCCGACCATGACGCCGGCCTGGTCGCCTGGCTGGTGCGTCATCATCTGCTCATGTCCATGACCGCCCAGCGCAAGGATATCCAAGATCCTGAAGTGGTCCACGAATTCGCCACCAAGGTCGGCAATGTCACCCGGCTGCATTATTTATTCCTGCTGACCGTCGCCGATATCCGCGCCACCAATCCCAGTCTCTGGAACGCCTGGCGCGATGCCCTGCTCTCGGGTCTCTACACCAGCACCAAACGCCTTATGCGCCGGGACCTGGAACAGCCGCCCGACACCCACACCCGCATCCAGGCAGTCAAGACCGATGCCTGCGCTTTGCTGCGGGAGCACGGTCTGACTCACCACGCCTGCGAACAAGTCTGGCAAACCTTCCCCGATGATTATTTCCTGCGCCATACCGACGATGAAATCGCCTGGCATACACAAGCGGTGGCCGGCAGCGAGTCAGGCCAGCTCCCCTTGGTTCTGCTCCGTCCCGAGACCGCCCGCGGCAGCACCGAGATCTTCGTCTATACCGTCGATCATCCTTATCTGTTCGGCCTGACCGCGGCGGTGCTGGA
>CAYFSA010000029.1:0-14659 GCA_964345605.1 uncultured Ectothiorhodospiraceae bacterium
CTGGCTAGCCAGCTCGACGTTGGAGTCTATGAAGGCGGCGTTGGCTTGCAGATAGAGAGCCTCCATCCACCCCGCTTGCCAACCCAGCCAGCCGACGAGGCTGTCGAGGCTGATCATACCGGTGACCTCTGTCCCCTCTACCGTCGCCCCGGCAGCATTTTGGATGCGGCGCAGAAACTCTGATCCGCCCACCCCGACGAAGCTCTCCTCCAGCGGGTTGGTATACTCCTTGGTAAAGTACCCTAAGGCGAGGAGGTCGCGGGAACCGGGGTACCACTCCCAGCGGGCTTCCAGGCTGTCGATCTCGGCCGGCTCCAGATCCGGGTTGCCGAGGAATTCGTCGCCCGAATCGGGATCGAAGTAGCGCCCCGGGGTGAGCTCATTGAGTATCGGCCGGGATAGGGAACGTCCCCAGCTACCGCGCAGTTGCATGGTCTCGGCGAATCGCCAGGTGGCCGAGACTCCCGGCAACGCCGCGCTCTGCTCGAAGGCGCCGGCGACTTCCTGCGGCCCACCGCCGCCCGCGGCCTGGAAGGTTCGCACCGCGAAGTCGGCCTGCTCGCGGCGCAGACCGGCGTTGACAGTCAGCGCCTCAGTCCAATCGAAGGTCAGGCCCAGGTAGGTGCCGGTCACACTCGCCGTACCGGCGTAATTGTCGTTGTCCTGCGTATCATCGCGAACCTTGAGGGTGTCGCCGACGTTGTCCGGATCGAGTATCGCCTCGGGCAACTGATCTAGCTCCACCCCCGGCTCCGGCTCGAATCGGTAACGCTCGACGCGGGAGTCCCGCTCCTGATCGTAGACCGAGATGCCGCCTTGCAGCTCAAGGGCAACCCGTTCTCTATCAAGCACCGCCAGGGCCAAATCGAGATCCAGTCCGGTGATGGTGTCATTGCTATCGGAAAACCGCCGGCGCGCGCCTTGTTGTTGATGGAACCTCAGCGGGGCATCATCCAGGCTCAGTGGCCGCCGGTAAATATAATCGCGTCGGTCGGGCTGCTCCCACCGGCTCTCGGCGAGCATGGCCCGCCAATCCACCTCCAGCGGGCCCAGCTGGTGTTCACCCACCAACTGCTGCAGGATGAGTTCCCGCTCGGTCCATTCCAGGAGCGTCTCGCGGATATAATCGTCATTGCTGACCGTGCGGGTGCCCTCGCTGATCTCGGTCCGGCGGGTCGCCTTGCGGAGCAGGAAGGTGTTGCTGCGCAGCGCGTGATCCTCCCATTCCAGGCCGGCCAGCAACGTCATCCCCAGGCCGATATCAACATCGCTGCGCTTGCGGAGCTGATCGTTGCGCACAACCAGGTTATCATCGCCGCCCAAGGCGTAATCGCGCTCGATGGTCGCGCTGTGCCGAGCCGACTGGCTCCAGTCGAGGCCGGCGCGGATCCCCAGGTCGGCACCCAATAAGCTAGTGGCAAAACCACTGTTGATACCTAGGCTGCGGTCCGGCCCCAGGGTGGTCTCGTCCGCCGCCCAATCATTGGCAAAGCCCTGCGCCGCCGCCTCCAGGTCATCGGCATCGGTAACCCCGGCAGGGACGTCACGGCTACCATCGTCGGCGGCCAGATAGTCACTGCCCCCGGCACTGTGGTCGAACCCGGTTTGGCCGGTCGATTCAGTGTTGTAGCCGGTCCCCAGAGAGAGCTCGAGGAAGTTACTGTCGGGCAGCTCGGCGGTGTGCAGATCGATCAGCCCGGCCCCGAATGACCCCGGGCGCGAGGCGGCATAACTCTTCTCCACCTGGATCTGCGCGAGGATACCGGTGGGGAACAGATCCAGCGGGACGATCCGTTTGATCGGGTCGGGACTGGGCAGGGGGGAGCCATTCAGTAAGGTCTTGGTATAGCGTGCCGGCTGGCCGCGAACGACTACGTATTTGCCATCCTCGATGGTCAAGCCCGTCACCCGGGCTAAAGCGTCGGCGGCGTCGGAGTCGCCGGCAGCCGCCATCTGATCGGCCCCGAGGACCTCACTAACCCCGCCAGCCAAGCGCTGCTCGGAGATCGCCGAGGCCACCGAGCCCTCGACATAGGGCGCCGTGACCACGAATTCGCCCAGATCCAGGCCGGCCGGGGTCAGCGCCACCTCACCCAACTCCGCGGTCTCCGCGGCGGGCACAGTAACGGCGGAGAGGCTGCGCGTCGCGTAGTCACCGTGGATCACCGAGAGAGTATGCTCGCCAACCGGGAGTTCCAACTCGAAGGTGCCATCCTCACCGGTACGGGCCTCCGCGCTGGTACCGCGGACAAGGACACGGACATCGACTATCGGAGTCTGCTCCTCGCTATCCACTACTCGGCCGGTAATACTGCCCGCGACGACGTCCGCCGTTGCGGCGAGCTCGCCACTCCCACCGGCGGCGGTAACCTCTACGCTGGCCTCACCATCTTCAGTCAAAGTAACGGTGAGGCGGATATCGTCGCCAGCCTCGGCTCGCAACCGCCGGCGTATGATTTCGCCCTCTTCGCCGTGGATGGCCACGGTATGCTCTCCGGGCGCCACGCGGATCTCGAAATAGCCCAATCGATCCAGCCGCCCTACCGAATTACCATTCAGGCGAACCCCCAAGGCGCTGGCCGGCATGCTATCGCGGAAGGCCATAACCGACAGCCAAGCTGGCTCTTCCTCCTGGCCCGCCTGACTCTCCTGGGCAGCCGCCGGCAGGGCGACAAGAAACAGCAAACAGGAAGCGATGGCGGCACGATATAACGGCATTAGATGACCTCCGCGGTTCATTGGCACTGCCACTCCTGTTCGCCGCACTCTTCCATGGTCCGGCGCAGCTCGGTGGCCTTGCGGAAGAGATCCGGGTCGGAGATACCGCTAAGCAGTTCATCCACCCGGTCAAAACCGCCGGTCCGAAAGTGGGCGTAAGCCAGGGCGTAACGCACCGATTCGTCGTCGAGCAGGCCGTTACGCCGTAAATCGCGATCCATAGCCGCAATCTGCTCGTAGGCATCGCGCGCCAACAGAATGCCCAGGCGCTGGTGCAGCTTGGCCGGGCCGGCGGCTACCCGCGAGTTGTGATAGAGCGCTCGACTGAGGTTACCGGCCCGCCGGTGGATCTCCGCAGCTTGCTCGGCGAGATGGGGATGGCGCGCTGCGACGCTGTCCATAATCCCAGCGGCGGCGTGAATCTGATCACTCTCCAGGTAAGCGCGGGCCAAGGTATAGGCAAGCTCGGCATGGTCGCGGTGGGCTAGCCGATGGCGTTCGAGAAAGGCAATGGCCCGCTCCGCCTGGCCGGCCTTGATAAAGCTGGAACCCACCGCAGCGGCATCCGGGGCCGGCTTCTGGGAGTTCTCGATAACGTTATCCGCGACCTCTAGCGCGCGCGCGAAGAGCTGCAGCTGAAGTAGGTAAACAAGCCGCTGACGGCGGAATTCGACCCGCTGCGGAAAGTGCTCGATGGCCCTCTCCAACGCTTGCCAGGCCGCCTCGCGCTGTTCCAGTTGCCAGTGAGCAGCCACCCGGAGGGCATGGCTGGCCGGGACGTCATCGCCCTTACTACCCAACTCCGCCAAGGCGTCGAGGGTCAGTTGCGGGGCGCCGCTATCGAAGGCCGCCCGGGCCCGATATAAGTGGATGTCGGGCTGCGCGTAGCCCGCCTGCAGGGCGCTGCGAAAGGCCTCCAGGGCCGCCTCAGGCTCACCCCGCTGACGTGCCAGGCGGCCCTGGAGGAAGAAATAGCGGGCCTTTTTGCCTTCCGCTACCCCCTCAGCCTCGGGGTCAAAGCGCGCCAGGGCCTTCTCAGCACGGTCCAGATGGCCGTCAGCCAACAGCACGGCGGCGAGCTTGAGCGGCTCAAGCTCTTCCCCCTGCAACGGGGCAGCCGTGGCCATCAGCAGAGCAAGCAGCAGGCGGCGGGAGAGTCGCATTAACTGGAGATATTTGAAGCACTGCATAACATCAGCTCAGATCGAAGCGAATACGCTGGCGGGCCCAGACGCGCACCTCCCGGCCCTCGTAGCGGGCGGGGGTAAAACGCCATTGCTTTACTGCTTCCTCGGCGGCCTCCTCGAAGACTCCCTGCGGCTCAGCCTCGAGGACCTGCACCTGCTCCACCTCACCCTCAGCGTTGATGAGCAGATTGAGGGTTACGTAGCCGGTTACCCCTTTGCGCTTGGCCTTGGGCGGATAGGTCACCTGGGCTTGGCTGCGCGGCTGCGGCGGCTGATCGACAGTATCACTGGTCATAGTCAGGTCGCGGTCGTCTTTACTCTGCTCCATGTCGCCCATACCATCCATATCGAAGCCGCCCAGGCCGACATCCACGCCGCCCAGATCGGAACCCAGCCCGGGCGGTGGCGGCTTGCCCCTAGATTGTTGCGGTGATTGCGGCTCTGGCTCGGAGCGCTGCTGCTGCGGCTCCGGTTCCGGCGGCGGGGGGGCTACGTCGATCTCACGGTCGCGGCTCCCGCCGTCATCCTGCGGGGGGGCGGTGCTCTGGTTTATCAGCGTCAAGGACGAAAAGATGACGGCACTACCCACCACCATGATGGCCATAGCGGTTACCCGGTGGCGCCACCGCTGGCTGGCGATATTCACTGCGGCCCCCCGGCCTCGGCCTGAGTAGCTACACCGACGTGGCCCGCCCCAGCCAAACGCGCCTGATCGACCACCTCTACCAACCGACCGGCCGGGACTCCGTCATCAACGACCACCAGGACGTTGTCATTACTGGAGCGGCCCAGGGCATCCCGGACACGGCCCTGCAGGGCCCACATGCGGACCGGCTCGGCATCGAAATAGACCGCTCCGGCGCTATCGACGAAGACCCGGATAGTCTCGTTGGCGGCCTTATCGGCACTGCTCGCCTCGGGCCGATTGATCTCCAGGTCCATGTCTTTAACAAAGGTCGTGCTGACCATGAAAAAAATCAGCAGGATGAAGACCATATCGATGAGCGGCGAGATATCTATGGACTCGGTTGCCTCGTCCCGACGCTGGCGGTATTTCATGCTTGTCCCTCACTAATATTGGTTGCCTCAGCGGCCAAATGTTCGCGGATCCGCTGCAACTCACGCTCAAGATTGGCCTGACGGCGGTCCAGGAGGCGGTCGACCACCAGTCCGGGGATGGCTACCGCCAGACCCATTTGGGTAGTGAAGAGCGCCTGCGAGATCCCGCCGGCGATACCGCCCGATTGGGCGAAGAGGTTCATGTCTTGCAGCGAGTCGAAGGTCTCGATCATCCCATCCACGGTACCCAGCAACCCGACCACTGGTGCTACTGTGACGATAGCGCGGGTCAAGATGCGGTAGCTTCGCGCCTCGCGGCGCAATTCGGCAGTAATCTCTTCCAAGTGCCGGCGCGGGTCGGGGGGATTCTTCTCCAGCACTGCCAATCCCCGCACGACCGCGATGTCAGCGAGCCCCCGGGGAGGCCGCTGCCCGCCGGCGGAGTGACTCCGAACGAGGGTGGTCACGTCACCCCCCCGACCGCGGCGCAGTACCGACAGGCGGTAGCCCAGGGCGTACCACAACACCAGCGTCGCCCCCACCAGCGGCGGCATCACATAGCCGCCGGCTTGGTAGTAGAAGAGAAAGTCGTCGACTAGCTCACCAACCATAGTCAGGCCACCTGATGGTTGCCATTGGTGTCGTGGACATTAGTTACTCGCAACACGGCGTGCTCCATGTCGTCCTTGATCCGCCCGGACCAACCGGTGAGTAAATTGCCCACCAACAGGGTGGGGATGGCGACTATAAGCCCTAGCTCGGTAGTAACCAGCGCCGTGGAGATGCCGCCGGAGAGGAGTTTCGGATCGCCGGTGCCGAACACGGTGATGACCTCAAAGGTAGCAATCATGCCGGTCACCGTACCCAGCAAGCCGAGTAGCGGCGAGACAGCGGCAATAACCAGGATAAAGCCGCCGAACCGGTCCAGGTGGCCGGTCTCCCGCAGCATTGCCTCGCTGACCACGTCTTCGAGTTGGGCTCGCTCCCGGTCGATGTTCTGGAGCGCGGCGGTAACCACCCGCGAGACCGCATCCCGGCGTTTCCGACAGGCCTGTTCGGCCTCCTCGAGACGGCCTTTCTCGACCAGCGGCCCGAGGTCGGCAACCAGCCGGGTGGCGCGCGAACTAGCCCCGGCTAAGATGGCTATCCGGGCAAGCACCAGCAGCAAGGCCAGACCGCCCAAGCCGACGATGATCCAGCCAATCGTGCCGCCTTTCTCGATGGTAGCCACAATAGTGTCCTCGACCCCCTCACTGACCTCATCATCGAGTGAGGTATAGAGGAACATGGGCAGGCTCGCCGGCACTTCACCTGCGGCTAGCGCCTCGGCTGTAGCAGCATGCGGCTCGGCGGCAAGCTTCAGGCGGCCGTCTCCTACCGGCACCAGGATGCCAGGATGGTCGGCATCCAGACTGTAGGCCGCGACCCGCCCGAGATGGAGGATCTCACCCGTGGTCTGACTGCCGTCAGCGAGGAAAAACTCGCCTTGTTCGCGGCGGATCGAGCCAGCCTTAGCGAGAACCTCGTTCCCGGCGGCGAACAACTCCTTAAGGGCCGCTACTTTGTCCCGCTCCGACCAGGTCGAGGCGTTGAATACGTTGCGGTCGAAGGGCTTGAGGGTAGCATCGGCCTGCTGGAAGGTGGCCTTCAGGGTCGCGATCTGACTTTCACTGGCATCGACGGCTCGCTCGGCCTCGGTGACCCGCTTGTTAAGCCGCTCTGCCCGATCTTTGAGGGTATCTAACCGACCCTGCAGGTTCTCCACCTCGGCTTCCGCCTCGCTGCGCTGCCCCGCGGCCCGCTCGCGAAAGTCGGCCAGGCGCTGTTCCAGCTCCCGGCGCTGGGCCACCAGGAAGGCGAACTCCTGCTGATAGGCCTGGCGCAAGGTCCGCTGCTCCTCCGCCCCAGCGGCGTCACCCGTAGCCCCGTTCGCCGCGGCGCTGTCAGCCGCGCCCGACTCCTGAGCCAACGCCGGCCCGACTAAGGCCAGCAGCAGCGCTACCAGGGCCACCTGCCGGACCGCCCGCAGCGCCTTGCTCGGGGCCAGCGGTTTGCCTGTCATCTTGCCCGCCATTAAAGCGCCTCCTCTAAGGGCATAGCCACCGGCAAGGTGAAATGGCCGGTGCGGATCTGTTTCTCTAGATCGGTAAATAGTTTCTCGACCTGGTCGGCGCGGGTGCTATCGCTGTAACGCGAGTAAGTCCACTCATCGCCGGCGGGGCGCGCAGCGCCGAAACGGCCATCGCGGGTGCGGAAGTAGAGGGCCACCATGCCGACGCGGGCCACATCCACGAGCAACTTCTCACCAGCCAATTCGATGGTCTGGCTGTGGATGCTGTTCTCCCGGGTCATGCGCAGCTCGGTCTCGACGAGTGCCCAGAGCTGCTTGGCGGCACTCTGAGGGGTTATAGCGCCGGCCCGCAGGTCGGCAGCGATCTCGCCGACGGCACTGCTACGCTCGCCGCGTTTAAACGGTAGACCGGAACTTATCCGCTCACGCAGGGCATCGGCAGCGGCCAGGACCGCCGGTTTGAGCTCTTCTTCGTTGGCTCCGGCGCGCTCGAGCTGCTCCCGATAATCGGCAAGATTAGACTCCAATTCGCGCAGGCGACTGCGCACACGTTGTGCCTCGCCGGCAAGCTCAGTTTCCTGACGCGCTAAGCTCTGCATGCGGTTACGATGGCTAGCGCGCTCCTCGGCTAGGGTCTCGCTGAGGTCATCTACCTCGGCGCGCAGGGCCACCAACTCCTCAGCCAAGGCCTTGGCCGCAGATTCACCGGAAGGACTCGCTCGCTCTTGTGCGGTAACTGAGCCGCCTAGGGCCATACCAGCAATAAGGACGAGCGGGACGCCGCACGGGGCGTACCGAGGTATCTTTGGGCGCATAATGGGGGCTCCAGCCGTTGCGGTTTATTGACCAATCCGGCATAACCTGCCGATTCGGCTATTTACCCTAGCCCCCCAAGATTACTGAAATATGACAATAAGAAGACATTTCGGTTAAGGTCGTAACCCGAATGTCGCGCTTAGGTCATAGTCACCTCATCTAACCAGTTAATTGCGCGTCTCTCGCCACAGTCCTTAATCGCCATGGCCCAGGCTTCTATCTGTAAGGCGGCGCATGCCCCGCGCCAGCCCGCCGTTGAGCAACTCCTCATCATTGAGCACCTTGGCCTCCCCCCTGGCTATGGCCGCTGTCAGCGCATACGGCGTGCGCTCAATCGCCTTAAAGCCGGCTCGATCGGTAAAGACCAACTCCGGGTCATACTGAATCAGACACTTAAGATATTCGCCCTCCAGGGCGCGGAGTAATTTGGTCAGCTCAAAGGGGTGTTGCAGCACCTGGCGCAGCCCATCGGTAACCTCATGGAGCAAGAGGGGTATCTCCAGCACCAAACGCTGCCGGCCAAGTTCATCGGTGGGGGGCTGGAAACTCCACACCAACCGCTCCATGACCGCGCAGTTACGCACCCATACATCCGCCTCGGGGCCGTCACCCACATAGATGATCAGCAGCAGCCGCGCCCACTCATCTTGGATCAGGCGCCGCACCAGATCCGGTACTGCGCGCCCGGCCAAACAACGCTCTAGTAAACGTAGGATGGGTAGAGCGCAGCGAAACCCATCATTGGCCTGCGGTTAGCCTCGGTGTCGATGGGTTTCGCGGCCGGTAACCGTCGGTGCAGATCGGCCAGTCATGAGACGGCCGCTCTACCCATCCTACGCTGGCTTGTATACTCCAGTTTTCGTAGGGTCCGCTGTGCAAACGCGCCAGCGGCTAGAAGTGAGCGCCTTGGTATCATATATTGCTGCGTGTTGACGCTATGCGATGCCAATCTGGCGATGGAGAACCGGTCATGCCACCAATACCCGCCGAACAATCGTTTATAACGGCCGATGAGTACCTTGTCGCCGAGGCGAGCAGGGTTTATAAGCACGAATATGTCGATGGCGAGGTCTTTCCTATGGCCGGCGCCAGTGATGCACATGTGACCGTTGGCGGTAACATTTTCGCAGCGCTTAAAGCCCATTTGCGCGGCAGTGATTGCCGTGTATTCATCGCCGATATGAAGCTACGCATCGACGCGAGCAATGCCTATTTCTACCCTGATGTGTTCGTTAGCTGTGGGGAGGCTGCTCAGCAAGGCACGGCTGTCAAGTACGATGCGCTGCTAGTCGTGGAGGTCCTGTCACCAACGACCGCCGCCTTCGATCGCGGTGCCAAATTTGCCCATTACCGGCAGCTTCCTGGACTACATGAGTATATGGTGGTGGACATCGAAACCCGGAGCGTCGATTTGTATCGCAAAGGCAGCGACGGTTTCTGGGTGCTGCATCCTTATGCCGATAACGATACCGCGGAACTCGCCAGCGTGGGTCTTGAGCTGCCGTTAGCGACCGTGGTGTTCGAGGATGTCGCGGTGGCGGTCTAAATGCCGGAAGTAATATGAGCGAAGGGTGATGCCCTAGTTGTTCCTGGAAACGCCCTGCTCAAGGCCCGACATCTTCCTGGAAGGCCTCGACACTCTGTGCCACCGTTTCGGGCTGATCGAAGCGCGCTAAATGGATAATCGCATCGCCTTCGTTCACCAGCGGCAGGTTGAGGCGGCCGATTACCACCCCGCTGATCGGAGTGGTGATGCTGATATCGGCCTCGCCGAAGGGATCACCGACAGTGGCGAGAACGGTGCCCTCCGTTACCCAGGCACCGAGACTGACCTTGACCCGCAGGATGCCGCTCTCGGGGGCGCGAATCCAGGAAGAAGCCCGGCTGAGATAGGGCTCGCGCTCGCTGCGCTGGCGGCGGGCGGGCGGCAGCATATTGAGCGCGCGAATCACCCGCAAAATGCCGCGCACGCCGGCACGGATCGCCAGCTCATCGAAACGCAAGGCTTCACCGGCTTCATAGAGCAGCATGGAAATCCCGAATTCCGCCGCCGCTTCCCGTAAACTGCCATCACGGGTGTCGGCATGCATGACGACAGGGACTCCGAAGGCCGAGGCCAGTGCCCGGGTTTGGGGATGATCGAGATTGGCGCGGATCTGCGGCAAATTGGTGCGATGGATGGCCGCGGTATGCAGATCAATGCCGTGGTCGCATTGACTGACGATCTCTTTCATGAACAGATCGGCGACCCGTGAGGCTAGCGAGCCCTTGGCGGAGCCCGGAAAGCTGCGATTCAGATCGCGGCGGTCGGGGAGATAGCGGGATTGATGCAGCATGCCATGGACATTGACCACGGGAATGGCGATCAGGCTGCCGCGAATTCGGGTCAGGCTGCGAATGCGCAAGAGGCGATGAATGATCTCGACGCCGTTGAGCTCATCGCCGTGAATGGCCGCACAGACGAATAGTTGCGGGCCGGGTCGCAAGCCATGGATAACATGCACCGGGATGCTGACGGGGGTGTAGGTATGCAGCCGGGTAACGGGTAATTCGATGCGGCGGCGGCTGCCGGGGGGAATCCGTTCACCGTTGATTTGTAGCGGCGCGCGCGAGTTGCTCAACGATTACCCGTGCCCCTTGGTTTGGGTCTTGTAGGGAGCAAAATGGCGTTCGATGAATTCGACCATCATGCCGGCTACATCCCTGTGGGTGACGTGTTCGATGCCTTCCAGTCCGGGCGATGAATTGACTTCGAGGACGACCGGGCCGCGGTTGGCACGCAGGATATCCACCCCAGCGACATTGAGCCCCATGATCTTGGCGGCGCGGACGGCGATGGTGCGCTCTTCGGGAGTCAGTTTGACAATGCTGCCCTTGCCGCCGCGATGCAGATTCGAGCGGAAATCACCCTCCTTGCCTTGTCGCCGCATGGCAGCGATGACCCGATCGCGGACCACGAAACAGCGGATATCCGAGCCGCCCGCCTCGGCGATAAACTCCTGCACGAGAAATTCCGCGTCGAGCTCGCGAAAGGCGTCAATGACGCTTTCCGAGGCTTTCTGGGTTTCGGCGAGCACCACCCCTTTGCCCTGGGTGCCATGCAGCAATTTGACCACCAAGGGCGGTCCGCCGACCAGGCGAATCAGGGCCTGGGTGTCATCGACATCATGGGCAAACCCCGTGACCGGCAGATCGATGCCGCGGCGGGCCAACAGCTGCAGGGAGCGCAGCTTGTCGCGCGAGCGGCTGATAGCCACCGATTCGTTCAGCGGGAAGACACCCATCATTTCCAGCTGCCGCAGTACGGCAGTGGCGTAGTAGGTTACCGAAGCCCCGATGCGCGGAATGACCGCGTCCACTCCTTCGAGCTTTTCCCGGCGAAAATAAATAGCCGGCCGCGATGAAGTGATGTCCATGTAGCATTTCAAGGGGTCGACGACCGTGACCTGATGATCACGGGCCTGACAAGCCTCGACCAAACGCTGGGTGGAATACAGTGCATTATTACGCGAGAGGATGGCGATATGCATGGTGGTTCAATGCAAGGCCGGCAGGTCGTGGACAAACGAGCGGGCCGGATCGACCTGGAAGCGTCCGCGTAACGCGGTGCGGCCGATAAGCATGCGAAAGCCCATGTGTTCCCGGTTGGTCAAGGTCAGCTCGATGGGGTAACGGTAGGCGGCAATGGCCAACTCTGTGCAAATGGTATAGCGCCATTCCCGGTGCCCGCCGGAATCGGTGACCTGACGCCGATCCAAGATCGGCCAGCAACAGTCGATGGCAATATCCTGGCGCCGTTGGGTCGGATGCAGGCCAAAACAGACATGCAGCCGCCCATCCTGGTCCAATGTCTGCACATAATAGGTGTGCAGCGCCGACGTCCGGGCACCGGTATCGATTTTCGCCTTGATTTTGTAGATGCCGAGCTCGGGCAAGGCCACCCATTCACGCCAACCGATCAGCTCGCCAGCCTGTGTTCGATTTACCAACGCAAAAGTTTGCGTGCCAGCGCGGCGAAGAACAAATGTAGCAAGATGGTTTGGGCCAGCAACAGACCGGTCGCCGTGATGGCATACCAGAGCGGCAGACTGGACCAGTATGTGGGGGACTGGGCCAAAATGACCTCGACAAAGGTTTGCACAACCCGTTGGATCAATTGATTCGATGAGATCCCGGTTTGCAGGGAGACCCACAGACTGCTGCCGGCAATACCGCCAGTGACGCCTAGCATCCAGAGCAAAACGCGTCCCGGCCGCGTGCCGTAACCCCAGAGCCAGCGCATCAGGGTGCTCGTGAAGCTGGGCACATACCGATTGCTGCGCCGGTAGAAATGATCGGCCGCCCGAAAGCGCATGCGTTTGCGCTCTGTATTTTCAAAGATTTGGCTCACGCCCAGTAACTGCCGCCGAAACGCCGGTTTATGGCTTTTGGGGAGCTGCTCTAGGGTGGTTTCCTCGGCATCGAGCACCTGCTGCATAAAGGCCGGGTCCAGGATCAGTTCGGCGACGCTGGCGTCTTTCAAATCGACCAGGAATTGGCTGTCGGCCTGGTCGAGAATGGCGTAGCCGTCGGTGTCGCGGGGATTGGAAAGATCCAGCAGACCGTCCAGGATGGCCTTTTGAAAGCTGACCGCCGGGTCTGCGGGTTGACCGATGGGCCATTGCACATCGCGCAGGCGCACAGTGCCGCGGAATGTGGCGCCATCGAAAGCCGGTGGGTAATGGAAAATGGCCTGCTGCAGATCGAAAACGCCTGCCACCAAACTGCGCCGGAAGTCTGCGGCGGCATGGAAGCTGGTTCGATAAAAGCTGACATTGCCGCCGGCCTGGATGGCGCGGAAACGCGCCTCGGCTTGAAACTTCGCCGCATCAAATTTGATCAGCCGCTCACTGACGAGCTGGGAGAAATCGGCGCCGCGCTGGAAGGTGACCTGGCTGAAATCGATTTGATTGCGGAACACCGTGCCGCAGAGCGCAGGGCTGTCGTCATGATGCTCGCTTTCGTCAACAAAGCGCACCGGGGCGTTGAACACGCTGCCCGCGAACAGGCCGTCGCCCTGGCACAGCGTCGAATGCAGATTCAGGCGTTGAAACCGGCCCCGTTCGGCGCGCAGCTGGCGATTGATTTGACAGCGAGTAATAGCGGCATTGCCATATAACCGGATATCGGTTAAATCGAGCGAGCCGAGCACTTGGGTGTCGTCCATGAGTAAGGCCACCAGGTATTGGCTAATGCGCAGGTTCTGCAGCAGCGTGGTATGGCGTAGATGCAGAGCGAACAAACCGTTCGCCAGCAAATCCCGTTCTAGCCGGCTTTCCTCAATGGCTACCAGGAACTGATGGGACTGGGCTTCTTGGACGGGGGCCGCGGGCAGCGGGCCATCCAGCCGGAGATGGCCGCCGATCTGGCAGCGCGTCAGGCTCAGCGGCCGGGTCGCTTGGGCCAGGGCAGCGTGGACATCCTGATGCAGGCGGCAATGATGCGCGGCCAGGCTGGCGGTGTCATCCAGGACAATATCGAGCCGGTCCTGCATTTCCGTATGCGCCAGCAGCGCGACGGTGCCGCGGTGCAGATCTAAATGAGTGCGGGCCAGGGTGCGCAGGTTGGGTCCGAGCAGTAAGGCGCCGCCGGCTACCTGGCAGGTCAGCTCTTGCACGGTGGTTTGGGTGATGGCAAATTCGCCGTGAATTTCGCAGCCATCGATGGACAGGTCGCCGCTGAGCACGGTGTTGCCGATGCGCAGCGCGGGTTGACCCGGCTTTTCCTGGAAGAAGCGGCAGCGGAACAGTTCGATCCCGGCTGCCTCGATGCCGCTGAGATCCAGGCCGCGATGAAAATCGCAATCATGTAGACGCAGTACATCCAGATGGCCGTCCGTGCGGCGGATGCGGCACTGAAACAGAGACACCGGCTGGGTAAAGGCGAGCTGCTCAAAGAGGGTAATGGCATCGCCGTTGACATCGGTTTCGCAGCGGCAGGTGCAGGCGGACAGGGTCAGCGCTGCCGGCACGGTCAGCGGCCGACTGCCGGGGGCGTCCAGGCAGCGTGTACTGCGTGTGAAATACAGACGCTTTTCGATACGTTCGACCCGGTCTGCCTCGGAAGTGGCCGGCGGCTCGCTTTCCTGCCACCAGCGCTGGATGGTAATAGGAGTGACTTCGCCTTGCAGCAGCGCCTGCAGTGATTGCCAGACCCGGTCGATCGAGGTGCCAGCGGGCAGGGCGGGCAGACGTCCCCAGGCGAACCAATAGGTTACGGCTTGCAGCCATTGCTCGAGGGTTTGCAGCTGCTGCAGATAACTATACGCCAAAGGCTCGTCGACCTCCGGATCGGCCGGCAAATGCAGCTTATGCAGGGGCAGCAAGGGCGCTAGCCAGGTGGGGTGGTGATTGAGCGAATGCTGACCATGACGTTCCACCAAGATGCCGTCGAGCAGCAGACCATAGCGATGGGTTGGGGTCTGTAAGGCAGCCGGTTCGCTGCGGGCCACGGCTTGGGCGAATTCCCGCACCGCGGCGCGCAGCGGGGCGGCGGCCGTGAGGCAGGAACGCCGGTAATGGTCCAGCGGCAGCCAGTAGGTGTCGCTGGCGGTCGGTAGATCGAACCAGGTGCCGAGCAGCCAGGGGGTTTGCCCGCCGGGTGCTTGGGCTGGCAGTTCCAGCCGGCCCGGCTGGCCCGGGGGGGTTTGGGCCAGCGGTTGGAAATGCCGCTCGATTTCCAGGCGTTCCTGTTGGCTGTATTCGGGCAGAAAGCGGGGATCGATCAGCATCAGCAGGCGGATAGAGGCCGCGTCTGCTTCAGGGTCCTC
>CAYFSA010000029.1:14759-18688 GCA_964345605.1 uncultured Ectothiorhodospiraceae bacterium
CTTCAGGGTCCTCCGGCGGCAATCCGCTGCTTGTGGCCGTGTCGGGATGGTACTTGAAAAAACGCACTCGTGGCCTGGCCGGCAGTTGGCTGCACCAGGGATGCCAGGGCTCGAAGCGGCCGAGCGGCGCCAGTAGTTGGGCCCAGAGGGCGGGTTTTTCCCAGCTGGTATCGAGATCGGGCAGCAGCTGCTGCTCCTTGGCCAGGCGGTAAATTCTCATGTCCAGCAAGTTGTGATTATGCTGCTCGGCCAAGTCGGCCAGGATCGATAAAATCGGTGTGGTCGCGCGGCGCCAGTCCGATTTTTTCCATGAAAAAAGCCGGGCAAAGGGTTTTTCGACAATGATGCCGGCGCGCCGCAAGGCATTCAGGGGATGCACGCGCCAGCGCAGGAAGCTGACCAGCTGATCGAACAGCGGCTCACCGCTCTGGTAATGCACAGGCTTGTGCTGGATTAGGTCGAGCAGGCCGTCCTCGCGCAAGGCTTCGGCAGCCCGAACGACTTCGTCCTGATCGATGAACAGCAGGCAGGCCGGCCGCAGGTAGCCGAGTTCGTGGGCTATACGGCGGACGATCAGCAGGCCTTGCTCGGCTTGCAGCCGCGGGTCGGGCGTCGTCACGACCTCGAGCTGATCGTCGAGCAGGGTGCTGGCCTCATCGCCGAAGCAGGCATCGATCAAGATGACGTCGATCGGGGTGCTGGCCAGGATAGCCGCCGCCGCCGGATAATCCGCGGCACAATGCAGCTGGATCTCGCTATCGACGGCGCGCAGTGCGGCCTGCAATTGTTGGGGGGCAGCCAAGTCGGCTGCGTAATCATCATCGATTAGCAGAAAGTTGATGCTCATGCCGAAGACCTGTCGATCCTTTACGGTGGCGCGCGGTGGCTAGGGGATTACCGGGTGGTCAAGGACTGCTGCTGGCGCAGGCGTGACCCGTGTTGAAGGGGTTCATAAACGATGCTGCGCACAGATGTGGTCGAGCAGCCCCTGGGCGGCGGTTTCGAGCATGTCCAGCACGCGTTCGAAGCCGCCACGGCCGCCGAAATAGGGGTCGGGCACTTCCGTTTCGGCAAGGTCGGGCGCGAACGCCATCATCAGATGCAGGCGGTCGCGGTATTCGCTGGGACAGGCTTGTTGCAATAAGCTGAAATTGTCGTGGTCCATGGCGATGAGATAATCGAATGCGCCGCAGTCTTGCCAGGTGACTTGCCGGGCACGCTGGCTGCTGAGATCGATACCGCGCTTGGCGGCTGCTTCCTGGGCACGAGGGTCGGGCGTTTTGCCGATATGATAGGCATGCGTGCCGGCCGAGTCGGTGGTGATCTGGGCCGTTAGCCCGGCCTGCTCGACCAGCTCGGTAAAGACGCCCTGAGCCGTGGGTGAACGGCAAATATTGCCCATGCAGACGAAGAGTACGCGGACCTGCTGTTGTGCGTTTGTCATTGGTGTTCTCGGTACCCGTGTCGTTTAAAGCGCTGGTTGGTCTTGAATCAAGGGAACATGTATAGCGTATTTATCCTGACATTTCAGGCGCCGGCCACGAAACCCGGCCAATGCTGCGCCGGGCATCCCTTTACAGCAGCCCATACAGGCCGGCGCCCACGCCGATGCCGAGCCCGGCGGCAAGCAGCCATACCCACCAGCGATGGGCGAAGGGCCGGGCCGCCTGGCAAAACAATAGCTGCACACTGGTGTTGTCTTGCTCCGGCATGCCCAGCGCTTCGACCGCCGCGATCAAGCCATGGGCGCAATCGTCGGCGGTCGCCGAAGTGGCCACGAGCTGATCTCGGGTCGCGGCGGGCAGTGACAAGAGCCCATCGCTGGCAGCCAGCAGCACATCGCCATCCAGTAAGCTGATCGAGCCGTCCGTTTCACTGATATGCTCAATGGCCTCACCGGTCAGGGCGCTGACCAGGACATGCCGATGCGGGGACTCGTTGGCCATCGCCTGGGTAATCTCACCCCGTCTGGCGACTTCGTCCAGGATGCCGCCCATGGAATGATCGGCATTCAGGCGGGTCGGTATGCCGTGGCGATAATGCCACAGCGGTGAATCGCCGACACTGATAAAATGGGCTTTGTCAGCTGCCACGGCCAGGGCAACCAGGGTGCAGCCCATGCCTTGCAGGGCCGGATCGGCCGCCACGGCGTCTGCGATGGCGCGATTGGCCTGATCCAGCGCGCCGCGCAGCCGTTGCGGCATGGGGGTCTGCGGGGCTGCATTAAAGCCGGCGAGAAAATGCGAGACCGCCAATTGACTGGCGTGATCACCGGCATTTTCACCGCCCATGCCGTCGGCGAGGACCATGACCGCCGTGTCTGCGGTGCTGCCCGGTGCCAGCGAGTTGGTTGTCTCGCCGTCGCCGAATTGATGCGCGAGACTGTCTTCCTGATAGGCTCGTGTGCCCCGGGTCTGTGCCTGAGCATAATGATGTGGGCTGAATGAAATATGTAGGCTCATCGGCTTGATTCCCCGTATTGACGGTCTCGGTTGGCTCACAGCGGAGTCGATTATACAAGCCGCAGCGCTATCGATAAGCCTTAACCGACAGTTTGGTTATTATCCCTGCGGATTTGCAGTCAATGTCTGGCATGGCGCCATTGCCAGGGCGCAGTGGGTTGCTGGGCCTGCCAAAGGCCGCGGCCGAAGGCGCGGGCCTGGCGTTCGAGCCGGGGCAGCTCGGGATCACTGGCGTATTGGGTATACACCCAGGCATGGCCATCGCGAATCATGCGGGCATTGACATCACGGCCGGCCACATGGACCCGGCCGACCAGACGCCCATAGCGATCGTGGGCGGTGACCGCGACCCTGACCTGCCGCTTGGCAACCAATCGGCGCAGAGCCCGGGTAGCCTGTTTGCCATAGGGCTGGTAACGCTCCGGGGCATCCAGCTCCCCGAGGCGAACCCGTTTGACCTGGCCCTGTTCAGTCGCAACCGCGAGGGTATCGCCATCGATGACGCGGGTGACACGGCCGTGCAGGGTTTGAATGACGCGATCGTTGTCAATCTGAACCCCGGCCTCTGCCAGGGCCTGATACACGGAAATGGGCGGCAGCTCCACCTGCCGCGCAACCACCCCGGGAGGGCGGGCCGGCTGGTCAGTGTAATGCCAGCGTCCCTCGGCATCCTGCCATTTATAGATTCCCGCATCGGCAAGCGCGGCACTGCAGGCGACAAGCCCGGCCCACGCCAAGGCTAATAACCCCAGGCAGCGAGGCAAGTAGGGCTGATTGTGGCTCAATACTGGCCGGACAATTTCCCGAGAATCATTATCCCGCATGGCATCGCGCAAAGCCTGTGCGTGCGACTACAGTCGCACGCGATCGGCCCTGCTCACTCCCCCCTATATCTACAAAGCAATGGCGACAGCGATTGGGCTTGGCAGTTAGGTTGCTTCAAAGCGAGGCGTGGCAATACAGGTTTCGCCCGCGCTGACCGTGAGATTCTCGCCTGTCGACCAAATTTCGTCATTGATCAAAAACTTGAACTCGATCTGACCCTGCGCGAAAAACACTGACCAGACCCATTCATCGGCCGCATTGTTAGTCATGGGCAGGCCTACATCCCAGCTCAAGCCATCGCCGGCGCCACGCAAAAACAGGGTGTTGCCATAACCGATATCGATATTGGCGATGATGCGCGTCTCGATGGCAACTTCACTGCCCTGGTCCGGTGCAGGCGGGTTGGCGCTCTTTGAGGCTTGGGCTCGGTTCGGTGTTGAATGGGCTGCCGGGACGGGCGCATCAGCTGCGGCGGTGGCGGGGGTTTGTTGGTGCGTTGTCGTTTTGGCGGCGCCAGCCTTATTGCTGCTTTGGCGGGACTTGGTGTTACCGGCTTGGCGCTTCGGTTGCGCGGAGACAGTCGTCGAGGCTTTGGCCGTGGTGCTGGACGCTGCCTTGGCCGGGTCGACGGGGGCCGAGTCG
>CAYFSA010000029.1:18788-26237 GCA_964345605.1 uncultured Ectothiorhodospiraceae bacterium
GTGCTGCTGCTGGCCTTTTTAGCGGTCGTGCCCGGCTTGCTCTTGGGTGTTTTCGCGGCCGGCTTGGCGGCTTCAGTTTGGGGTGTTGCCGGCTGCTCCGCGGTTTGCTCGGTCGGTGCTGGATTGATGTTGGTCGGGTTCTGCGCGATGCCGGTCGGCTCGCTCTGACTCTGCTGGGCAGGAGGATCGGTGGCGGCAGGGGTCGCTTGCTGCTTGCCGGAAGCAGGGGGCCGGCGAGTCGAGGTCGAAGATTTGGATTTAGCCACGTTTGACTCCTTACAACTCGATCAGAACGGAGAATGCGGTATTATGCGATGAATTGCCATCCTTGACCAGCAAGCCAGCGACGGTCGGGCCGCTCGAAATTCCAATATGTTTTCGAGTGTAGCAAGTTTCGCGCGGCACTCGCATGCCTTGCAACCCTCAAAAGGAGGTTCGTTTGACGTTTATTTTCTACTCCGCTCGCCCAACCCTGTTTAGCCGCCGTTAGTTATCATGCCGCACTCATTGCTTATCGCGAGCCTTGCCATAATCGCCTCGGAAGTCCTGTTTTCTACCATGGGCGCTGTTATCAAACTGTTGGCGGCCGATCTGCCCAATACCATGCTGGTCTTTGCCCGTAATCTGTTTGGCTTGGTCGCGCTGTTACCTGTGTTATGGCATCTCAGGCAAACGCCCTTGCGGACCCGGGTGCTGCATCTGCACCTGTTGCGCGCCGGTGCCGGCGTCGGGGCAATGTATTGTTTTTTTTACGCCATCGCTCATCTGGCATTGGCCGAAGCGGTCTTACTCAAGCTCACCGCGCCGCTGTTTATACCTATTATCGCCATGCTCTGGCTGCGTGAAGAGCTCACCGGCTCGATTATCATGGCGGTGCTGATCGGTTTTGGCGGCGTGGCGTTAATCTTGAATCCCGATGGGGCCGGCTTTTTTCAGTCGGCGGCGTTCATCGGCTTGATTGGCGGTGCCCTGGCTGGCTTTGCCAAGGTCGTGGTGCGGCGGCTGGCGGCGAGCGAGCCGAGCACACGCATCGTGTTCTATTTCGCGGCCTTTGCCAGTAGTGTCTCGGCGGCGCCGGTGCTCTGGCATTGGCAGATGCCGACGCCGAGCCAATGGGCGCTGTTGATCCTGCTGGGTATCCTGGCGACCTGCGGGCAACTGCTGCTGACCACCGGTTATCGCTATGCGCCCGCCGCGCGCATTGGCCCGTTGACCTATAGCTCGGTCATCTTTGCCGGTATTTATGGGTATGTGCTCTGGGGCGAAATGCCGGGCCTGTGGGATGCCATTGGTGGTCTATTGATCATTGTGGCCGGCTTGTTGGCTTTGTATGGCGGTAAATTACGGCGGCCTGGCTTTGATGCCAGCACGCCGGAGGTCGGACCGACTTAAAAATGCCCTGACCATGGCCAAATTTGCGGGATTAACAGGACCGCGAGGCTGCCGAGCAGCAGATTCAAAGGCAACCCGAACCGCAAGTAGTCGCTGTAGCGATAGCCGCCGGGACCGTAGACCATCAAATTGGTCTGATAGCCAAGGGGCGTGGAAAAGCTGGCCGAGGCGGCTACCATGATAGTGATGATCAGCGGCAGGGGGCTGATGCCGAGTTGTTCGGCAGCGGCTACGGCGATGGGAAACATGACGACCGCCACGGCATTGTTGGTGACGAGTTCGGTTAATAGCCAGGTGATCCCGTAAAGCATGGCTAGGGTCAACCAGGGTTGGCCTTGGGAGCTACTGAGCAAGCCTTCGGCCAGGAAAACGGCGGCACCGGTCTGTTCCAAGGCTTGCCCGAGCCCGTAGGCGGCGGCGATCGCCAGCAGGACCTGGCCTTCCAAGGACTGGCGGGCTCGGCTTAACGACAAGCAGCGGGTCAGCAACATCAGCAGGGCGCCCGTGAGCGCCGCGATAAACATGCTGGTCAGGCCCGCCGTCGCCAGGGTGACGACCCCGCCCAAAATGCTCCAGGCCAACCCCGCGCGGTGATAACGAGGCGGATTGGAATCGGGTATGCCGCTGATCAGCAGGAAATCGCGTTGGTCGCGATAGCGTTTATGGAAATCCGGATGGGTATCAAGTAACAGGGTGTCGGCTGCGCGCAGGCGGACATCCCCGAGCTTGCCGCCGATCCGCTCGCCATTGCGGGCAATGGCGATCACCGCAGCATTGTAGCGCCCGCGGAACCGACTTTCGCGAACGGTTTGGCCGACAGCTTCGGCATGCGGCGACAGCACGACTTCAAAAAGCTGCCGGTTAGGATCACGATGGTAGGGGTCGTAGCTGGGCTCGAGCACCGGCTTCAAGCCGGGCAAGCGCTGCAGTTCGACCACCGAATCCACAACCCCGGCGAATACCAGGCGATCATTGCCGCGCAGCCGTTCTTGCGGGCCCACGGCTGGGATGGTCTGGCCGGCGCGTTCGATCTCGACCAGATACAAGCCTTGCAAATGCCGCAAGCCCGCCTCGCCGATCCCTTTGCCGACCAGCGGCCCATTGGGATCGACCAGCAGCTCGACCGTGTATTCGCGCGGATTGGCAAATTGCTGGGTTGCCGGAACCCGTTCAGGTAGCCAATAGCGGCTGACCAGCAGGATATAAATGATTCCGGTCACGGCCAGCGGCACGCCGATCCAGGCGGGCGTGAACAGATGCAGCTGCAAGCCGAGCTGGGCTTGCGCCAGGCTGCTGACAATCAGGTTCGTGCTGGTGCCGATGAGGGTACAGGTGCCGCCCAGGATGGCTGCATAGCTCAAGGGGATCAGCAGCCGTGAAGGTGAAATGTGGATACGCCGGCTCCAGGCCTGGATGGCGGGAATGAAGGTCGCGACCACCGGGGTATTGTTCAGGAAGCCACTGACGGCGACGACCGGCAGCATCAAACGCAATTGGGCCCGCAGCAAGTCCCGCGGGCGGCCCAGAACATGCTCGACCAGCCAGCGCACGCCCCCGGTTTCACGAATGCCGGCGACAATCACGTACATCAAGGCTACGGTCATCAAGCCGGTGCTGGCAAAGCCGGCTAAGGCCTGCGCCGGCTCAATGGCGCCGCTGATGATCAGGCTGGCCAATGCCGCCAACAGGATCCACTCGGGGCTTAAAGTGCCGAGCGCCAACATCACCACTGCCGCGATGATTACGGTGATGGTTAACCAACCGTCCCATGCCATAGTTATTGCTTGCTTATTGACGAAACCCTTTCAAATATACAGCTCTTGAAGCAGGCTTGTCAGATTGACATCAAACAGGGGTGACGGCAAAAGTTGACCGCATAGGTCAGAAATTGCTTGAATACTGGAGTTCACTTCATTTAACTCAAACAGCTGTAGACTATTTGTGACAACCACGGCCACTGGCCAAGCGGAGGTATGTTCGTGGATCGATGGATAACCGGAACGGTGGTTGAAAACTACCGCTGGAACGATTGGTTGTATTCCTTAATGGTGGATGCGCCAATGACCGACTTTGAAGCAGGTCAATTTACCCGCCTGGGCCTTGAGCTCGACGGCGATTTTGTGGCGCGGCCGTATTCCTTTGTCAACCCGCCTGGCGAGCTGCCCTTGGAATTTTTCTATGTCACGGTGCCGGATGGCCCGCTGACCCGTAAGCTGACGAGCCTTGCTGCCGGGGATACGATTCAGCTCGAGAGTAAGCCGCAGGGGGTAATGATTCTGAGCCGTATGCAAGCAGCGCAGAATTTATGGTTGTTCGCCAGTGGCACGGCGGTCGGTCCGTTCATCTCTATTCTCAAGACCGCAGTCCCTTGGCAGCATTACGAGAATGTGGTATTGGCCTATGGGGTGCGTTTTGCGGCGGATCTCACGCATCAGCATGTCATTGGCGAGCTGCGCGAGCAGTATGGCGAGCGGTTCCAGTTCGTGCCGCTGGTGACGCGGGAAGCGACAGATTTTGCCTTGCCGTACCGTATCCCGCAGGCCATTCAAGCCGGCACGCTGGAAGAACGGGCGGGCTTGAACCTGGATCCCCAGACCTCACAGGCCATGATCTGCGGGAGCTCGGCCATGGTCAAGGACACTACGGCCATGCTCGGCGAGCGGGGGCTGGTTCGCAACCGCCCCCGCAAACCCGGGCATATCACGGTCGAGAGTTACTTCTAAGCATTGTTTAGCCAAGATTGACCTTGGCGAGGCCGGGTTAGCGCTGGTAATAAGCGATTAGCGAGGCCTTCGCCAGGGCGTGCTGATTGAGCAGGAAACCAATCTGGGCCGGTGGGGTATCCGGCTCGGCCGAGATATTCGGTACTTCCAGGGCATACACAGTAAAGACATAGCGATGCGCGCCATCGCCCGGCGGTGGACAGGCCCCGCCAAACCCGGGCTGGCCATAATCGGTTACGCTTTGCACGCTGCCCGCTGGCGCGGTGTCACTAGCGAGATCACCGGCATCGGCCGGTAGCTGCTTGATCTTGGCGTCAATATTGTAAATCAGCCAATGCCACCAGCCGCTGCCGGTGGGGGCGTCGGGATCGTAGACCGTGACGGCATAGCTTTTGGTGCCCTCAGGCGGATTGGACCACACGAGCGCCGGCGAAATGTTATCCCCCTCGCAGCCAAAGCCGTTGAACACTTGCGTTTGCGTTAATTGGCCACCGAGATCCGGGCTCGCCAGGCTGAATGTGGCCGTGCTCGGCTCGGCATTAGCGAGGCCGAGATAGCTGCCCACAAGGGCCATGAGGATAAGTTGACGCATACTGCCTCCGTTGATTTTCGCAGGTTTGGGAAGAGTCGCTGGTTTGCAGCGCTTAGTCATCGGCCGCGGTTTCATCGTGTTCGGCTGTGCTGCTTGATGCCTCTGGTGCTGGGGGCTCGGGCGCCACGCATTCACCAAAGAAGTCGAAATGCTTGATCGCCTCGAGAATGCCGCCAGGGCCGGGCTCGCTGGTGAAGTACACCCGCGGGCTGTCGTTCAAGGATTGGAGCTCGTCCGCATAGGGATTGGGCAGAACGGCGCCGAGGATGTTGCCGATCAGCATGTCGTAATCGGCGGCAGTGCCGCCGGCGACCAGAATGCGCTCGAGTGGAATGTCCCAGACACTGGCGAACCAGCGCACCGCTGCGCCCTTGGTTGCCCGGGTTGGGGTGAGGTCGAGCTTGGTGTGGCGATACAACGATAGTGAGACGGTCTCGTCGGCTTGCCGCAAGGATTGATTGATCTCTTCGACACTCGGCATGGTGTCGGGCTCGACTTCCGAGGCTACCCGATAGGGGGTTTGCTCGCGCTGCGGCCGATTGGCCACGCCGGGCATACGCCGGAGGATGCGCCGTAGCCGCCGCGGGTTCCATTGGTGGTCAATATGATCGGTCCAGCTTTCGTCCGCGGCCAGATCGCGGCCGTAATAGATTTCGGTGCCCTGACCGCTGATGATGACATCGGGATGGCCGAGGCGATGTTTTTTGAGCAACTCGAAGGCGGTGCGGGCATTGTGATCGGTGACCACGCCGAAACTGACCCGCTTGCGATGTTCGCGTAACTCGCGCATGAGCTTGTGCAGGGTTTCGTGATCGCCGGCGAGGAGCTGATCGAGCTCGACGAGCAGAGCCCGGTCGCGGTGCTTGACCGTGGCGGCCGGCACTTCGACTCGTGGGCCTTTTTGTAATTGCAGCAAGGGACGGACTTTGCCGAGGTAATTCTCGGCGTGGGCGTCCCAGGAGAATCGCGAGGCGACCCCCTCGACCCCGTTTTTCGCGAAAGTCTGCCAGCGCTCGCTATCGTTGAGCACTGCGAGCAGTTTGTCGGCGATGCCCTCGCGGTCGAGCGGATCGATTAAATAGCCGTTCTGGCAGTGGCCGATGATCTCATGCGGGCCACCATCATCGGTGGCCACAACCGGCAGGCCGGAGGCCGCGGCTTCGATCAGGGTCAGGCCGAAGGGTTCGGTCAAGGCGGGGTTGATGAACACCCCCCGGGAGGCGGCGGCGATGCGGTAGATCAAGGGCACATCGTTGGCGCTGTGTTCCTTGGGATAGGCCACCCGCCCATAGAGATTGTACTTATCGATCAAGACCAATAACTCGGTCCAGACCTCCTGCGCGCCTTCATCGAGTTCGCGGATATCCTCGCGATTGCCGGCGATCAGGACTAGATTGGCGAGGTCTTGCAGAGGTTCGGACTCGCCATAGGCACTGACCAGGGTGGGAATGTTCTTGCGCGAATCCGGGCGCGATAAGGCCAGAATCATGGGCTTGTCGGGGGCGGCGAGGAAGCGGGTGATCTCCCGATGGATCGGGGTTTGAGATTCACTGCCATCCGGGGTCATGAAGCGGGTGAGATCGGTGCCCGGCGGGATGACCACCATGCGCGAGGGATCGTAATAATCGTAGCGGCCGTATTGCTCTTCGATCTCCTGATTGGTGCTAGTGATCACCAGGGACGCATTGGCCAGGGTTTCCTCCTCGGCCTCGATGCGGCGGCGCATATTGAAGCGCCGCTCGATCTCCTCCCCGGTCAGCCCCGCCGACCGCAGCCGCCGGCGCTTGTCACGGCCGAGCGAATGGCCGGTATGCAACAACGGCAGGCCGAGATAATTGGCCACCCGGACCCCGACATAACCGGCGTCGGCATAATGACTGTGAATGAGGGCGGGAGCGAGCGGCTGCTCGCGAATGAACGCCGTCAGATTATCCGCGAATTCGTCCATGTGATCCCAGAGCTGCTCCTTGGGGATATAGCCAGCGGGGCCGGCCGGGATCCGCACGATCCGGGCGGTGTCGCTCAGGGCTTCGCTGGGTTGGGCATAAGCCTCACTGACTCGCTCGTCCTCGACCAGCCGGGTGACCAGATCGACTTGCGCGACTTCCGGGCGGTTACCCAGGGCTTTGGCCAGCTCGACCACGTATTTGGTCTGGCCGCCCGTGTCGGCATCGCGGCCGAGCTCCAGATCGTAGCCGCGAATCAGGCCATGAATACTGATCAGGATGAAATATAAACCTTCGTTGGAGGGCGTTGTCGTCATGCGATCAGTCTCTTTTATTGCTGGAGGAATCAGGCTGTCGGCTAGCTGATGAATCCTAGTCTTCGGTTGCATTTTGATATAACTATAGCATTGGAGTCTGTGCGAAACCCAAAGCTTGGCATGGCTTACAGGGCAAGCGCATTATATTTCGCTTTATTGCAGTACCTCAGCGCACAAGCCATCACTTAGCGCTGCACGGTAGCGCTTTTTCGCAATGCTCGCCTTTGCTTGGTGCTTTTTGCCGGCAAGCCCGATTCGCCGTATCGCATTTGCTACAGCACGCCGGCAGCTTAAAAAGGGGCAGCGGGCTGGAGTCGGGTTACGCTGCGCTAACCCGGCCTATGGCGATGGGTAGGGTCGGTTTCAACCGACCACGGTACCTGAATTGGCGCCCGGTGAGGCGGGTTGAAACCTGCCCTACACTACGACCGCTGAGAGATGAGCTTAAGCCCTGTAGGGTACGCACCGCGTACCATTCC
>CAYFSA010000030.1:0-2743 GCA_964345605.1 uncultured Ectothiorhodospiraceae bacterium
GGCAGCGGTTGAAATGGAGGCGGTGCTGACCCTGGTGGAGGCGTGATTGCTTGGCTAGGGGGTGATGACCTCGATGACGGAGCCCTCGCTGGCGAATCGGCCCATCGAGACCTTGTCGGGCATTGGTTCCCGACAGCGAGACAAGCTCCATAAACTCGGCCTGCGGCACGTTAGCGACCTGCTCTGGCATTTGCCGCTGCGCTATGAAGATCGCACGCGTATCCATTCGATTGCGGCTTTGGAAGTTGGCCTTAATGCGGCCGTGGTGGGGGAGGTCAGGCATAATGAGCTGGTAGGACCGCAGCAGCGGATTTGGCGGGTTTGGCTGGCCGATGCGAGTGGGGCTTTGGCGTTGCGCTTTTTCCACTTCTCCCAGCAACAACGCGAGGCCTTGAAGCCCGGTACCCGCCTCTGGTGTTTTGGGGAAGTGCGTCAGGGGTATGACAGCCTGGAACTGGTGCATCCTGAATACCGAATACTGACCGATGCGGCGCCGCTGCCGGTCGAATCGAGCCTGACGCCTGTCTATCCGAGTGTAGCCGGCCTCCAGCAACCGACCCTGCGGCGTCTTTGCAATACGGCGTTATCCCAAAGGGCTGAGTTACCGGATTTGGTCCCGGCTGATGTGTTGCCCACGAAGTGCCACCTCGATCTTTACGCAGCGCTTGAGCAGGTTCATCAGCCGTGCCCCGAATGGCGCTCGAGCCGGGCCTCCATGGATGAGCTGCCCGGGAAGCAGCGCCTCGCTTTTGAGGAACTGTTAGCGCACCATCTATCCTTGCGCCGGTTGCGTGCGCGGTTGCAGCAGACGAGTGCCCCTGCGCTAGCGGGGCCAGGCCGATTATCGCGGCAGTTGCGGGCGGCGCTAGGATTTCCCTTAACTGCCGCCCAGGAGCGAGTTTGTGCCGAGATTCAGGCCGATGTATCGCACACGGTCCCCATGTTGCGGTTGCTGCAGGGCGATGTCGGTGCTGGCAAAACCGTCGTCGCGGCCCTGGCCTGCCTGAGCTGTGTCGAGGCCGGCTATCAAGCCGTGTTGATGGCGCCGACGGAATTGTTGGCCGAGCAGCATCAGCGCAGCTTTGCGGCGTGGTGTGAACCGTTGGGCATCGAAGTGGGCTGGCTGACTGGCGGCCTGAGTAAACGTCAGCGGGAAGCCGTCTGGGCACGGATGCAAGCAGGCGAATTGCGGTTGGTAGTGGGAACGCATGCGTTATTTCAAGGCGAGACGCCGCTTCCGGAACTCGGCTTGATGGTGGTCGACGAGCAGCATCGCTTTGGTGTGCATCAGCGGCTGGCGCTGCGGGAAAAGGGTGAGCAGCAGGGCCGCCGGCCGCATCAGCTGATCATGACAGCGACTCCGATACCGCGAACCCTGGCGATGACGGCTTATGCCGAACTGGACCTGTCGGTGATCGACGAAATGCCGCCGGGCCGCAAGCCGGTAACCACCGTGGCGATCCCTGCCAGCCGCCGGGACGAGGTGATCGGGCGGATCGGCCATGCCTGCAAGGCAGGCCGGCAGGCTTACTGGGTGTGTACGCTGATCGAGGTGTCCGAGACCTTGCAAGCCGAAGCGGCCGAGGCGACTTATCAAAAACTTTGTGAGGCCCTGCCCAATTTACGCTTGGCGCTGGTCCATGGGCGTTTGGCGGCGGCTGACAAATCCGCTGCGATGGCCGCGTTCCAGACGGGCGAGGTGCAGGTGCTGGTGGCGACTACGGTGATCGAGGTGGGTGTGGATGTGCCGAATGCTTCTTTGATGATCATCGAGAATGCCGAGCGCCTCGGTTTATCGCAATTGCATCAGCTGCGCGGGCGAGTTGGCCGCGGTGCCGAGCAAAGCAGTTGTGTGCTGCTGTATCAATCGCCGTTGTCGCAGGCAGGCAGACAACGCTTGCAGGCCCTGCGCGAGCATCAGGATGGCTTCAAACTGGCGGAAATCGACTTGGCGTTACGCGGCCCCGGCGAAATGCTCGGGACTCGTCAGACTGGGGATATCGGCTTTCGCATCGCCGATCTCAGCCGCCACCAAGACTTGCTGGCCGATGTTCAGCGAGCTGCCGAGGTCATGCTGCGCGATTATCCCGACCGCGTAGAGCCGTTGATCCAGCGCTGGTTGGGCTCCAAGCTCGCCTATGGGCAGGTGTAGCTAAGCAGATGGGCAAGCGCTGTAGGGTCGGTTTTAACCGACCCGCAGCGGAATCGGCGGATTGAAATGGGGCTTGAATTTTCATTTTAGCCCTGACTCGGCGGGCTAAAGCCCGCCCTAGTGCAGCGGTTTTGAACCCGCCAGCTTATTCCGCCGCCGTTTCGGCGTAATTCGGGTCCTGGGGATTGAGGAAAACAAACCGCTCCTCGCCATCGTCGAGGGTGACGAAATCCAACGTGGTGCCGACCAATAACTCGGTGCTGTTGGGGGCGACGACGATGTCGATGCCTTCCGAGCGGTAAGCGGTATCCTCGCTGCGCCCGGTGTCGTCAAAGCCCATGCCGTAGTGGATGGAGCCGTCTTCCAAGCGCTTGGCGGCGAGCCGCAAAGGCAGCCCCTCGGTGCGCTGCTGGCGAGCGGAGGCGCGGATTTGCTCGGCGGCTTTGGGCGTGAGGGTGATCATGAGTGTTGCCTCCAGGCTAAACGATAAGGATTAGTGATCAGTTGGGTTCAGGTGACTGTCGAGGATTGCTCCATTGGGACCGCAGCTTGGCAGCGGTGGGGGTCGGTTGAAACCGACCCTACAGGATT
>CAYFSA010000030.1:2843-25785 GCA_964345605.1 uncultured Ectothiorhodospiraceae bacterium
GTGGGGGTCGGTTGAAACCGACCCTACAGGATTCGTGTGTTCGTTTTCTGGACGGCGACAGCGGCGCACGAAGCTGACGAAGCGGCTGGCCCAGGGGGTCGCCGCGACATGGCGCAGATGGGCATAGCAGGCCAGGGTGTTTTTATAAATCAGCCCGTCCATGCCGGCCTCAATCCCGGTGCCGCGCAGTACCCGGTAAGCGTATTGGGGCTCGCCGGTGATATTTTCCAGATGCGAATAATGAAATTCATGCGCCGCAAAGGGGGCCTGATCCGCGGTCAGGGCCGGCCAGGGGCTGGCGCCGGTTTCCTGCAGCCTGACATAGCCGCGGCCCTTGGGCCGCTCGTCCATGACCGTATCGGCGGCAATGGCGCCGACCATGGGCGCCTGTCGCTCGCCCCAGCGAATGGAGCGGCTTAGGTACATCAGGCCGCCGCATTCGGCATAGACCGGCAAACCGGCCTCGATCGCCTCGTAAATCGCTTGTTTCAGGCCCTGATTAGCGGCCAGCGCCTCCATATGCGTCTCCGGGAAACCGCCGCCGATCAGCAGGCCGTCCACGGCCGGCAGGCGGGTATCCCGCAGGGCGTTGATCATGACCAGGCGCGCCCCGGCCTGTTCCAGGGCCTGCAAATCGCCGGGATAATAAAAACCGAAGGCGGCGTCGCGCAGGATGCCAATGCGCAGGTCAGGGGGGTGACTCAGCGGCGGCGTGACCGGCACCGGCAGGGCCGGGGCCTGGGCCGACACGGCCCGCAGACCGGCGAGGTCGATCTGGGCGCCGACCTGTGCAGCAATGGCGGCGATACGGGTATTGGCGTCGGCGTCCTCGTTGCTCGGTATCAGGCCCAGATGGCGCTCGGTCAGCAGCAGGGTCGGCTCGCGCTGCACCGCGCCGAGCACCGGGAAATCGGTGTAATTCTCCATAGCACGGCGCAGCTTGTCTTCATGACGCTGGCCGCCGACTTTATTGAGAATCACCCCAGCAATGCGCGTGTCCGGCTCGAAGCCCCTGTAACCGAGTAGCAAGGGGGCGATACCCCGGGTCATACCTTCGCAGTCGATGACCAGTACGACCGGGGTCTCGGTCAGGCGGGCGAGGGCGGCATTGGAAGTCTGCCCCGCCGGATCGACATCGTCGAATAACCCTTTGGTGCCCTCGATGAGGGCGATCTCAGCCCCGCGCGACCAGGCCGCGAGATCCTGGCGAATCGCCGTCGGTGTTTGGGTATGAAAATCCAGGTTATGGCAGGGGCGGCCGGCGGCCTGGCTGAGCCACATGGGATCGATGAAATCCGGCCCCTTCTTGAAAGGCTGCACGAGTGTGCCCTGCTGCCGCAGGGCGGCGCATAACCCCAGACTAATAATGGTCTTGCCGGAGGATTTATGCGCCGCGGAAATGAGCAGACGGGGCATGGTCGCAACCGTTATCGGTTTTAAGCCGTCGACGACCGGCTGCGGTAATGCGGGTCGATCAGCGAATCATCCAGTGATTCCGGCAAAAAGCGCAGAACTTTGGTGCCGATCCAGATGGCCGCCAGGGCGATGCCGATACCGCCGATGCCGAGCAGGATCTCCCACAGGCTAGGCGTATAGGGCGCGACCCGGCCATCCTGGAAGCCGCTGGTGATAATTTCCTTACCGGGGAACATGTCCAGCGGGAAGGCCTGACCGCCGATGAGGATGACATACAGCTGACTTATGCCACCGATGAGGATCAGCCCGCAGGCAGCAGCGATTAAGGGCCGCGACATCCCCCAGCGCGGATGCAGCAGCATCACCAGCGGGACGATATTGCCGACCAGGATATGTAGGGTCCAGAAAATCGTGGCGTAGAGGCCGCCGCCGTTGGCGCCGAACAGGATGAAACGTTCGAAATCATGGTGTTCGGTCGCATAGAAATTGGTGATGTGGAATACGGCGACAAAATACAGCACCGCAGCCACGAACACGGCCAGCAGGTTTTTTAGCCGGCGCAGCAAATAATCGCCGATCGGCCGCTCGATCCAGGCGAACAGGCCCATCAGTACCAGCATGAACACGGCCATGCCGTAGGCGAACGACATGATGACGAACAGCGGCGGCAGCATGGCGGAATCGTAGGCCTCGCGGGCAACAATGAAGCCGAAGATCGCGCCGGTGCCGGTGGTCAGGATCAGGCGCCAGATGAAGGCGGCATAGCCGGCGATTTTGCTGTAGCGCCGCATCGGCGGCTCCATCATAAGCCAGATGTAGACGGCCACGATGGCCAGGAAGCCGTTATACAGGAAGATATTCCAGGCGAAGATCGATTTGAAATTATAGGTCGACATCGCCACCGTCAGCCGGTCCGGGCGACCGAGATCCAGCACGAGTATGGCTAAGCCGCCGACCAGCAGGCCAATAGCCACCAATGCTGACAGCCGGGCCAGGGGCTTGTAGGCATTCTGATTGAAGACCGAGGCGACTGAGGCCGCATTCAGGGCGCCGGAGGCGGCGACGATCAGGAAGATGGCGAACACATGCGGTGTGCCCCAGACGATCTGGTTGTTCATGCCGGTGACGATATGGCCGTGATGCTCCATGTAATAGGCCGAGCCCAGGCCGATCAGAATCAGTCCCGCCATGACCGCCAGCGGGATGACAAAGCGCATCCCGTTGGCGTCGAGCTCAAAATAGCGAATTGGTTGCATGCGTTATTCCCCTTATTCCAAACCGCGATAGCGCACGCCGGTATTCAGGCCGAGATCGGCGCGAATCTGGCTGCCGCCGTATTGCTTGAGCTGTTGCGAGATTTCGCTGTCGGGATCGTTCAAATCGCCGAAGAACATGGTCTTGCCGCCGGTTTTGTTACAGGCCTCGACACAGGCCGGCTGCTCGTCGTTATCGACCCGATGCACACACATCGTACAACTCTCTACTGTCCCCTTGCCCCGCGGCGAGTACGGGATTTGATCATCCAGAGGTTCGTGAATGAAGGAGCGGGCCTTGTAGGGGCAGGCCATCATGCAATAACGGCAGCCGATACAGATGTGTTTGTCGACCAGCACAATGCCGTCGGCGCGTTTGAACGAGGCCCCGGTCGGGCAGACATCCACGCAGGGCGGATGCTCGCAGTGCTGGCACATCAAAGGCAGTTCTTGCACATAGCCGGTCAGCTTGTCCTTGACCTCGACCTTGCGGATCCATTGCGCCGCCGTGTTCGGATCACCATGAGGGTCGAGGCCGTGTTCCTCGTTACAGGCCTCGACGCATTCATTGCAGCCATTACAGGCGCTGGTGTCGATCAACAGGCCCCAGCGCACTTGGTCAGTCACAGCTTCATCGGCAGGCTTGGCGCCGGCCAGATTATAGAGCATGACACCGGGGGCAATGCTCAACCCACCCAGGGCTGCCGCGCCGCCCAGGAACCGACGCCGCTCCAGATCGGTTTGTTGTTCAGCCATAGATTAACTTCCCTCCCGAGTCCCGGCGGAGTTGCCGTTCAGCTTGCTATGCGAGTGCTGCGCCCGGTCATCGTCGTGGCGGGCCGCTGCCGGCATGGGTTGATCGGCATGACACTGGAAACAATCGATCTGCACCGCGGCATAGGTATGGCAACTGCTGCAAAAGTGGTCCGGCTCGCCGGCCACCGGGAGCTCGCCGTCGGGACCGGGCTGAATATGGCAACTAATGCATTCGGTCAGGCTGTATTGCTTGGTCCGGATGCCCTGGTGCATGGTTTTGTCGCGTTGATGCAAAATGTACTCAAAATGGTTGCGTCGCATCACGTCGGTGGGCTCGACACAGGCTTCCCCTTTGGCTGCGGGGATCTCCGGGCCGAGCTTGTCACCGGCCAAGGCCGGCAGCGCGAAACCCGCGCCGCCGGCCAGCAATGCGATGAGGACGCAGCGCAATCGATGCGTTGCTTGACTCATGAACTCACTCCTCACTCACCCATCGCCATATCGATATAACCCGTCGGACACACATCGGCACAGATATGACAGCCCACGCAGCGGTTATAGTCGGTGTCGACATACCGGCCGGTGGTGCGCTTGCTCTTGTCCACCCGGAAAATGGCGTCCTGCGGACAGTAGATCAAACACAGATCGCATTCGAAGCACATGCCGCAGCTCATGCAGCGCTTGGCTTCAGCCTGGGCCTGTTCTTCATTGAGGCCCTTCATGCGCTCCTCGAAGTTGCCGAGCACTTCCTCGGAACCGACATGGACTTCGGGCCGGACCAGGCGGTCGGTGTATTCGTAATAGCCGAGATAAAGTTCGTCGGCGGGAATCACCTCATGCTTGGCGCGATCCTCGTAGTTATGCACGGCGAAATCGGCTTCCGCGGTGCCCCAGCGTTGGCTGTGGTCGTATTCCTCCGGCTCCAGGCCGCTCTCGCGCAGTTTTTCCAGCAAGCTGAAATGGTGCTTGTCGACCTTGGGGCGTTTGCCAAGTTCTTCGCCCTGGAGAAAACGATGGATGCTTTCGCAGGCGACTGCTGCCTGGCCGATGGCCGTGGTCAACAAGTGGGGCCGAACGATGTCGCCGCAGACGAAATGCCCCTCGCGCCCCTTGACCCGGAAGTGCTGGTCGGCATCGAAAAAGCCCTTGCCGTTGTCGAAAGCCTCCAGGCCGGCCAGGTCGCCTTTTTGGCCGATGGCGGCGACGATCAAATCGGCCTCGAGCTCGAATTCCGTGCCTTCGCGCGGGACCGGGCGGTTATCCTGCATCTCGCATTCGGCCAGCTTCATGCCGCGGGCCCGGCCATTCTCGTCCAGCAGGACTTCCAGCGGCATGACGCTGCCGAGGATGCTCACGCCTTCGCGCTGGGCGTCGCGGACCTCGTGCTCGGCGGCGGTCATGTTTTCCACCGGGAACAGCGAAGTCAGGGTGACGCCGGCGCCCTGGCGGACCGCGCTGGAGGCGACATCGTGGGCGGTATGGCCCATGACGACGTTTTCCGGCCGATCCTTGTCATGACTGCTGGTGATATGCCCCAGCCGCCGGGCGACCGAGGCGACGTCGATGGAGGTGTCGCCGCCACCGACCACGATCATCTTGCCGGAGGCGAGCTGCAACGAACCTTTGTTAAAGGCCCGCAGGAAGTCGACCCCGGTCAGGCAATTGGGGGCGTCTGATCCGGCTACGGGCAGGCCCCGGCCGGTATGGGTGCCGATGGCCCAGAGGATGGCGTCGAATTCCTGCTCCAGCTCGTCGACCGAGACATCGCGGCCGACCCGGGTATTCAGGCGGGTTTCCACGCCCATATCCAGGATGCGCTGATTCTCGCCGTCGAGGACGTTACGCGGGGTCCGGTAGCCGGGGATGCCATAGCGCATCATGCCGCCGAGTTCTTCGTGCTCGTCGAATACCGTGACCGCGTGACCCATGCGCCGCAGCTGATAGGCCCCCGCCATGCCGCCGGGACCGCCGCCGATGACGGCGACCTTCTTGCCGGTAGCCGGACCGGGCTCGGGGAACTGATAGTTGTTCTGCAAGGCGGTGTCGCCGATGAACTGCTCGACTGCGTTGATACCGACATGGTCCTCGACCATGTTGCGATTACAGCCGTCCTCACAGGGTGCCGGGCAGACTCGGCCCATGATGGAGGGGAAGGGATTGGCGTCGGTGGCACGGCGGAAGGCATACTCCTGCCAGGTCATCTGACCGCTGGGTTTTTCGATGCCGCGCACGATATCGAGCCAGCCGCGGATGTCTTCGCCGGCCGGGCAGCTGCCCTGGCAGGGCGGCGTGCGATGCACGTAAGTCGGGCATTTATGCGAGTGATCGCCCTCGAAGATCGCCTCTTGCCAATTGGTTTGTTCATAATCCCCGTCTTTGAAGCGACGGTAGGTCAACTGGTGGTTCATTTCATCTTTGGAAACTGCCATGCTCTGCTCCTATCTGGTCAATCCGGGATACCGGTCGGTGCACTTGCTCACCCGTCTACTGCTTTGCCCCCAGGACAATGGCATCGCCAACAAGCTGATGAACGCTCAGGATCGCACTCATCTCGAAGCCATAATAAGGTAGCACCTTCGTGAATTGGCTCTTGCAGATGGCGCAGATGGCTGCCATGTGGGTTACGCCGTAATTGTCGACAACATGTTTGAGCGCTTCCATGCGGGGCAGGGCGCCTTTCACCCGCACTTCCATGAGGTCGTCGGTCAGCAGCCCACCGCCGCCGCCGCAACAGAAGGTGCCTTCGTGAATGGTGTCCTGCGGCATATCGTAAAAATGATTGCAACTCGCTTTGATCAGCTCGCGCGGCAGGGCGAACTGGCCGCCGGCGGCCGAGCCCATGCGCGAGGCGCGGGCGACATTGCAGGAATCGTGATAGGTGATAACCCGCTCGTCGTTGGCGCTTTTGTCCAGGGTCAGGGCGCCGCGCTGCAACAAATCATGGGTGACTTCCACGATGTGCTGGGGTACCGGGTAACGCGGGTCGAGAAAATCGAACGGTCCGGCCAGGGTATTCAGGAAGCTGTAGGCGACCCGCCAGGCATGCCCGCATTCACCGAAGACGATGCGCTTGACCCCAAGATCCAGTGCCGCTTCCCGGATCCGCACGGCCAGCCGGCGCATGTTGTCGTAACTGCCGATGAACATGCCGAAGTTGGCGGCCTCGCTGGCATACGAGCTCAGGGTCCAGCTGATGCCGGCCTGGTGAAATACCTTACCGTAGCCAATCAGGCCGTCGATATGCGGCTCGGCGAAAAAGTCCGCGGAGGGCGTAACCAGCAGGACCTCGGCACCATGCTCGTCGAGGGGATAGCGGACCGGCACGCCGGTTTCTTCCTCGACGTCTTCCTCCAGCCCCTCGAGGGTGTCGGCCAGGGCGGGCTCGGGCAGGCCCAGATTGTTGCCGAGGACGAAGACCTTGCCGATGATCTCGTTGCAGTATTTCTGGCCCTTGCCAACGGCATCCATGACTTCGCGGGCCGCCATGGAGACTTCCGCGGTGTCGATGCCATAGGGGCAGTAAACCGAACAGCGCCGGCATTGCGAGCACTGATGGTAATAGCTGTACCAATCTTGCAGGACTTCTTCGTCCAGCTCGCGGGCGCCGACCCATTCGGGCTTGCCGAGCTTGCCGAAAATTTGGCCGCCCAAAGTGAAATAACGCCGATAGACCTGGCGTAGCAGGTCCTGCCGGGCGACCGGCATGTTCTTGGGGTCGGCCGAGCCGAGATAATAATGGCATTTGTCCGTGCAGGCGCCGCATTTGACGCAGGCATCCATGAACACCCGCAGCGAGCGGTATTTGTTCAGCAGATCGCCCATTTTATCCAGGGCGACTTCCTGCCAGTTATCCACCAGTTTCTCGGGATAGCCCAGTGGGCTCTGGAACTTCCCGGCAGCCACATAGGGCTGGCTGTGCTTCATCACATCCGGCTGCGTAGCGGGGATGATCGGAATATCTTTGAGTTTGGGCGTATCGAAATTGGCCACGACGTTAATCCTCGATTATCAGACGGTAGGCATTATTCGGCTGCTGGCGATGCGCTGGCATGCCGTTGTCTGAAACTTTCTACATCTTCCGCCCAAGATGTGACATGACGTCGCTCACGGGGATTGTCGACTTGGTTGCGTGTGGGGCTGAAAAAGACCCCCGGGGCATGCAGCAGCTTGCTGAAGGGGAACACCAGCATCAGCAGCGCGACCAGGGTCAAGTGCAACAATAACAGGGGATCGCCCGGCAGCGGCTGCAGCTCGAAGCGCATTAAACCCACAAAAAATGTTTTGAGGGCTACGATATCGGTATGCCACAGGTATTTCATGCCCAGGCCAGTCGCGCCGATACCCAGGATCAAACCGAGCATGGCGAAATCAGAAGGGGCCGAGATATAACGTACCCGATCGACGAAAATCCGCCGCGCCAGCAGACCGATAAGGCCGATCACCATGGCGAAGGCTGCGTACATACCGAACGGCTGAATAAACACGATGATCGCCCAGACATCGTCCTGGAAGTAGCGTACATGCCGCAGCAGCACCAGCGCCAGGCCGACATGGAAAAGCCAGCCGAACAGCCAGGTCCATTTGGTGGATTTGAACAGGCTGGTGAACAGGGTGACCTCGCCAAGCATGCGCAGTATCACCCCGCCGCGTGTGGTCGGCGCTGGCGTGGTGGGGATTTTCAAGGGGGCGGGCGTTTTCGCATAGCGCCAAATTTTATGGGCGATGCCGCCGACCATGACCAAAGTGGCGAGATAGAACAACGACGCATAAAAGACGCTAACGAACGACATAACTCCTTACCTTTGATTCTCTTAGTAGTTGATCAATTTCGTAAATACTAATAAAACGCTGATAGTTTTCCGGTTAATCTGTTTAATTTCTGGCTTATGCAAACGGATCATCAATAGGCGTGTCGTCATCCCGGCCGACACGAAGAGCCCTTGGCGTGCAGTCCCTCGGCAGGGGCGTGCCCGCGCAGAACGCGGGCAGCGCCACCACTTGGCTGACCGTACGGCTTAGACGCAGCCGGTCGGCTTGGGCAGGCCAGCATATTTACACGCCTGCTTGGCCGGGCCGTAGGGGAACAGTTCGTACAAGTACTTGCTGTTACCCTTGTCTTTGCCCAGTTTTTTGCCAATGGCCTTGGTCAGTACGCGAACGGCCGGCGCGATTTGATACTCATCGTAATACTCGCGCAGGAAGTTGATGACTTCCCAATGATTGTCAGACAGCTCGGTGCCTTCGCTTTGAGCCATGGCAGTGGCCACTTCGGGCTCCCAGTCGGACAGGTTCGCGAGATAGCCTTCCTCGTCGGTTTCCAGAGACTTGCCGTTTACTTCGATGGGCATGGTTTACTCCTCACAGTAGGGTTGTGTGCGCTTAAAATTTACAGCCAGGACTGTACGCGTTCGTGGCTTGTGACCAGGTCAACAAAGCCCTCATAGCCGACCACCTTGATACCGGTGATCAACTTGTTTTCGGCTACGCCGCGTGCCGCCAAGTCCGGGCCGAGGGCATATACCTCAATATCCGGCATGGCTTCGGCAAGCTTCGGCGCCACCTTGGTGCCGTTCATGGCCGCATAGATGCCGTCCTCGATCAGCAGCACGCTATTGCCGGCCTGCGCCGTTCTAAGACAGGCATCAAGGGAATTCCGTTCAAAAGGCGATTTGTTCACCGTATGCAACATACTCATTATGGTTTGCCCTTCGGTTAGAAGCTCAAGATGACATCCTGCTCGTTCATCAGCTGACGCAGCTCATCACGCTCAACAATGCGTACGGACGGCTTTTCCGCGTAATCGTCGTCCTCGTCTTCGTAGGTGATGGGCATCAGATCATCGGCGCTCAAGCCACGCTCCTCCAGGGATTCCCGCTCGACATAGAGCTTGTTGATATCATAATCGCCAAGCGCATTATAGGTCGGCGAGAAGTTTTTCATGCCGATACCGGCGGTATCCTGACCCGCCGCGATTTGATAGACCCCGTCGTCCATGAATACCAGCGAAATATCTTGCTCGAACGCCGCCGCAATCAGGACAACTTCCAACGATTCGAGGGCATAAATGGTCCCGTAGGGTGCCTTGCGGTTGACATACATGAACCGCTTTGTGATCGACTCGTGCTCACTCATTTTATTATCCCCATCAGTCACCAAACACCACGAGCCGGTCGGCCTGAATGCCGGCTTCGATCAATTGCCCGAGCCCGGAAATCCGAAAGCCCGGGGCGATGTTGTCACCGTCCTTGCCATGGCGTTTGGCTTCGTTTTCATCCAACAGACCACGACGTTGGGCAGCGGCAATGCAGACCACCAAGTCCAGTTCGTGCTGTGCCGCCAGTGCTGACCATTGGGTGGTCAGATTCCGATCATCCTGGGGCGGCACGCCAAAGCGCGTGCCGGTGTTGACCCCGTCGTGATAGAAAAACACGCGGAAGATTTCATGCCCTTTCGCCAATGCGGCCTTAGTGAATTGCAACGCCGAGTCGACGGCCTGATGGGTATAGGGACCCTCGTTGACCAGTATTGCCAGCTTCATGCGCATCTATCTCCAATTAGAAGCGGATGTGAGTCGAGGCATTGAGGCTGTTGCGCGCCCCCCGCCAGTTGTCCACGTGATACTTGGTGAACGGCAGGCCGGTCTTCTCGAAAAACCGTGGCCAGCCGACGCGCTCGATCCAGTCGTTGACGCGCTCCCAGTCCTGGGCGTCTTCGCGATAGGCCTTGAGAATGCGCTTGACGATGGCAGTGGCCTCCGGCCAGCGCGGCGGGTTGTTGGGGATGCCGGCGGCGACCAACTTCTGGAAGCTGGGCTTGCTGCGGGCATTGGAGTGGTTGCCGCCGACCCAGATGGCCAGCTTGGTGTGCTCGGCCTCGTTGATCTGCATGGGCGGGCAGGGCGGATAGCAGGCACCGCAGCAAATGCACTTTTTCTCGTCCACTTCCAGCGACGGCTTGCCGTTCACCTGGGCGGGCCGGATAGCCGCGACCGGGCAGCGGGCGACAACCGAGGGGCGCTCACAGACGTTGGCTACCTGGTCGTGGTTGATCCGCGGCGGCTTGGTGTGCTGGACGTTGATCGCGATATCACCTTGGCCGCCGCAGTTGATCTGGCAGCAGGAGGTGGTGATATGCACGCGATTGGGCATGTTGTGATTTTTGAAGTCATCGATGAACTCATCCATCATCGCCTTGACCACGCCCGAGGCATCGGTGCCGGGGATATCGCAGTGCAGCCAGCCCTGGGTGTGGGAGATCATGGAAATCGAGTTCGCGGTGCCGCCGATCGGGAAGCCTTCGGCCTCCAGGGCATCGATCAGGGGCTGCACCTTGGATTCGCGATCCACCATGTATTCGACATTACTGCGGATGGTGAAGCGCACATGGCCATCGGCGAATTTCTCACCGATATCGCACAACTTGCGCAAGGTGAACACATCCAGGATCCGCTGGGTGCCGCATTTGACGGTCCAGATTTCATCGCCACTGTGGCCGACATGGCAGAGCACGCCAGGGCGCGGGTGGGTATGATATTTCCAGCGACCGTAATTCTTGCGCATCACTGGATGCATATACTGGAAGCCGTCCGGGCATCCCGATTCAATCGGTTGGCGCATTTCAGCCTGGGACATCGAATTTCCTCCTGCAAAAACCGAGCAATAATTTGAAAAATGAAGCCAATTGTTTGACCGGGGCGGGCCGGCCATAAGGGCCGGGCGTGCCCCGCTGGCCGCTTCGGCTTAGCCGACGGCGGCCTGCTTTTCTTCCATTTTGCGCTGATACCATTTTTCGGCTTCGTCGTCCCAGCCGTCCATACGGACATAGGAACTTTGCCGCGGATGATTAACCATGTGCGGATCGACTTCCACGCCAACCCCTTCGAGGAAGTTGACCAAACCGATGCGCTCGATCATCTCGCCGCAGCGCTCGTGCTCCAGGCCATTCTCGGCCCAGAAATCGATAATATTCTCAGCCAGCTCGGTGATGCGCTCGTAATCTTCTTCCTTCTCCAGCTTCATGAACGGTACCACGACCGTGCCCATCAGGTCGCCGATCTTCAGGGTACGCTTGCCGCCGATCAGGATCGTCACGCCCTGATCATCCCCGGGCGACAGGGCCTTGTTCATGACGTTCAGGCAGTGCATGCAGCGCACGCATTCCTTGTTGTTCACGCTCAGGGTGTCGTCGTCATGCAGGGTCATGCACTGGGTCGGGCAGCGGCTGGTGACGTTGTCGATGACATAATCACGGCCGCGGTCAGCGATGAATTCCTTGACGGCGTCCTGATCGATCTTCATGTCGTCGCGCCAGGTGCCGATAATGGCGAAGTCCGAGCGCTCGATGGAATTGACGCAGTCGTTCGGGCAGCCGGAGACCTTGAACTTGAATTTATAGGGCAGGGCGGGGCGGTGCACGTCGTCGGTGAAGTTGTTCAGCAGCGTGCGGTGGATCTTCTGCTCGTCGGCACAGGACTGCTCGCAGCGGGCCGCGCCGACGCAGGACATGCCGGTGCGCACGCAGGGACCAGCGCCGCCGAGGTCCCAGCCGTAGTCATTGATTTCATCGAAGAAATGCTGGGTGTTTTCGGTGCTGGAGCCGATGAACATGATATTGCCAGTCTGACCGTGGAAGGTCACCAGGCCCGAGCCCCATTTTTCCCAGCTGTCGGCGAGCTGGCGCAGCATGGCGGTGGTATAATGGTTGCCTGCCGGCGGCTGCACCCGCAGGGTGTGGAATTCACGCGATTCGGGGAAGTTGCCGCCTACCTCGGAAAACCGGGGGATAATGCCGGAGCCGTAGCCGAAGACACTGACCGTGCCCCCTTTCCAGTAGCCTTTGCGGGTTTCGTAAGAATGCTCGAGCTGGCCGAGCAGGTCATTCGCGGTGCCCTGGATGCGGCCGTCGTCGTGCTGATCGCGCAGCCGTTTGATTCCGCTGATAAAGCTCGGCCATGGACCATTTTCGAGCTCATCCAACATCGGGGTGTCGTGATGTTGTGTCGCCATAGTGTCATTCTCCTCGTGAACGAATGCGGCGTTGGTGAGTCTGTTGTGCAGCGCGCCCTCTTCAATTTAAAGGATTAAGCGCTTCGGCTCGGGGACTGCCCGGCCGTCCTTCCCAAACGCTGTCGCGGGAAAACTCCGAGCAACCTAGTCAAGCATTAGGATAGGCAGCTTTGAGGATTCGCAAAATCCTCCTTAGGGGGTGGCTGTGCCGCGGCTGGGTTATCCCTATCGAGATATACCCATCAGCCGGTCAAATGACCGAGATTATTTGACGATTATCAAGATGTTGAGAATTGCCCCGTGACAGCCCTGCAAGCTTCCCGACTCAGCCCTGCCAAACCGCCGACAGCGCCCTTTGATCTGGCGCAGCCGGCGGCTTATCGCCAATGGCGCGACGCCAAGCTCGCGGGAGCTGCGACCGCGCCGGCGGATTTGCAAGTGGGGATTGCCGATCCCCGACAGCTGACCCCGGCCGAGCATGCCGCGCTGGCTGCCTGTATCGACCGCAATAACATGGCGATCTATCAATTGGCTCAGCCCGAGCTGATGGATAAACCGGCCCTGCGGCGCTTCGCGGCCCAGCTCGGGCTACAGCGGCTCGATCATAACATGGGGGCCGATGAAGATAGTATCACCAGCCTGCGGGTCGTCAGCGAACAACCGCAGCGCGGTTATATTCCCTATTCCAATCGACCGCTGAACTGGCATACCGACGGCTATTACAACCCACCCGCGCGCACGATCCGGGCTGTGATCCTGCATTGCCACTCGCCGGCAGCGGCGGGGGGCGATAACGGCCTGATCGATCACGAACTCATTTATCTGCAGCTGCGCGACGAAGCCCCCGAGCTTGTCGCCGCGCTCATGCAGCCCGATGCCATGAGCATTCCTGCCAATGTCGAGGGCGGCACCGAGCTGCGCGAGCTGCAAACCGGCCCGGTGTTTTCTGTGGAGCCGGCCACCGGCCGCTTGCACATGCGCTACACGGCCCGGCAGCGTAATGTCATCTGGCGCGACGATCCCCTTACGCAGCGCGCGGCCAGCCGTTTGCGGGAGCTGATGCAGGCCAGCCCCTGGCGGCTGCAGTACCGCCTGCAGCCCGGCGAGGGGCTGGTGAGCAATAATGTCCTGCATTGCCGCGAGCCCTTCGAGGACGATCCGGACCGCCCGCGTCTGTTGTATCGCGCCCGCTATTACGATGCCATCGATACGGCTGCAATTCATCCGGAGGCCTAAGCGATGATCTGGGAAGAGACCGAGACCGAGCAAGAACAGCCTACCCAATCCGAAACCATGGTGGATGTCAGCTTTCGCATTCACTGCCCACAATTGCCGGTGGATCATGTCCAACCCTTAAGGGATGCTGTTGCAGCCCTGCTGCCCTGGCTGGAGACCACGCCGGGGGCCGGGATTCACAGCATTCACGGGGCCGCCTCCGGCAATGGCTGGATTCGCCCGGACGACATCCTGCACCTGTCGCGTCGCGCCCGACTGGATATTCGCGCGCCTGCCGCGCGCCAGAGCGACGTGGCTGCCTTAAGCGGTGCCCGGCTCGACATTGCCGGCTATCCGCTCGAATTGGGCCAGGCGAGTGTCAAGGCGCTGCCGGTTTCGGCCACCTTGTTTGCCCGCCATGTCCGCATCGGCGCCGGGGAAGAAGCCGAAGCGGCCTTCGTGGACGCGGTGGTCGGTGAAATCAAGGCCCTCGGGGTCCGGCTCAAGAAACTGGTCTGCGGGCGGGGCGATCGCTTTACCACGTCCGCCGGCCCTATGGAAACACGCAGCGTCATGGTGGCGGACTTACAGCCTCGGGATGCTATTTGCCTGCAGGAACACGGCCTGCGCGATGACCGAATGCTCGGCTGCGGCTTGTTCATTCCGCATAAGGGGATCGCCGCGGTCAAGCCTGATGCCAATCAATAGACGGCGTTTTGCTGATGAAAAACAGGGGAGACAATAACCGATGAGTATTGAAGTCAATGGCAAAACCATCGAAACCAATGTCAATGGCTACCTGACCAATCTTGAAGATTGGAACGAAGAGGTCGCGAAAACGATTGCCGACCAGGAAAGCATCGAGCTTACCGATAAGCACTGGGATGTCATCAACTACCTGCGCGATGAATACATCAATAATGCCGGCAATCAGCCCAATACTCGTACCATGGTCAAGGCCATGGGGGCGCAATGGGGCCAAAAGATCGAGGCCAAGGCCCTGTATGATCTATTTCCGAAAGACCCGAGCAAACAGGCCGGGCGCATCGGCGGCCTGCCGGAAAGCCGCCGCAAGGGCGGCTATTGAGGGTCGGCTCATCCCTTTGGGATATGGCATTGCAAGCAACGGATAGCCCAGGATTGCGCAATCGCAAGGCCAGTTGCGGCCGGCTTGATTCATCCACGTTAACGACCTAGGAGTTTGCTATGAGCAGCAAGCGTGAAAAGATTGAAAAAATGCTGGAGATGCAGAAGAAGTTCATCGAGTACGAACAACAAAACGGCCTCGATCCGAAGGATTACTATGCCCCGGAAAGTGACCATCCGCTGTACGGTTTCCGCGATGAGTATCGGGACACCGCCATGGAAGTCGTCGAGATGGCCCACAGCGAAGCCGGCTCGCATCGTTGAGGTATCTCACGAAGACATGATCCGGGTCACACCGCTCTGGCGCGATGTGACCCGGGCGCGGACGCTCGGCGTCCCGGGGCGCCGAGCGTTAGTTGATGCGTGACTGCTGCAGTGAGATAACGAAGTAATCGCCTATGCTGCCGGATCAACGCGCCGCTAGAGCGGCCCGAAATCCCTGAATAGCATCGTACTTGATGGTATTCAGCTCGCTGCGGTTGGCGCTATACCTCCGCCCACATCCGCACCAGATTGACATAGGCGCGATCCAGGCGCTGGGTGTCCTCGCTCTGGGGCGTCTGCTGCAGCGCTGTTTCGCGTAACTGGCCGAGGTCGTACAGAATCGCGCGCTGGGCGGGATCGCGGATCATGCTCTGGATCCAGGTCACGGCGACCAGGCGTTCGCCGCTCGTTACTTCGGCCACCCGGTGCAGGCTCGAGGATGGATAGATGACCGCATCCCCGGCCGCTAGCTTGATGGCCTGCTCGCCAAAATGCCCCTGGATCATCAATTCCCCACCGGTGTAGTCATTGGGCTCGTTCAAGAAGACGGTTACCGACACGTCGGAGCGATAACGGCCATCCGCAGGGCCCATGACCGGATCATCGACATGCAGGCCATACGCCATGCCGGCGCGGTAGCGGGCGTAATAAGGCACCGCGACCCGCTGCGGCAGCACGCCGAGCTTGAAGGTCGGATGGGCGACCAGGGGCTTCATGACCAGCGCGTTCAGGGCATTGATATGCGCGGCGTTGGCGGCGACTTCCTCATTCTGTTTGACCTTGGCGGCAGTCATGCCGGCGGAAAGCTTGCCGTCGACGAACGGTGCGCCGGCGAGCATGGCGGCAATACGCTCCAGGCTTGCTTGCTCAAGTAGGCCGGAAATAGTCAGCAGCATGGGCGATTCTCTCCTGCAGCAAACTGTTCACCCTATTGAGGGTGGGGTGCGACTGAAGTCGCACCTACAATTTATGAGCCTCATTGAGAGTGGGATGCGACTGAAGTCGCGCCTACAACTATGAGTCATCTTATGAGGCACAACGACTCTCGGCAATTGCCCAAGTGGAACGCTGGCACACCGTTGAGTTAGCCTAAGCCGCTCAGCCAACCCAAATAGACACTGAAATCACAAGACCACCAGGCCATCAGCAGCCCGACCAGCGCCCCCACCAGGACGTCCAGAGGAAAATGGACGCCTTGATAGATGCGGCCATAAGCAATCAACAAGGCGTACAGCACCAGCCAAGGCAGGGCCATGCTGGGTAGTTGCAGCACAGCGACACCGACCACGGCAAAGGCAAAGGCCGAGTCGCCGGAGGGGAAGCTGCGCGAATAGATACGCTCGCTATGCTGCACCCCGGCCAGTAATTTGCTCGGCCGTTTGTGCTGAAAGCTCAGTTTGAGGGCGCGGGCGGCAAGTCCCGCACTCAGCGTAGCGACCAGCAAGTGAATGGTTGCAACAGGGCCGGCGAGCCAGTAAAACAAGGGCACGAACAGCAGGACCGCATAACCTTTGCCGAGGTGATAATAGCTGGCATACCAAATATCGGCCAGCGCATGGCGGCGGCCATGTATCCGTTCGAAGAGATGCAGGTTCCAGGGAATATCGAGCTGCCAGTCTGTGCGCACAAGTCATGTCCAGGTAGAATAAGAAGATGCAATGCTATCTCAACTGACAGAGGCGGCGCAGCCCTGCCATTGCCAAGCGTTAAGCGTATCGTTAACCGGGCGCGGCTAGCCGGCCCAGTCGAGGGACCATAGGTCACAGGTATTGAAGGCAATCCGAACGGGGCGTCGCAATTTACTGAATCTGCCCGCTTTATGGTATGCCGAGCGGCCGGCAAGGCTGGCGATTACGGCCTTGTCGCCCTTCGCTTATCTGTATTGTATTGCTGTAAGGTTGCGCCGCAGGTGGTGGCTGCGGCAGCCGGCGAGGCCTTTGCCTGTGCCGGTCATAGTCGTCGGCAATATCGCGGTGGGCGGCACGGGCAAAACGCCGCTGGTGATCCGGTTGGTTGGCTTGCTGCGTGCTGCCGGCTGGCGTCCTGGCGTGATCAGTCGCGGCTATGGGGGGCAGGCCCGTATTTGGCCGCAGCCGGTGACTTCTGTCAGCGAGCCTGAGCGGGTGGGCGACGAGCCGGTAATGATCGTCCAGCGAACGGGCTGCCCGATGTGGGTGGGGCCGGATCGAGTGGCGGCGGCGCAGGCCCTGCTGGCAGCCGAGGACTGCGATATTCTGGTTGCCGACGACGGTTTGCAGCACTATCGTTTATACAGGCAGTGGGAAATTGGTGTGCTCGATGGGGTGCGTCGCTTGGGTAACGGTCATTGCCTGCCGCTCGGCCCGTTGCGCGAGCCGGCGGCGCGCTGGGCAACCCTGACCTGGCGTGTCACCAACGGCGCGCCTGCCGCGGGCGAATGGGGCATGCAGCTCGTCGGGGATGAATTGGTGCATTTGCATGACCGGACGCGGTGTCAGCCACTCATAGCCCTTGCCGGTCAACGGGTGCATGCGGTGGCGGGTATAGGCCATCCTGAGCGTTTTTTTAATAGCCTGCGCCAAGCAGGGCTGGAGGTGGTTGCGCATCCGTTTGGCGACCATCATCGCTTCACCATGGCAGATTTAGCGAACATGAGCGATGCGCCGCTCATCATGACCGACAAAGACGCCGTAAAATGTCACGGGTTCGCGCCCGCGAACGCCTGGCGACTGCCTGTCGTAGCCCAGCTGGCGCCGGCGTTCGAGACAGAATTGCTGACTGCACTAGAAAGGTTATCCGATGGATAAACGTTTGCTCGATATATTGGTATGTCCTGTGACCAAGGGACCATTGATTTACGACAAGGCGAATCAAGAGCTGATTTCGCGCTCGGCGCGGCTGGCTTATCCAGTGCGCGATGGCGTGCCGGTGATGCTCGAAGACGAAGCGCGCCAGCTCGCGGACGAAGAATTGGACCGGTATCGCAACAAATGACGCCCTTTGTCATCGTTATTCCCGCGCGCTACGGCGCAACCCGGCTGCCGGGTAAACCGCTGGTCATGCTGGCCGGCAGGCCATTGCTGCGGCATACCTACGAGTGCGCGCTTGACACAGGCGCCAAACAGGTCCTAATCGCGACCGATGACGACCGGGTGGCCCAGGCAGCCGCCGGTTTCAATGCCGAGGTCATGCTAACGTCGGCCCATCATGCCTGCGGTACCGACCGGCTGGCTGAAGTGGCCCGACGGATGGGCTGGGCCGATGAGACCATTGTAGTGAACCTGCAGGGTGACGAGCCCCTGACGCCACCTTTGCTGCTGGCCCAAGTGGCCGAGGACCTGGCCGGCCATGCCGATGCCGCAATCGCGACCTTATGCACGCCGTTTCGCGATACCGCAGCGCGGCATAATCCCAACGTGGTCAAACTGGTGCGAGATGCGCACGGCTATGCCTTGTATTTCAGCCGCGCCCCCATCCCGTATCAGCGGGATGGGGAAGACCCGACGTTGGTGCCAGCGACCCTGCCGCATTATCGGCATATCGGTATTTATGCCTATCGCGCCGCCTATCTTGCGCGGTTCGAGGCGCGTGAGCCCGCGCCTCTCGAGCAAGTCGAGTGTCTCGAGCAACTCCGGGCGCTGTGGCATGGCGAACGGATTTATGCCGCGCAAGCCTGCGTGTTACCTGGGCCCGGTGTCGATACCCCCGCGGATGTGGAGCAAGTCGCAGCCTTGTTGCAAAACAGCCGCTATTAGGCCGGCTCGACGTGAATCAGATTGCGTAGTCGAGCTAGCTCGGCGTCGTCGGCCACGGCCAGAATGACGGCATGCAACTGATCGGGGGCGCTGACCGCGGGCACGGTGACGGTGGCGGGCGTGCGGCGATGGGCTTGACCGTATTGGGTAGCCTGAATATGGTCTGCCTCGCGCTCGATCAGGACCAAGTCAGGACCGTCCGAAAGTACCTCAATGATTTCATGCAATTTTTCATCATAGTGTACTTCACGGCCCACCAATCCACGGAGACAATCGATAACTTCGGACATGATGGTGTTTACCTCTGCTCTCAGGGACCTCCCTAAGGATAGCGCATTCCGGCTCAGGCGCGCGCTATCCCTGGCAGGGTGGCCTGTAACCAAGCGTCTTTCCAGCAATTGGCGATGCCGCTCATGAAATGGGAGATCCTGCATCGCAGTACGCTGTATCGCGGTTTTTTCCATTTGGAACGACTGCGCTTGCGCCATTTGTTATTCGCCGGCGAGTTGAGCCCGGCGATCGAGCGCGAGTGTGTCGACCGCGGGCATGCGGTCGCGGTATTGCCGTATGATCCGGTGCGCAACGAAGTGGTGTTAATCGAACAGTTTCGCGTCGGCGCCCTGGAGTCGCCTAAGGGGCCGTGGCTGATGGAAATTATTGCCGGCCTGGCCGAGCCGGGCGAAGAGCCGGAGGCGGTGGCGCGTCGCGAGGCCCTAGAAGAAGCCGGCTGCTCCCTCGGGGAGTTGCTGCATGTCATGGATTATTACTCCACCCCTGGCAGCTCCTCCGAGCGGATCGGGCTGTTCATCGGCCATGCCGATACCCGCGAGCTCGGCGGCATCCATGGTTTGGTCGCGGAAGGCGAGGACATTCGCGTTCATGTAGCGGCCCTGGATGAGGCCCTGGCGATGCTGCGGCATGGCATCGTGGATTCCGCCATGCCGATTATCGCCCTGCAATGGCTGGCCTTGAATATCGCTGACATTAGGCTGCGCTGGGGGAAATGAGGCATCTTACTGTCTATGAGCAAACGGGGTTCGTGGTTTTCCCAGCGTCATGGCCAACCCCTAGACTCTTTGAGACTACCGATAGGAGCACAACCCCATGCTTGATGTAATCACCCTGAAATGGCTCGCTGCCCTGGCCACCCTTGCCGTCCTGGGCGGCCTGGGGGCCTGGTTCACCGCGCGGGTCCGGGCCCGTTCCCGCGCGGCGCTAGCGGCGACCGACAGTCAAGACGACACTGCCTGGCATGCCCTGGACTCAGCGGCGGTGCTCGAGCGCCTGGGCAGCGGCCCGGCAGGGCTCAGTGCTGCCGAAGCGGCCGAACGTCTCGCCCGTCACGGTCCCAACCAGCTCCCCGAGACCAAGCCCCGCAGCGCCTTGGTGCGCTTTATCTACCAGTTTCACAATGTGCTGATCTATGCCCTGCTGTTCGCCGGGGTGGTCACGGCGTTGTTGCACCATTGGCTGGACGCCGGGGTCATTTTCGGCGTCGTGGTCGTCAACGCCCTGATCGGCTTCATCCAGGAAGGCAAGGCGGAGAATGCCCTGCGGGCCATCGGCCGGATGCTCTCGCCGCATGCGCTGGCGCTTCGCGATGGCCGGCGCATGCAGGTGGCGGCCGCCGATCTGGTGCCCGGTGACCTGGTGCCGCTCCAGCCGGGCGACCGGGTGCCTGCGGACCTGCGTCTGCTGCAGACCAAGGGGCTTACCGTGGAAGAGGCCCCGCTGACCGGTGAGTCGGTACCGGTCGAAAAGGGCACCGAGGTCTTGGCCCCCGAGACCCCGCTCGCCGACCGCCGCTGTCTCGCCTTCTCCGGCACCCTGGTGGCATCCGGCAGCGGCCTGGGCGTTGTGGTCGCCACCGGCGGTGCCACCGAGATCGGCCGCATCAGTGCCCTGGTGGCCGGGGTGCAGCAGCTCACTACGCCGCTTTTGCGGCAGATGGACCAGTTCGGCCGCTGGCTGACCGGTGCCATTCTGGGGCTGGCGGCCTTGGCCTTCGCGTTCGGGGTGTGGCTGCGCGGCTACAGCGCGACCGAGATGTTCATGGCCTCGGTGGGGCTGGCGGTGGCGGCCATCCCCGAGGGCCTGCCCGCCATTATGACCATTACGCTCGCGATCGGCGTGCAGCGTATGGCCGCGCGCCATGCCATCATCCGCCGCCTGCCGGCGGTCGAGACCTTGGGCACGGTGAGCGTTATCTGTTCCGACAAGACTGGCACGCTCACCCGCAATGAGATGACTGTGCGCGGGCTAGTCACCGCCGACCGGCAGCTCGCCGTCAGCGGCGTCGGCTACACGCCGCGCGGGGGCTTCGTCGAAGCCCGGCAGACTGCGGGGGATACCGCGAGCAACAGCGACGGCAGCGAATACCCGATCGATGCCGATCCGATCGCCATGGCTGCCCTGCGCGCGGCTGTCCTGTGCAACGACTCGGACCTGGAGCGCCGTGGGGATGACTGGGTGGCGATCGGTGATCCCATGGAGGCGGCCCTGCTTACCGCCGGGATCAAAGCCGGCCTGGACCCGGAGCAGGAGACCAAGGCCTGGCCGCGCACCGACCTGATCCCCTTCGATTCCGAGCACAAACTGATGGCCACCCTCCATCACGATCACACCGGCAACTCGATGATCTATGTCAAGGGCGCCCCGGAGCGTCTGTTGGCGCTGTGCGAAAACGTGCGCAGCGCCGCCGGCCAGGCCCCGCTCGATCAGGCTGCCTGGCAAGCAGAGGTGGACAAGCTGGCCGCGCAGGGCTATCGGGTGCTGGCGGTGGCCGAGTGCCCGGCTACCCCGGCGCAGACCGAACTGACCTTCGCCGATCTGGCCGAGGGTATGGTCCTAAACGGCCTGCTCGGCCTGATCGATCCGCCCCGGCGCGAGGCCATCGAGGCCGTCGCGACCTGCCGGGAAGCCGGTATCCGGGTGAAGGTGATCACCGGCGATCACGCCGTCACCGCCGCCGCTATCGCCCGGCAGGTGGGCCTGGCCAACACGGATGCCGTGCTCACCGGGACGGACCTCGACAACCTGGACGAGGCGGCCTTGCAGGCCCGGGTCCAGGAGGTGGATGTCTACGCCCGGGTCACCCCCGAGCATAAGCTCAAGCTCGTCACGGCGCTGCAGGGCACCGGCCAGGTTGCCGCCATGACCGGCGATGGCGTCAACGACGCCCCGGCCTTAAAGCGGGCCGATGTCGGCGTCGCCATGGGGGCGAGCGGCACCGAAGTGGCCAAGGAGGCCTCCGAAATGGTGCTCACCGACGACAACTTCGCCACCATCGTGCATGCTGTGGAGGAGGGCCGCACCGTCTACGACAATCTGCGCAAGGCCATTCTCTTCATTCTCCCCACCAATGGCGGCGAGGCCCTGATCATCCTCGGGGCCATCGCCCTCGGCTTCCATCAACTGCCGCTGACCCCGGTGCAGATCCTGTGGGTCAACATGGTTACTGCCGTGACCCTGGCGCTCGCTCTGGCTTTCGAACCGACCGAGCCGGACGTGATGCGCCGCCATCCCCGCGATCCTCGGGCGGCTATCCTGGCCGGCTGGTTCCTCTGGCGTATCGCTTTCGTCTCACTGATCCTGATGTTCGGTACCTTCGGCCTATACCTCTGGGAGATAGCGCGCGATGTGCCCATCGAGCACGCCCGCACCGTGGCGGTCAATACCCTGGTGGCTTTCGAGATCTTCTATTTGTTCAACGCCCGCTACATCCGCGCCCCGGTGCTCAATCGCGAGGGCCTGCTCGGCAATCCCTACGTACTCCTGGCGATCGGCGTTCTCGTTGTCTTCCAGCTAGGCTTTACCTACCTGCCGCCCGTGCAGTTCCTGTTCGGCACCGCCGCTATCGGCCTCGACGAATGGCTGCGCATCATTGTGATCGCCTCCACGGTGCTCTTCCTGGTCGAGCTCGAAAAGGTCGTCGTGCGGCGTCTCGGTCTAGGGATGCCGGGGCGGCGTTCAACTGAGGTGCGGTAAGATAGGAGCGTTTTCTCGTAGTGTAACGCATCTCGTGGCGCTCCGCGCCACCCCCTGCTATTGGGTAGGGTCGGTTTCAACCGACCGCCCCGCCTGCCTGGAGGCTTGGCAGGGCGGGTTAAAACCCGCCCTACGGCGTGGGGTAGGGTCGGTTTTAACCGACCGC
>CAYFSA010000031.1:0-13686 GCA_964345605.1 uncultured Ectothiorhodospiraceae bacterium
CCGCTGGGCCACCGGCGGATCGGTATGCCCGCCGGCGGTGATCATGTCGATGACCAGCGAGCCCGAGTCCGAGGAGGTCACGAAGAAAGTGATGATAATCAGGGTCGCGAGTACCCCGGAGACAGTGGCCAGGGTCGCCGCAATCGAACTGGCCAGGCTGGAACCGGGCAATTTGTCCAGGAACACGAACAGCGAAGTGGTCAGGTTTTCTTGCGCCGCCGCTGCGATACCGCCGTCTTTGAACAGCTCGAAATACATCGCGGCATCGCCGAAAATAGACAGCCACAAGAAGGTCAACAGCGTCGGCACCACCAGCACCCCGGCGACGAACTGGCGTACCGTGCGACCTCTCGAGACCCTGGCAATGAACATGCCGACAAAGGGCGACCAAGCGATCCACCAGCCCCAGTAGAACACCGTCCAGGCATTCTGCCAGTCACCGGCGGTATAGGTTTCGTTCCAAAACGCCAGATAAAAGAAATCATTGAGGTAATTGCCGGTGTTTTCAACGAAGCCGTTCAAAATGAACAGGGTCGGGCCGACCGTGACCACGAACAACAACAGCAGGCCGGCGCCGATCATGTTAGCTTCAGACAGCCGCCGAATGCCGTGATTCAGGCCGGCAACCACCGAGGCCGTGGCCATGGCGGTAATGATGGCAATCAGAATGACCTGGACGGTGCTGCTTTCGGGGATACCGAAAATGTGATTGAGGCCACCATTGACCTGGCTGACCCCCAACCCCAGCGAGGTAGCAACCCCAAATAAGGTGGCGACCGTGGCGACCGTATCGATCAGATGCCCCCAAAATCCGTAGATTTTCCTGCCCAGCAGGGGATAGAAAATGGTGCGCACCGACAGGGGCTGCTTGAGATTGAAGCTGAAAAAGGCCAGGGCCAAACCAACCAGGGCATAAACCCCCCAGGGATGCAGGCCCCAATGCAGGAAAGTGGTTTGCATGGCGTCCCGATAAGCCTGCACGGTACCGGCCTCGGCGCCATGGGGCGGCGTGAGCAGGTGATACATCGGCTCAGCTACCGCATAAAACAACAAACCGATACCCATACCGGCGGAAAACAGCATGGAAAACCAGCCAAGCAGGGAGAACTCCGGCTTGGCGCCTTTGCCGCCCAAGCGAATATCGCCAAAGCGAGAAAAGCCCAGATAGATGACATAAAGTAGAATAATGTTGATGGCAAGCACGAAAAACCAACCCGTGGTGTTCGCGATCCAAGCCTGGGTGTCATTGAAGATTTCGGCCATGGTATCCAGCCAGACGAAGCTGGCGGCGACGAACCCCAAAATGATGAGCGCCGAGGAGATAAACACCGCGGGGTTCAGCTCCAAGACCGTTTTGCCATTGATCTTGTAGGTCCAGTTTTTGACCGTCATATAAGCTCCTTCCAGCAAGTAAAAATGAGTAATGACGCTTACGTGACACGGCGAAAAATTCATACAAGCGCAACATACTACGGCATATTAACCGCCACGACCAACGTATAATCCCTGACCAGCCTGCCAACGAGGACCAGACCGATGTCGCATAGCCCGCAATCCGCTTTACTGCCGCCGGTGACGACCAAGGCGGATGGCTCGCCCCGCCGGGTCGGTATCGAGATCGAATTCAGCGATCTGTCCTTGGAAGCCGCCGCCGCAGCGCTGCAGGCCCAGTTCGGTGGTGAGCTGCAGGCCATCAGCCGGTATGAACGCGAGCTGCATGACGATCCCGCCGGCATCTGGCGGGTCGAGCTCGATTCCAGCTTGCTCAAGCAGCTCGGGCGGCGGGCCCGAGGGTCCGGCGATCTCAGCAGTGCCCTGGAAAACCTGGCTGAAGAGGCGGTGCGCGTGATCAGTGACCCCATCGTCCCGGTCGAGGTCGTCAGCCCACCGCTGCCCATGGCCCGCCTGGGCGAGGTCAACCAATTGATCGAACGCTTGCGCGCAGCCGGTGCCCGCGGGACCAGCGAAGAACTCGCCTATGCCTTTGGGCTGCAATTCAACCCCGAAACCCCTGCCACCGATGCGGCCACCTTGTGCCGTTACCTGCAGGCCTATCTGTGTCTGGAGGAATGGCTGCGGGCACGGGCTAACGTGGATTGGACGCGGCGCTTGACCGCTTTCGCCGACCCCTTTCCCAAAGCCTATATCAGGCAGGTGATCGCAGCGGATTATCGGCCCACCCAAGCGGCCCTGATGGATGATTACCTCGACGCCAATCCGACCCGCAACCGATCACTGGATTGGCTACCATTGTTCGCGTTTGTGGATGCCGAGCGGGTGCAGACCCAGGTCAATGACGACCGCATCAAACCGCGGCCGGCGTTTCATTATCGCTTGCCCAACAGCGAGATCGAGCGTCCTGACTGGAATTTGAACAACGCCTGGGCCGACTGGCTGGTGGTCGAACGCCTGGCCGGCGCACCGGGGGCACTCGCTGCCTTGTGTCGTGGCTATGCTGCGTTTCTGGAACGCCCTTTCGGGCAATTGACGGGAGATTGGGCGGCCCAAGCCGAACAATTACTCGGCGAGCATGCCATTATCTGATTAATAAATTCAGGTTAAGCCAGCCTCGAGCGGTTTCAACGCCGGTACCAAGCCGCAGGAAGGCGGGCTAAAGCCCGCCCTACAACAGGAAGGCGGGCTGAAGCCCGCCCTACAGCTTGTCGGGTCGGTTTTAACCGACCGGTCGAGGCTGTGCGCTGGCCAGCCGCAAGCAACTCCGGGCCTATAGCCTGAAGGGCAGGCATTGGCCTGCCCTGGCCTAACTATAGCTTGGCATGCCTGCTGCTTTCTTAACTATTACACATGCGTCAAACCCCATCGTTAATTTAGGAGTCGCTCTTGTCATCAGCCTTACTCAACCCCATCTTGGCGTTAGTGGCGGGCATTCTTATTCTGGTCCGTCCCAATTTGCTGAATTATATTGTCGCGATCTACCTGATCGTGATCGGTATTCTCGGGCTGTTGCGGCTATAATCCACAAGCTGCACGGCACAATAACAGCCAATCTCGAAGGAGGATCATGCCATGCCGAATCGTTTTATGATCATGCTGATCAGTCTCGCTTGTCTGCTGCCCTTGGCCTGCAGCAAGCAGGAATCCGCCGAACAACCCGGTGCAGCGGGTGACATGGACGCTGCGCAAGGCCAGCAGGCACAACAACAGCAACCCGACAAGCCCCTCACGGAAAAAGCCAAGGAAAGTGTCGAACAGACCATGCAAACAGCGGGTGAAAAGGTCGATCAGGCGGCTGAGGCCGTTGGTGAGCAAGTCGACAAAGTCAAGGAAAAGACGGGCGAGCAACTCGAGAAAGCCGGGCAGACCATGCAGCAAGGCGATAAAGAAGCCAGCGACGGCCAATAACAGGTTGTCCGCATAAGTCCCGGCCGATGCTTATACGAGTCGGAACGAAAGCGGTGCCGGCTGGACGCCGGCGCCGCTTTTTTCGACCAGCCCACCCCCTTTTGACACACCCCCTCGCCGCCACTGCCTAATCGCGGGTAACCTGCTGCGTCATGGCCCCGCCTAGCAATTTGCGAATCAAGCTCGCCTGATTCCGATCACAGGTCAGGGTAACCACGGCGTAATGACCTGCAGCCAGCGCTTCCCGCAACTGGCTGTGGAATTGGGCCGCAGGCAAATTGAGCTGTTGCCGACTGTAGATCGTAACGGGTACTCGCAACGCTACCTGTCGCGTAACTAGGCAAATTCTATGCAAATCGAATGCGGAGCAGGTCGTTTGCCGTTTTGCCGGATTGCCCTTAGCATTTAGCCATTCCCATTGACTACAGGAGTATCCCATTGAATGAGCGCTTTGCCCGTCGGGTCATTATCGTTCTCCTGGCTTTGATCGCTGCTTGGATCGGCTATGACTATCTGCAATTGGCGATGTATTCGGCCAAGGAGCCCCGCCCGGTCAGTGCGCGCGGTGAGCTGGCCGGCATGGAAAAAATGGCCGTCAATATTTTCGATCAGGTCTCGCCATCGGTTGTCTTCGTCACCACCGTCGAGCAGTCGCGGCCTAATCTGTTCGGCCAGAGCCGTCCTAAATTGGGCATGGGCTCGGGATTTGTCTGGGATGGGGCCGGGCATATTGTCACCAACCATCATGTCATCAAGGGTGCCGAGCAGATTGGGGTGCGCTTTGGCGGGGAAGGTATGGCCCAAGCCACGGTGGTCGGCAGCGCGCCCGATTACGATCTGGCGGTGCTGCGCGTACAGGGCGCCAACCGCACCTACAAACCGGTGCCCCTCGGCTCCTCCGAGGATTTGCAGGTCGGTCAGGCCGTATTCGCCATCGGTAATCCGTATGGCTTGACCCGAACCCTGACCCAGGGCCTGGTCAGTGCCCTCGAACGCCGGTTGCCCACCGATACCGGCCGCGAGATTCGGGGAGTGATTCAAACCGATGCGGCCATCAACCCGGGCAATTCCGGCGGGCCGTTACTCGATTCCGCCGGCCGCCTGATCGGCGTCAACACCGCCATCGTCTCCGGCACGGGAACATTTGCTGGGGTAGGCTTTGCGGTCCCGGTGGCTGTGGTCAATCGGGTCGTGTCCACCCTGATCAAGCAAGGCCACGTACCCCGGCCGGGTATCGGCATTACTGCCCTGGATGAGCAAATGGCGGCGCGCCTGGATGTGGATGGGGTGATCGTGGCCGAGGTCATACCGGGCTCGCCTGCGGCGCGGGCGGGCCTGACCGGGATCGATCCCCGCGCCGGCCAGCTTGGGGATATCATCACCCATGCCGAAAGCAAGCGCGTGCACAGCGTGGCAGACCTGGCTGCGGTGTTGGAGCACGTGGCGATCGGCGACTCCGTGACCCTGCGGGTCCAGCGCGGCGGCCGCACCCGGCAGGTCGAGTTGCGGGTGGTCGATATTTCGCAGGCTTAACCACCCGGCGCAGCCTTATTGCCCTGCTGACGGCGCGGCCGCCGAGGCCGAGTCTGCCGGCGCTGCGGGTGCGCTTGAGTCGGGCGCGGCCTGAGCGGCGTCCATGACTTCGATTTGCGCCGCCTGGCGCAGCTGCATAATGCGCTCTTGCAGGCGCCGGTTGGCCAAGATGGAGCGCAGCTTGGGCTTGACCTCCTCGAAGGCCGGTGGTTCGCTCTCCCGCGTCTGCTCGAGCTTGATGACATGCCAGCCAAAGCGGGTCTGCAACGGCTCCTCGCTATAGGTCCCAGGTTCCATCTTGGCGACGGCATCACTGAAGGCCGGAATCATGGTTTTGGCGGTGAACCAGCCGAGATCGCCGCCGCTCTTGCCGGAAGGCCCGGTGGACTCGTTTTTTGCCAGTTCGACGAAGTCGGCGCCGGCATCGAGTTTAGCGATCGACTCGGCCGCAGCCGCCTTGTCGTCATGCAGGATATGGCGGGCCTTGTATTCCGTGGTGTCGTCGAATTGCTGGGCGTAGAGCTCGCGTAGCGCCTTCTCAGTGACTTCCAGCTCGCCCATCATGTGCTGAATGAAGGCGTTGACCAGCGCCCGGTTGCGGGCATATTCAACCTGGGCCTGCACCTGCGCGCTGGTGCCCAGGCCTTCCTGCTCGGCAGCCTGGGCGATCAACTTGAGATTGATGAGCTCACTGAGCAGCCGCTGCTCGTCCGGCTTGGTGCCGTCTTCCTGAGCGGACTTGGAGTCGCGCAGGACTTCGATCTGAGTGCGGGTAATCGGCTCATTGTTGACCTTGGCCAGGACTTCGGCCCCCGCGGCATTGGCGGTTTGCTCGTCGCCGCCGCCGCAGCCATAAACGAAGGTCAGTGCAAGGCTGAGAGCGGTAAGGGATTTCACTAGCGATGCATGCATAATCTTTCCTATGATCCGGATGGGCTTGATTGGACGGTGACAGGGTTTAAGGGTCGGCAAGTGTTACGGTAATGCCTGCTTGAAGGGCTGCACAGTCACTTGCTTGTAAACCCCGGCGGCGACGTAAGGATCGGCATCCGCCCAGGCTTGGGCCTGAGCTTGCGAGGCGAATTCCGCAACGATTAGGCTGCCGGCAAAGCCGGCCGGACCGGGATCGGGACTGTCGATGGCCGGCAGCGGACCGGCCAGGACCAGGCGGCCGGCCTCCTGCAGGGCCTTGAGGCGGGCGACATGGTCCGGGCGGACCCGCAGCCGCGTCTCGAGACTCGCCGGGTGATCTTGCGCATAGATGACATAGAGCATGGCAGTGCTCACTCGCTTGAAAAGTCGCTCCAAGTCAAGCAGCGTACCGAAGACGCGCAGTTGCTGCAAACGTCTCAATCAACGGGTTGGCGGCCACACTTCTTGGTTTCGGCCTATTTCTTCGGGTACTATGGCGATTTGCACGAGCGTAATGCGATGAGCCAGCAACTACAAATCCATCCAGTTACTCCTCAGCCACGCCTGATCCGGCAGGTTGTCGAACAGGTTCAGGCCGGTGGCGTCATCATTTACCCGACCGATTCGACCTATGCGCTGGGCTGCGCAGTCGGCAACAAGGAGGGTATGGACCGCATCCGCGCGATCCGCAATTTGGATGACGAGCATTACCTGACCTTGGTCTGCCGTGACCTGACCGAGCTGTCCACCTATGCCAAAGTCGACAATTGGGCCTTTCGCCTGGTGAAGAACCTGACCCCCGGACCCTACACCTTCTTGCTCAAAGCCTCCCGCGAGGTCCCGCGCCGCCTGCAGCATCCTAAACGCAAGACCATCGGCATGCGTGTGCCGGACGGGCCGATCGCACGCGCCATCCTGGACGAGCTGGGCGAGCCGCTGGTCTCGAGCACCCTCCTGCTGCCCGGGGACGAGCGGCCGCTGTCCGAGCCCGATGAGATCGCCGAGCGGCTCGGCAAGCAGGTCGATCTACTCGTTGCCGGCGGCGCCTGTGGGCCGGAGATGACCACAGTACTGGATTGCGTCGAAGACGAGCCAGTGATCGTGCGCCGCGGCAAAGGTGCGGTGGATTTTCTGGATTAACCCCGCTCCGAATGCTTGCATACGTTAGGATTTATAGGAGCGTACCCCGCGCCTCATGAACGTCATTCAGTTATTAAGCATTGCCATACTGCCGGTTTTGTTCGCCATTACCGTACACGAAGTCGCCCATGGCTGGGTGGCCCTCAAACATGGCGACACGACGGCCCGCAATCTGGGCCGTCTGACGCTCAACCCCATAAAGCACATCGATCCGATCGGCACGGTGCTGGTGCCGGCCGTGCTGTTGGTGTTTATTGTCACCACCGGCGGCGGTATCCTGTTCGGCTGGGCCAAACCCGTGCCGGTCAACATGCGCAATCTCGCCAATCCCCGGCGCGACATGGCCCTGGTCGCGGCTGCCGGGCCGGCGGCCAACCTGCTGATGGCCTTGTTGTGGGCCTTGGTCATGCAATTCGGCCTGCTCATCACCGGGGCAGCACCCTGGGTCGGGCAGCCCCTGGCGCTAATGGGCCAGGTTGGCATTCTGATCAACCTCTTTTTGATGGTACTCAATCTGCTGCCTGTGCCGCCGCTTGATGGCGGCCGCGTGCTGGCGGGCGTCCTGCCGCTGCGTGCCGCCCGCCTGCTGTACCGCATCGAGCCCTACGGGCTCCTGGTTTTGGTGGCTCTGTTGCTCGTCGGCCTGCTGGATGGCTTAATTCAAATCGTGCAGGTGCTCAACGATGTGATCCAGAGCCTGTTTTTCATTTCCGTCAACCCCAGCCAACTATAGAGCGTTGCTTATGCAGACTCCGCGCGTACTCTCTGGGATGCGACCGACCGGCCAGCTCCATCTCGGTCACTACCATGGCGTACTCAAAAATTGGGCTGAACTGCAGCATACTTACGATTGCTTTTTCTTCGTTGCCGATTGGCATGCTTTGACCACCCATTACGAGACCCCGGAAGTGATTGCGCAGAACGTCTGGGATATGGTGATCGATTGGCTGGCGGCCGGCGTGAGCCCGAGCTCGGCCAAGCTGTTCATCCAATCACGGGTCCCCGAACATGCCGAACTGCATTTGCTGTTGTCCATGTGCACCCCGCTGGGCTGGCTGGAGCGGGTGCCGACCTTCAAGGATCAGCAGGACCGCCTGCAGGACAAGGATCTCTCGACCTATGGTTTCCTGGGCTATCCGCTGCTGCAAAGCGCCGATATCCTCATCTACAAGGCAACGCATGTGCCGGTAGGTGAAGATCAGGTCGCGCATGTCGAGCTGACCCGCGAGGTGGCCCGGCGTTTTAATCATCTGTTCGGCCGCGAGCCTGATTTCGCCGACAAAGCCGAAAAGGCAATCAGCAAAATGGGCAAGAAGAACGCCCGGCTCTACCGAGACTTGCGGGCCCGTTATCAAGAACACGGCGATGCCGACGCGCTGGCGGTGGCCCGCGCCCTGCTCGAGGATCAGCAGAATATTTCGCTCGGTGATCGCGAACGCCTGTTCGGCTACCTGGAGGGCGGCGGTCGTCTCATCCTGCCCGAACCGCAGCCGCTGTTGACCCAAGCGGCGAAAATGCCGGGCCTGGATGGCCAGAAAATGTCCAAATCCTATGGCAATGTGATTGCCTTGCGGGACGACCCCGATGCGGTGGCCAAAAAGATACGCACCATGCCGACTGACCCGGCGCGGGTGCGGCGCACCGATCCCGGTGACCCGGAGAAATGTCCAGTCTGGCAGCTCCATCAAGTCTACTCGGATGACGCCACCCAGGAATGGGTCCAGGAAGGCTGCCGCAGCGCGGGGATCGGCTGCCTGGAATGCAAAGGACCGGTTATCGAGGGGGTGCGGGCCGAGCTGGGGGCCATGCGTGAGCGGGCCCGCGATTACGAGGAATCGCCGGATACCGTGCGCGGCATCGTCGCCGAGGGCATCGAAGCGGCCCGCGATGTCGCCCGGGAAACCATGGACGAAGTCCGCAAGGTCATGGGACTTGCGTATCGCTAAGGGCGCTGCCAAGCCCAGCGGCTGGCCGCAAGCAAGGCGCGCAGCATGATCATGGCGACCCTACCGGAAACCGCTACCGAGCCGCCCCACTCGGCCGCGGCTAGTGCCGCGGCGGCTGGCGGCCAGCCGCTGGCACGCATCAACGGCACACCGGTCGGCGAGCTGCCGCCGGACTTGTACATCCCCCCCGAGGCCCTGGAAGTATTCCTGGAGGCCTTCGAGGGCCCGCTGGATCTGCTGCTGTACCTGATCAAGCGCCAGAATCTGGATGTGCTCGACATCCCGATCACGGAGGTGACCCGGCAGTATATGGACTACATTCGACTGATGAATGAGCTGCGCCTGGAACTGGCTGCCGATTATCTCGCCATGGCTGCCTTGCTGGCCGAAATCAAATCCCGCATGCTGATGCCGCGGCCGCCGGCGAGCGAGGCCGGCGACGATGACGAAGACCCGCGTGCCGAGCTGGTGCGGCGCCTGCGCGAATACGAGCAGATCCGCCAGGCCGCCGAGGCGTTGGACGCCTTGCCGCGCCTGGACCGGGATACCTATCGGGGCGCTGCCGAGCCAATGCTGGTCGCCCGCCCCAAACCGCAGCCAACCGTGCAGTTGACTGATTTGCTGCATGCCCTGCAGCAGGTATTAAAGCGCTCCGAGCAATTACAGGCGCATCATATTCAGGCCGAGGCCTTGTCGGTGCGCGAGCGCATGAGTCATGTCCTGGATGCCTTGCGCCAGCGGCCGCAGGCCGATTTCGTCCATTTGCTGCGCCCCGCTGAAGGCCGGCGCGGCGTGGTCGTGACCTTCCTGGCGGCCTTGGAGCTGATGAAAGCGCAGATGATCGAGCTGACCCAAACCGAGCCGCTGGCCCCCATTCAGCTCAGCCTGAGCAGCGGCGAGCAGGCCTCGACGGCGGCATGAGCAGTGCTCAGGAGACCCTCAAGCAAATTCTGGAGGCCGCCATTTTGGCCGCTGAGGGGCCGTTGTCCATCACGCGGATGCAGGCGATGTTCGCCGGCGCCAGCGAAGCCCCGAGTCAAGCCGAGCTGCAGGCGGCCCTGCAAGCCCTGGCCGGTGATTACGCCGGGCGCGGCATCGAACTCAAAGAGGTCGCCAGCGGCTTTCGCTTCCAGGTGCGAGCCGAGCTGACCCCTTGGATCGGGCGTTTATGGGAGGCAAAGCCGCCGCGCTATTCCCGCGCCTTGCTGGAAACCATGGCCCTGATCGCTTATCGGCAGCCGATCACGCGGGCCGAGATCGAGGACATCCGCGGGGTCAGTGTCAGTAGTCAAATCGTGCGCACCCTGATCGAGCGCGAATGGGTGCAAGTGGTCGGCCATAAGGATGTGCCCGGCCGGCCCGCCTTGCTCGGCACGACCCGGCAGTTCCTCGATTATTTCAACCTGGCCAGCGTCGCCGAGCTGCCGCCGTTGCCGGATTTGGAAAACACCGATACAGGCCACAGCGAGGCGACGCAGGCAATCGACCCCGAACTGGCCCTGCTGGCCGAGACGGAAGCGGCCGAAGCCGAAGCAGGCGACGAGCCCGGGACGCCGCTCACAACGAACGATCCAGCCAATTCAGGCCCTGTGACGCCAGACTCGAACACTGCAGCCGGGCAGCCGGGCACGGCTGCCCAAACCACCGCAGCAACCGAAGTGGCGGCCCTGCGCTTGCTGGAATCCGGGGACACAGCGGCTATCCCGCAAACCCGTTTGGCGAGCGAGACAACCACGGGCGACGCCCCGGCAGGAGACAGCTGCGGCACGCATGAAGCAACACGCTGGGAGGATTTGGCACCCTTCGGCGATGATGAAGCTTAAGCGCCCGGCCCCGTCTCGCCAAGCCGGGGCACAAGCATCGCCAGATTACACGGCTGGGTACGCTGATCGAGCTGCTGCTCAATCAAATGATCCCAGGCATCCCGACAGGCGCCGGTGGAGCCGGGCAAACAAAACAGGTAGGTGGCGTTGGCGAGCCCGAGCAGTGCCCGGGATTGCAAGGCCGCGCTGCCGATGTCGTCGAACGAGCGCCGGCGAAACAGCTCGCCGAAGCCGGGCAGCTCCTTGTCCAGCAAGGGCCGAATGGCTTCCGGCGTGCCATCGCGACCGGTGATGCCGGTGCCACCGGTGGTCAGCACGACCTCGATGGCCGGGTCGGCGATCCATCGGGAGATCAGGGCGCGAATGGCATAAATGTCGTCGCTCACCAGGGCCTTGTCCGCCAGGCGATGGCCGGCTTGCTGCAGCCGCTCGGCCAGCAGTCGACCGGAGCGGTCATCCGCCTCACGTCGGGTGTCGGAGACCGTCAGCACCGCGATAGCAAGCGGCAAAAATTCACTGGCATCAGGCATCGAGCAAACTCCGATCGGGCCGAGCAACTGGCTCGGAAAAATGAACAATCAAGCAGCGCCGCAGTCGGTTAAAGCAGGCACCATTGGCCGCTTACAAGCCGAATCCTGCGCCCCTCATGCTTGCCGCGGGTGATCCAAGGCATGGACTGGCGGCAATTCCGGATCCGATCAGTAATGCTAAACTGCGCATGGCTTGGATGCCAGTCATCTGCCAACCACGACTCAATCCAACTTGCAACGAAAGGCTGAACCCTTGCTAGTACGCGCCGAAGATCGACTCAATCGCCTGATCAACAGCCGCCAGCAGGCGCTGCTGCGCCACAACCGAGTGGGGCTAGAAAAGGAGAATTTACGGATATCGCCGCGGGGTTGTCTGAGCCAATCGGATCATCCCGAGGCACTGGGCTCGGCCCTCGCGCATTCGCAGATCACGACGGATTACTCCGAGTCCCTGCTGGAATTGGTCACTCCCCCCATGGGCGATATCGAGTCGCTGCTGGCTTACCTGGCCGACCTGCAGACCTTTGTGCAGCAGCATATCGGCGAAGAGCTATTGTGGGCAGCCAGCATGCCCTGTATTTGTACCCCCGAATGCGGGATTCGGATCGCCGAATACGGCCATTCCAATATCGGGCTCATGAAGCATATCTATCGCCAGGGCCTCGGCTATCGGTATGGGCGCATGATGCAGGTGATTGCCGGCGTGCATTTCAATTTTTCCGTAGGCAGCGATCTGTGGCCGGTTTATCAGGCCCAGGAAGGCCATAAGGGTGACCTGCAGGCGTTTATCGACGCCAACTATTTTGCCATGATCCGCAATCTGCAGCGCTTTAGCTGGCTGCCGATGTATTTGTTCGGGGCCTCGCCGGCCGGCTGCCGGAATTTCTTCAAGGGCCAGGAAACCGATCTGGAGGAGTACGACCGCACCACGCTTTATGCCCCCTGCGCCGCCTCGCTGCGGATGAGCAACCGCGGCTATCACAACTCCCTGGAAAACAAGCACGGCCTGCATGTCTCCTACGATTCGCTGGCGGCGTATGTGGCCAGCCTGTCCCGGGCGACCGAGACGCCCTATGCTGAATACGAGGCCCTGGGGGTGAAGGTCGACGGCACTTACCGCCAGCTCAACCCCAATATCCTGCAGCTGGAAAACGAGTATTATGCCACGGTGCGGCCGAAGCAGCCGGCGGCGGGGCTGGAAAAGCCAACCCAGGCCCTGTGGCAGCGGGGGGTGCGCTATGTCGAGCTGCGCTCGCTGGATCTCAACCCCTTCGTGCCGCTCGGGGTCGATGCCCATCAGCTTCGCTTTCTGGAAGCCTTCATGCTGTACTGCCTGTTCCACGATAGCCCGCGGCTGCATCCGGAAGAACGCGGCGAGATCGATTACAATCAGCAGACGGTCTGTGCCCGCGGCCGCTGTCCTCGCCTGATGCTGCAGCGGGATGGCCAATCGGTGGAACTGGCTGCCTGGGCCGCCGAGATCATGGAGCGCATGGAGCCGTTTTGCGAAGTGCTCGACCAAGGCCGTACCCAGGCCGACTATACCGAAGCCCTGCTGGAACAGAAAGCCAAGCTCTGGGATGTACGGTTAACCCCCTCGTCCTTGGTGCTGGCCGCCATGCGCGCCCATGATGAGGGCCATAACGCCTTTGGCCTGCGGCTCTCGCGCGAGCATGAACAGTATTTCCGCGAGCGCCGCCTCGCACCGGAACGCTTGGCCGAACTGCAGCGCCTAGCTGCCGAGTCCCGGCAAAGTCAGGCCGCGATCGAGGCCGGCGATGAGCAGTCCTTCGATGCGTTTCTGGCGGCGTATTTCGCACAGCCGGTCGGCATTGAAACATCACGCTAGGCGTGGAGGCCGCGATGCCCGCAGCAAGGCAATACAAACCCATCCTTTTTGCGGATTATCTGGCCGCGGAACGTGACGTTAGCCTACGCAGCGAATACGTCGACGGCCAGGTGTATGCCATGGCGGGCGCGAGCGAAACGCATAATACGATCGCAATGAGCCTGGCGGCGGCGATAGAAAACGGGCTAAGCGTTAATTGCCGCGTGTGGCAGGCCGATATGAAGGTCAAGGGGGACTACGACGGCCACCAATTCGCCTATTATCCCGACATCATGGCGGCCTGCGGCGAGAATACGGGGGATCCGTATGCCCGGGAAAATCCCGTCCTGATTGTCGAAGTCCTGTCGCCGGCTACGGAACGTATCGATCTGCAGGAAAAATTTACCAATTACACCCGTATCCCGAGCTTGCGCGATTACGTCGTGATCGCTCAGGAAATGCCATGGGTCCGCTTGTTTCGGCGCAGTCATGCCTGGCGCCCGGCGTCTTATTATGCCGAAGACAGCTTGCCGCTAAGCTCGGTTGGCTTGGCAATCCCCGTGCGGCAAATCTATCGGCGCGTGAGCAAAGAAGTTGGCCTGTAGGCTGCT